>NZ_KB898169.1:162500-378436 GCF_000377465.1 Thioalkalivibrio sp. ALE30 | reverse complement strand
GTAGGAGATTCTATGTCTCTCCACAAGGGGTCTTAGGTTGATAGTCGGTCTGATGGTTCATCAGGGCGAAGGCGACGCGGGCCAGTTTGCGAGCCAAGGCATTCAGCGCCTGAGTCGTCGCCAGGCCACGGTCCAGGCAGCGCTGGTAGTAGTCGCTCCAGGCGGGTTTGGACTTGGCCTGCATCGCGGCCAGGTAGAGCAGCCGTCGCAACTCTGGATCGCCCTGCTTGGTGAGTTTGCGCTGCCCCCGTTTTGTGCCGGAGTCGCGGATGCGGACATCCAGCCCCAGGAAGGCGACGAACGCATCACTGCTGCGGAACGCGCCGCGATGGAACGCCATCGCCAAGCCGGTGGCGGTGAGCGGGCCCACACCCTCGATCTGCTGGCAGCGCCGAGTGTGATCCGACCAGCCGGCGCGACTGACCGTCTCGCGCAGCACACGCTGGAGGACGGTATCCAGCCGAACGATCTCCCGAAGCAGGTGCTTCAGGTGGGCCTGCAGTTCGGGTACGCCTCGCAGACTCTGCTCCAGCATGACCCGTGCCCGTACCAGCGTGGCACGCCGGCGCAGCAGCTTTTGCAGGGTCCGGTAGCCCTCGGGCGGCGGTGTCCAGGGGCGCAGTTCGTCCTGCTCGCGTTGCAGATAACGCACCAGCAGCCGGGCATCCCCGGCATCGGTCTTGGCCCGGCCACCGATGCTCTCGCGGTAGCGATTGAGGCGATAGCCATTGATCAGATACACCCGGTGGCCCTGATGATGGGCCTCCAGCGCCAGGGCCAGGTGATAGTCGTTGGTGGCTTCCAGGGCGAAGTCGGCCGGACCCTGCAAACCACGGACCCACCGGCGGATCGCCGGGAGCTCGTTGGGACACAGCTGTGCGGTTTCACCGTCGATGCTGATCCACAACTCGGCCTTGCCGACATCGACCCCGATCCGATGCGTTGCCATCATCACACCTCCCGAGCTAGCTTGGAGTGGTCTGTCGGGGCCTCACCGAACGCTGGCTTGCCATCTATCGTCGGTCCCGAGCCGATCGATTCCTTATCGGCGTTTAAGGTGAGGGGTGGGACGAACTCTCCTACCGTCTGTGCCACAGGCCAGATGCCAGCTTCGTCCCTCCACCCCGACAGACCCTTTCTAGGCCTGCCACGGGTAAACATACAAGGCCAGCCTTCTGGCCGATGGGACGCTTGTCACACCCCATCGGCCAGAAGGCTGGCCTCCTACGGGATCGGGGCCAGCCCCGCCGTGACGCTAGCCGCCGGTCATGGACATGAAGCGCATGACCTTTTCCGGGCGCTCGGAGAATTCGTGGCGTTCCGGTTTCAGGTTGATGGCCTGGACCACCAGATCCTCCAGTTCGGAATCGGTGCAGCCCTCGCGCAGGTAGGGGCGCAGGTTCAGGCTGTGGTCGTTGCCCAGGCAGGTGTAGATGGTGCCGTCCACCGACAGGCGCACGCGGTTGCAGGTATCGCAGAAGTGCTGCGAAATCGGCGTAATGAAGCCGATGCGCACGGGGGTGTCCGGGATCTGCATGTAGCGCGCCGGGCCGCCGCCGGGCATCACGCCGGGTACCAGGTTGTAGCGCGGCTCCAGACGGGCGCGCACGTCCTGCAGGTTCACGTAGTGGCCCTCTTTCGCCTCGCGGCCGGTGTCGCCCATCGGCATGGTCTCGATGAAGCGCAGGGTGAAGCCGTGCTCGATGCAGAAGTCCACCATGTCCTCGACTTCCGGCTCGTTGATCCCGCCCATTACCACCATGTTGATCTTGATCGGGTCGAGCCCGGCGGCCTTGGAGGCCATCAGCCCGTCCAGGACCTTCTCCAGCTTGCCGCCGGTGATCTCCTTGAAGACTTCCGGCTTGAGCGAGTCGAGACTGACGTTGATGCGCGCCACGCCGGCATCCTTCAGTTCCTGGGCATGGCGCGCCATGCGCGTGGCATTGGTGGACAGCGAGATGTCGTCGATGCCAGGCAGGGCGTTCAGGCGTGCGGCCAGGTCCGGGAGGTTCTTGCGTACCAGCGGCTCGCCGCCGGTCAGGCGCACGCGGCGGGTGCCCAGACGTCCGAAGGCTCCCATGACGCGCTCGATCTCCTCGAAGCTGAGCCAGTGATCCGGCTCCTCGAAGTCGCGAAAGCCCTTGGGCATGCAGTAGAAGCAGCGCAGGTCGCAGCGGTCGGTGACCGAGAGGCGGACATATTCGATGCGGCGGCCGAAGGCATCCACCAGTGCGTTCTCGTCCTTGAGGGGCTGTTCCATGGGGTGCTCCGTCCTGCCGATGGGGGCGATATGTTTCATCACACACATCGTAGACCACTTCTCCGGGAACGCAACAACAATGCCTCAGAATCGTTGCGTCAATAAACAAAATCTCTCACAGATAATTTTGTCTTATTCCAAGATAAGAACTTTTCGTTGGCCAAAAGCCCGGCTTATGGCCAATATGGCCCATGAATAAGCAAACCGTAATCTATGGGGTCGTCTGAATGAGCGCGTTGCCCGAGTTCGAGAACCACAGCGAGCAGGAGATCAAGTACACCACCTGCTACATGTGTGCCTGCCGCTGCGGCATCAAGGTTACCGTCCAGAACAACAAGGTCCGCTATATCCAGGGCAATCGGCATCACCCGATCAACAAGGGGGTGCTGTGTGCCAAGGGTAACGCGGGGATCATGAAGCAGCAGTCCCCGGCGCGCCTGCACCAGCCGATGCGCCGCAAGCCCGGCACCGAGCGCGGCGCCGGCGAGTTCGAGCCGATCTCCTGGGACGAGGCCCTGGACATGCTGTCCACGCGGCTGCAGAAGATCCGCGAGACCGACCCGCGCAAACTGGCGTTCTTCACCGGCCGCGACCAGATGCAGGCCCTGACCGGTCTGTGGGCGACCCAGTTCGGCACCTACAACTGGGCGGCCCACGGCGGCTTCTGCTCGGTGAACATGGCCACCGGCGGTCTGTATACCACCGGCTTCGCCTTCTGGGAATTCGGCGACCCCGACTGGGACCGCACCAAGTACCACATGCTCTGGGGCGTGGCGGAAGACCATGCCTCCAACCCGATCAAGATCGGTCTGGAGAAGCTCAAGCGCCGCGGCGGCAAGTTTGTCGCGATCAACCCGGTGCGCACCGGCTACCAGGCGATCGCCGACGAGTGGGTGGGCATCAAGCCCGGTACCGACGGCCTGTTCGCGCTGTCGATGCTGCACGTGCTGCTGAAGAACGACCAGTTCGACTGGGACTTCCTGGTGCGCTACACCAACGCCACCCAGCTGGTGGTGCAGACCCCGGGGCAGAAGGGCGATGGCCTGATCCTGCGTGACGAGGCCGGCAACCCGCTGGTCTGGGAGCTGGAACAGGAGGCGTTCGTCGACGGCACCCAGGTCGACATCAAGCCGGCGTTGTTCGGCGAGTACACCGCGCCCGACGGCCGCCCGGTCAAGACCGTGATGACGCTGCTGGCCGAGCGCTACCTGAGCGACGAGTATTCCCCGGAGAACACCGCCGAGGTCACCGGCGTCCCGGCCGACCAGACCGAGCGCCTGGCGCTGGAGATGGCGCACGTCGCGTTCAAGGAGACGATCGAACTCGATATCGAGTGGACCGACTCCTGGGGCCGCAAGCACGACAAGGTGTTCGGTCGCCCGGTGTCCATGCACGCGATGCGCGGCATCTCCGCGCACTCCAACGGCTTCCAGACCTGCCGCGCGATCCATCTGCTGCAGATCATGCTGGGCTCGGTGGACTGCCCCGGCGGTCACCTGGCCAAGCCGCCGTATCCCAAGCACGTCCCGCCGGGCATCAAGCCGGCCAAGGAATGCGCGCCGAACACCCCGCTGAAGAGCCCGCCGCTCGGTTTCCCGACCGCGCCGGAGGACCTGGTCATCGATGACGAAGGCAACCCGCTGCGCATCGACAAGGCCTTTTCCTGGGATGCGCCGATCTCCAACCATGGCCTGATGCACATGGTGGTGACCAATGCGGTCAACGGCGATCCCTATCCGATCGACACGCTGATCTTCTTCATGGCGAACATGTCCTGGAACTCCTCGATGAATACCGCCGAGGTGATGGACATGCTGCGGGCGAAGGACGACAGCGGCGAGTACAAGATCCCGTTCCTGGTGGTCGCGGATGCGTTCCACTCGGAGACGGTCAACTTTGCCGATCTGGTGCTCCCGGATACGACCTATCTGGAGCGATACGACACCATCTCCATGCTGGACCGCCCGATCTCCGAGCCGGCCGCGGCGGCGGACTCCATCCGCCACCCGATCCTCGAGGTCGACCGCGACGTGCGTCCCTGGCAGGAGGTCATGGTCGAGCTGGCCGGCCGCCTGAAGTTCCCGGCGTTCACCAACGACGATGGCAGCCGCAAGTTCGAGGACTACAAGGACTTCATCGTCAACTTCGAGAAGGAGCCCGGCATCGGTTTCCTGTCCGGCTACCGCGGCAAGGACGGCAAGACCCACCTGCGTGGCGAGCCGAACCCGAAGCAGTGGGAGGCGTACATCGAGAATCAGGGGTTCTTCGTGCATCACCTGGCACCGAGCCAGCAGTTCTACCGCTTCGCCAACAAGGACTACCTGGAGCTGGCCAAGCACGCCGGCTGGGTGGGCAAGACCGATCCGATCACCATCGAGCTCTACTCCGAGACCCAGCAGCGCTTCAAGCTGGCCGGCCAGGGCCTGTATGACGGCCCGCAGCCGACCAAGCAGGAGCACAAGGATCGCCTGACCCAGTTCTTCGATCCGCTGCCGATCTGGCACAAGCCGCTGGAGCAGACCCGGATCGACGAGGACGAGTACCCGTTCTATGCGGTCAACCAGCGCCCGATGTTCATGTACCACTCCTGGGATTCGCAGAATGCCTGGCTGCGTCAGATCTGCGCCCAGAACTATCTGTACATGAACCGTGGCAAGGCGGAGTCCATGGGCATCGCGGACATGTCCTGGGTTTGGCTGGAGTCGCACAACGGCAAGATCCGCGTGCAGGTCAAGCTGATCGAGGGCTGCGAGCCGAACACCGTCTGGACCTGGAACGCCATCGGCAAGCAGAAGGGCGCCTGGGGCCTGAAGCCGGACGCGAACGAGTCCAACAAGGGCTTCCTGATGAACCACCTGATCAGTGAGCTGCTGCCGAAGAAGGGCGACCCGGTGGACAACATCACCAACTCCGACCCGGTCACCGGCCAGGCCGCGTGGTACGACCTGAAGGTCAAGATCACCCCGGCCGACCCGGAAGAGGCCAGCACCTGGCCCGACTTCGACACGATCAAGCCGGCGCCCGGCATGTCCGAGGCCCCGGACCAGCTCCGCTACGCGGCGCACAAGCCGGTGCACCTGAACCGTTCCATCCGCGACGTGCTGACGCGCGGCTCGCTGGACGACGAACAGTAGGCATCACGGATCCGGGCCATGCCGCCGGCCGAAGCCGGCGGCCCGAGAGAATTTGAGGAGTACCTGAAATGCGACTTGGACTCGTAATCGACATGGATACCTGCGTGGGCTGTCACGCCTGCGCGGTGGCCTGCAAGCAGTGGAACACCAGCGGTACCACCGGCGCGCTGACCGACTATCGCCCCTATGGCGAGGACCCCAGCGGCGTGTGGTTCAACCGTATTCGCCACTACGAAGTCGGCGACTACCCCAACAACAAGACCGTGAACATCCCGATGTCCTGCATGCACTGCCAGCATGCTGACTGCGTGAACGTCTGCCCGACCGGCGCCTCCTACAAGCGCCCGGAAGACGGCATCGTGCTGGTCGACCAGGACAAGTGCATGGGCTGCAACTACTGCGCCTGGGCCTGCCCCTACGGCGCCCGGGAGCTGGACCGCGAAGACGGCGTGATGAAGAAGTGCACGCTGTGCGTGGACCGAATCTACGACGAGCAGCTGCCGCCGGAAGAGCGCCAGCCCGCCTGCGTGATCACCTGCCCGGCGCACGCCCGGTTCTTCGGTGACTTCGACGACCAGGACTCCGAGGTCAGCCGCCTGGTGCGCGAGCGCGGCGGCGTGAAGCAGATGCCGGAGCTGGGCTACAAGCCGGTCAACACCTATCTGCCCCCGCGTATCACCCGCCCGATCCCCACCGACGACGTGCGCGCCAACAAGCTCGTCACCTCGGTGAAGGACTGGGTCAACAAGATGGTCGCGCGCTAGGCGCGGCCCGAACGGGAGAATTCATATGCATCCGGCATTTTCCGTCATCCTGTTTACCGTCATCTCGGGTGCGGGCTACGGCCTGTTCATCCTGCTGGCGGCCTTCCATCTCGCGGGTATCGGCCCGGCCATGAGCCACGGCGAGCTGCTGGCGCACGGCCTGGTGTCGCTGGGGATGATCACCCTGGGGCTGATGCTCTCCACCGGTCACCTGGCGAACAAGAAGAACGCCTGGCGTTCCTTCATGCGCTTCAAGACCTCCTGGCTGTCGCGCGAGGCCGTGTTCGCGGTGCTGTTCTACCCCTTCGCCGGTATCTACGGTCTGGGTGTGCTGCTGCAGGGTTCGGCCATCGGGCCGCTGCCCGCTATGGCCGGCGCGATCGCTGCCGTGCTGGCCGTGATCACCCTGTTCTCCACCGGCATGATCTACGGCTGCCTGAAGACCATCCGCCAGTGGAACACGGCGCTGACCCCGGCGAATTACATCATGCTGGGCATCGCGACCGGAACCACGCTGTTCGCCGCCATCGCCGCGGTGTTCGGCAATGCCACCACGCTGCACGCGGGCGTGGCCATCGTCGCGCTGCTGGCCGCCGCGTTGCTCAAGGGGATCTACTACTTCTGGATCTCGCGCGTGAACGGTCCGACCATCAACACCGCGACCACCTTCAACCGGGCGACCGTGCGTCTGCTGGATACCGGCCACACCGCCGGCACCTTCCTGACCGACGAATTCGGCTACGACCCGCGCAAGGACACCATCGACAACATCAAGATGGGCGTCTTCCTGCTCGGCTTCATCGCCCCGGTACTGGTCTTCGGTTCTATCCTTTCCGGTGCGCCGGCCGGTATCGCCTGGCTGGCGGCGGTGTCGAGCCTGGTCGGGATCGGCATGGAGCGCTGGCTGTTCTTCGCCGAGGCCAAGCACGTCGTGCGCCTGTACCACGGTGCCCAGACCTGCACCGACTCCCTGGCCGAGCCGAGCCGCGTCGGCCCGGAAGTGGCCGCGGATGCTCGCCGTGGCGACGCACCGCGCGCCGAATTGGGCGATACGCCCGGGGGCTCCGGCTCCTGAGTCGGACGCAACCATACGGGTTACCCGGGCGCTCCGGGTAACCCGTACCAAAGGCCAGGGCGTTGGATGACCGACGCCCCGGCCTTTTCTGTTTGGAGGGGCTGCCCCGGGCAGGATCCGTCCGGGCCTATTGCCCCTTGTCGTTCTCGTGCATCCCGTGAACGATGAAGTAAATCACGTACGCGAAGAAGGCCGCGATGCCCGCCAGCGTCACGATCGTCAGGATCCCGATGGGCGACTGAAACATGATTTCCATCAGCATGATCTTTCCTCTAGTTGGGTCCATGCACCTTCGACGCTAGCCCCCGGAGCCGGCCTCCGATTTGATCCAGATCATGCCGGGAGTCGATTCGGACAGTGCGCCGCGGGCGCTGTGGCGGGTAAGGGCGGAACGGAAGGCTGGCGGAACGTTCGGGCTGTATCCGGCGGACGGGGATGTCAGCGCAGCTGCGCGGGCCTCGGCTCGAACTGGAGGTTCGCCGGGTTGGATTCGGGGGTGTTCGTGCTTCGCGCCCGAGAGGGTGGGGGCGCGAGGCTGGCTTCGTGTCGGCGAACGTCCCGAGGCTGCCGCCGAGGGGCTGGGCTCGTTGCGCCGCCGGTCCTTCGAGCCGGCACGGGCCGTGGCTGTGGCGCGCTCAGCCCGCGCTGCGGGTCTCGGCTTGAATGGAGCTTGGGGCTACGCCCGGGGTGTTCGGGCGTCGCGCCCGAGAGGATGGCTGCGCGACCTGCGGTCGCTTGGCCCTTCGGGCCGGCACCGCCTGCGGCGGTACCGCGCGTCGGCCCGCGTTGCGGGCCTCGGCTCGAACGGAGGTTCGAATCGGGCCCTCAGACACCCCATTACGCAAAAAGGGACCACGAGGGTCCCTTTTTGCGTAATGGCGCGCCCGAGAGGATTCGAACCTCTGACCTCTGCCTCCGGAGGGCAGCGCTCTATCCAGCTGAGCTACGGGCGCAAGGGCTGCAATGATACGGGCGGGGCCGCGGGTGCGTCCAGCCATATTTGACCGCGCCGCTGGGTTTGTGGTCGCGCCTGGCATGATGCCCTATACTCTGCGCCCGATTTGCGCGTACCGCGCGAGCGCTTTTTGACAGGGCACACCACAAGGCCACGCATGGCCAGGATCTCGGAGGGAGAGAAGTGGGAAATCAACCGATCAAGATGGACACCGGGAACAAGGTGTTGCTTTTTATCGCATCCCTGGCCCTGCTGGCCACGGTGCTGTTTCTGGTGTCGCACCTCGCGAGCTGGATTGGGGGCATGATGGGTTCCCAGGCGGAGGCCGTGAGTGAGGAGCGTATTGCCCAGCGCATCGCGCCGATCGGCCGGGTGGTCTCTGGCGAGGTGGATACCGCCGAGGAAGCCGCGGACCTCAGCCCGGGCGACATCTACGCCAACGTCTGCGCCGCCTGCCATGACTCGGGCGCCTCCGGTGCCCCGCTCAAGGACGACACGGACGAGTGGAGCAACCGTCTGAACGACAAGGGTCTGGAGACCCTGTTCGAGAACTCGATCAACGGCATCGGCGCCATGCCGGCGCGCGGTGGCGACTCGAGCCTGACCGACGAGCAGATGCACGAGGCCGTGGCCTACATGCTCGACCAGGCGGGCGTCGATCACGACTACGAAGGTAGCGGTAACGGCGATGGCAACGGCAACGGCGACACCGCCGCGGACGACGCCGCCGCTGAAGGCGAGGAGCCGGTGGCCACCACCGACGCGGGCGAAGCGGCCGCCGAGGAAGAGGCCGAAGCCGTGGCCGCTATTGCGGTCGACGAGGGTGATGTTGAGCGCGGTCAGTCGCGTTACAACACCTGCGTGGCCTGCCACGGTGCGCAGGGTCAGGGCACCCCGGTGTTCCCGAAGCTGGCCGGCCGGGATGCCGAGTACATCGCCAACAAGCTGGTGCGCTACCGCGCCGGCGAGACCGTCGGTGACCAGACGGCCCTGATGGCGCCGAATGCCGCGAACCTGTCGGATCAGGACATCGCCGATCTGGCGGTCTACGTGGCGACCTTCGAAGACTGATCGTCGCGCCGTTGCCGCGTACAAAGGCCCCGCCCGGTAGACCGGGCGGGGCCTTTTCTTTGCGGGCCGACGCTTCCCCGTTTATTGGGTACGCCAGTGGTCCAGGGCGCGGTAGCTCAGCGCCTCGGTGAGATGTCGGGTGGCAATCGCTTCCGCGCCCTCCAGATCGGCGATGCTGCGCGCCACGCGCAGGATGCGGTGATAGGCCCGTGCCGAGAGACGGAAGCGCTCGGCCGCCTTGTCCAGTAGCTCGCGGTCGGTGGACGCAAGGGCGGCGTGTTGGTCGAGTCCCGCGCCATCCAGAGTGCTGTTGAGCCCCTCCTGGCGCGCCTGCTGCCGGTCGCGCGCCCGGGTCACGCGCGTCGCGACCGCGGCGGACGTCTCGGTGGGCTCGGTCGCGCCAGCCAGGTCGGCCGGCGGGATCCGGGGCACCTCGATGGCGAGGTCGATCCGGTCCAGCAGGGGGGCGGACAGGCGCTTGCGGTGCCGGGCCCGCTGCTCCGGGGTACATTCGCAGCGTTCGGCCAGGTCGCAGTCGAAACCCTGCGGGCAGGGGTTCATCGCCCCCACCAGCTGGAAGCGGGCCGGGAACTCGGCCTGGCGCGCGGCGCGCGAGATGTGGATTACGCCGGTTTCCAGCGGCTCGCGCAGCACGTCCAGCACCGAGCGGTCGAACTCCGTCAGTTCGTCCAGAAACAGCACGCCCTGGTGCGCCAGCGAGATCTCCCCGGGGCGCGGGGTACTGCCGCCGCCCACCAGGGCCACGCCCGACGCGGTGTGATGGGGGGAGCGGAACGGCCGGGCCCGCCAGTCACCCCGCAGGTGGGTGCTGCCGCGCAGGCTGTGGATGGCGGCCGTCTCCAGCGCCTCGGCCTCGTCCATCGGCGGCAGGATGCCGGGGATGCGCGCCGCGAGCATCGACTTGCCGCTCCCGGGCGGGCCGACCATCAGCAGGTGGTGTCCGCCGGCCGCGGCGATCTCCAGGGCGCGCCGTGCCTGGTGCTGGCCGCGTACGTCCGCGAGGTCCGGGTGGCTCGGCGGTTCCGGCTCGGGCGGCCGGGCGGGTGCCAGGGCGTCGCGCCCGGCCAGCGCCGCGCATACCGCGGTCAGGTGTGACCCGGTGAGGACTCGCGCGCGGCTCGCCAGTGCCGCCTCGGCGCCGTCCTCCGGGTTGACCACCAGGGCGCGGTCGGCATCCGCGGCGGCGAGTCCGGCCGCCAGTGTGCCGCCCACCGGCCGCAACTGGCCGTCCAGCCCCAGTTCGCCGAGGAATTCGTGTGCCGCCAGGGCTTCGGCCGGGATCTGCTGGCTGGCGGCGAGGATGCCGAGCGCGATCCCGAGATCGAAGCGGCCGCCGTCCTTGGGCAGGTCCGCGGGGGCCAGGTTGACGGTGATGCGCCGCCGCGGAAATTCGAAGCCGCTGGTCTGGATCGCCGCGCGCACGCGATCACGGCTCTCGCGCACCGCGGCCTCCGGCAGGCCGACGATCTGGAAGGCCGGGAGGCCATTGGCCAGGTGGGTCTCGATGGTCACCAGCGGGGCATGAATGCCATCGATGGCGCGGGCGTAGGCGATGGTGACGGGCATCCGTGCCCCTCCGTTCGGCCGCCAGGGGTCCGTCCCCGGCGGGTGGTTTCAGTGGTGGCTACTGCCCCGGGGTGTCGTCCGGCCGCCCCTCCAGCGCGGCTACGCGGGCCTCCAGTTCGGCGAGGCGTTCGCGGGTGCGCTCCAGCAGGGCGACCTGGATGTCGAAGTCCTCGCGGGTGACCAGGTCCATGCGCTCGAAGCCGCTTTGCAGCGATGAGCGGACCTGGCGCTGCACGTCTTCCTGCATATGGCGCACGGACTCCGGGAGGCTTTCGGTGATCCGGCGAGCCAGGTCGTCGAAGCGTTTGGAATCGATCATCGGGTGGTCTCCTGACGCGTGTTCTTGGTTCTGGCCAGTGTAGCGCGGCTGACCCCGGGTACGGCTACTGCGACGCGGAGCGGCCGCCATCCACCGGGATAACCTGGCCGGTAATGTAGGGCGCATCCAGCAGCAGGAACCGCACGGTGCGGGCGATATCCTCCGGGCTGCCCTCGCGCTTGAGGGCGGTGCGCTCGATCATGGCCTCGTGGGTGCCGGTATTCTGCGCATCCTCCGGCGCGAGGATCGCGCCGGGCGCAACCCCATTGACCCGCACGCCGGGCCCCAGTTCGCGGGCAAAGGCCTGGGTCAGGGCCCAGAGCCCGGCCTTGGCCGCCGAATATACCGGGTAGCCCTTGAGCGGGCGCAGCGCGTGGATATCCACGATATTGACGACCGCGCCCCGCGCCCGCTGCAGCGCCGGGTTGCAGGCCTGGGTGAGGAAGGTCGGCGCCTTCAGGTTGGAGCCGATCAGGTCGTTCCAGGCGGATTCGCGGATCTCGCCAACGGGGGTTGGATAGAACGTCGAGGCGTTGTTGACGAGAAAGTCCAGCCGCCCCCAAGCCGCCTCGGCGTCGCGGGCGAGGACTTCGATGGCCTGGGGGTCGAGCAGGTCGGCCTGCAGGGTGCGGGCGCTGTCGGGGCGCACCGCGTTCAGATCGGCGGCGAGCGCGTCGGCCTCGTCACGCGAGCCGCGGTAATGGATCAGCACCCGCAACCCGGCCGCGTGCAGGTGCCGGGCAATGGTGGCGCCGACGCGCCGTGCGGCCCCGGTGATCAGCACCACGCCCGCCGGGTCGGGTGTCCTGCTCAAATTGTCGGTGGGTGCCTGCGCCACGTCCATCCCCGGGTTGGTACCATGCGTCGCCATGTTGCCGCCGAAACCTAGCACAAACGCCGCCGACGATCCGGTCGCCCGGGAGATCGCCGCGCGTCTGCGCATTCACCTGCAACAGAGTATTGCGGCGGGCCAGGGGTTCCTTCCGTTCGTCGATTACATGCAGGCGGCCCTGTATGCGCCGGGCCTGGGCTATTACGTGAACGGGGCCCACAAGCTGGGCGAGGGCGGGGACTTCGTCACCGCGCCGGAGCTCTCGCCGCTGTTCGGCGAGACCCTGGCGACCTGGCTGGCCCCGGTGCTGCGCGATGACCTCGACGGCGCCGGCACGCTGCTGGAATTCGGTGCCGGCAGTGGCCGCCTGGCGGGGGACGTGATCACCACCCTGCGCGAGCTCGGGGTGGCCTGGGGGCGGTACTGGATCATCGAGGTGAGCCCGGACCTGCGCGCCCGGCAGCAGGCCCACCTGCAGGCCCAGCTGGAGCCGGCGGAATACGCGCGTGTGGCCTGGCTCGATGCCCTCCCCGAGGCCCCCTTGCGTGGGGTGGTGCTGGCCAACGAGGTGCTGGATGCCCTGCCGGTGGAGCTGTTCCGCTGGCGCGAGGGGCGCGTGTGGCAGGTCGGCGTCACTACCGAGGCGGACGGGGCGCTGACCCTGGCCGAACGCGAGGCCCCGCCAGCCCTGGCCGAACCCGTGACGCGGCTGGCGGCCGACTATGGCCCCTGGCCCGAGGGCTACCTGTCCGAGTGGCGGCCGGCGCAGGCGGCGTGGGTGCGTGCGCTCGCCGAGGGGCTGGAGCAGGGGGTGGCCGTGATCGTGGATTACGGCTTCCCGCGGGCCGCCTATTACGCCCCGGAACGGCACCAGGGGACCCTGGTCGGCTACTACCGCCAGCAGATGATCCAGGACCCTCTGGCCCATCCGGGGCTGATGGACCTGACCGCCAGTGTCGACTTCACCGCTGTGGCCGAGGCGGCGGATGCCGCGGGCCTCGATGTGCTGACCTACGCCGGGCAGGGCGAATTCCTCCTGGGGGCGGGGCTGCCGCAGCGTTTCGAGGCCCGCGTCGGTAGCGGCGAGGATGCCCGCCTGACCATGCAGGCGGCGCAGGCCGTGCGCATGCTGACCCTGCCGGGCGAGATGGGCGAGCGCTTCCAGGTTATGGCTCTCGGTCGCGGCTGCGCGCATCTGCCGCTGGGGGGTATCCCCGATCGCCGGGGGCGCCTGTGAACCCCGGTCCTGGCGCAATGGCGCGGTCGTTCCGGGGATGCTTGGTGGCATCGACGAAACCCGGCATGCTGGCGCCATGAAGGTACTGGGTATCGAAACCTCCTGTGACGAGACGGGCGTGGCGCTGATCGACAGCGACCGTGGCCTGCTCGCGCACCGGCTGTACAGCCAGACGGATCTGCACGCAATCTACGGCGGCGTGGTGCCGGAACTGGCCTCGCGTGACCACATCCGGCGGCTCCTGCCGCTGGTGCGCGCGGTGCTGGAGGAGGCGGGCGTGGACGGGCCGGACCTGGATGCGGTGGCCTACACCGGCGGGCCGGGACTGCTGGGGGCGCTACTGACCGGTGCCTCGGTGGCTCGCTCCCTGGCCTGGGGCTGGGGTATCCCGGCGCTGGCGGTGCATCACCTGGAGGGCCACCTGCTGGCGCCGTTCCTGGAGGATACCGGGCTCGACTTCCCGTTCCTGGTGCTGCAGGTCTCCGGGGGGCATACCCAGCTGATCCATGCCCGGGCCCTGGGCGACTACGACCTGATCGGCGAGAGCATCGACGATGCTGCCGGCGAGGCCTTCGACAAGACCGCCAAGCTGCTGGGGCTGGGGTATCCGGGTGGCCCGGCGCTGGCGCGCCTGGCGGAACAGGGCGCGCCGGATGCCCTGCGGCTGCCGCGCCCCATGCTGGATCGCCCGGGGCTGGACATGAGCTTCTCCGGCCTGAAGACCGCCGTCCTGACCGCGCTGAAGAAGCAAAGTTACCGCCCGGAGGATGTCGCCCGCGCCTTCGAGGAGGCCGTGACTGACACCCTGGTCGAAAAGACCCGGCGCGGTCTGGAGCAGACCGGGGCCCCGGCGCTGGTGGTGGCCGGTGGCGTGGCCGCCAACACCACGCTGCGCGCGGGGCTGCAGGCCATGGCGCAACGCCAGGGGGTGCCGGTGTATTTTCCGCGCCCGGAGTTCTGCACCGACAACGGGGCGATGATCGCGCTGGCCGGGCTGCGGCGGCTGCAGGCCGGTGGCGTAGGGGATGCCGGGGCCCCGGTTGTCGCCGCGCGGGCCCGCTGGCCCCTGGCCGAACTGGAGGCGCCGGTTCCGGCCGGACCGGGCTGAAGCCCTGCCCGGCCCGTGCTCGGCGGGCCGTCAGTCTCCGGGGGCCGGGGCCTTGTTCTTCTGGCCGATCCGAGATTCCTCACCGCGCATCAGACGGCGGATATTGCTGTCGTGGCGGATGAACAGGATTACGCTCATCAGCGCGACGGCGGCGCTGATCCAGTGATCCATGCCCAGCAGGATCGTGTACACCGGCGCCATGCCGGCCGCGACCAGGGCCGCCAGCGACGAATATCGCCAGATCGCGGCGACCACGAGCCAGGTGAGCAGCACCAGTCCGCCGGCCGCCGGGCTGATCGCGAGGATCACGCCAAGCGCGGTGGCCACACCCTTGCCGCCCTGAAGGCGGTAGTACACGGGGAACACGTGACCGAGGAAGGCGGCCAGGCCGATCAGGCCGATCGCCCAGCCGGGGAAGAGCTCCAGCTGGAGCGCGACGAATACCGGCAGCCAGCCCTTGCCGACATCCCCGATGAGCGTGATGATGGCCGCCTTCTTGCCGCCCGAGCGCAGGACATTCGTGGCGCCGGGGTTCTTCGAACCGGTGGTGCGCGGGTCCGGCAGACGCAGCAGCTTGCTGACCAGAATGGCCGTGGAAAGCGATCCCAGCAGATACGCGATGATGATGCCGATTGTAATAGCCATGAGCGGTGAGCCTGTCTGCGCGGATGGGCAAGAGATTGCGAGCGCACATGATACGCAAGCCGGTGGCCGGCGTTCAGCGCGCTGAGATGGAGGCTGCGACCCGCCCGGTCCATGACCCGACGCTGGTGCTGTTGCACGGCTGGGGCTTTTCCGGCGCGGTCTGGGCGCCCCTGCGGGCCAAGCTGCCGGCCGGCACGCGGGTGCTGGCGCCGGATCTGCCCGGTCATGGGGCCGCGGGCGACGGCTGGCGGCTGGCGGATGCGGGGGGCGCCGCCGCGGCCCTGATCGCCGCGCTGCCCGCGGACGTCGAGTACCCGGTCTGGGCTGGCTGGTCCCTGGGCGGCCTGGTGGCGCTCGCGGCGGCGCGCCAGTGGACGGGCCCGCAGGGGCTTGTACTGATTGGGGCAACGCCACGCTTCATCCGTAATGATGACTGGCCGGCCGCCCTGCCGCTGGACGAGCTGGAGGACTTCCGCGCCGCCCTCGGAGGCGACCGCCGCCGACTCAATCGGCGTCTGGCGATGCTCTGTGCTCGTGGCAGTCCCGATGCGGCCTCGCTTGCGCGCGCACTGGCGGACCGGATGCAGGAGGCCCCGGCATCGCCGGATGGGCTGGCGGCGGGTCTGGACCTGCTGCAGGGCGCCGACCTGCGTGCCGCCTGGGCCGAGGTACATGCGCCGGTGGCGTGCTGGCTGGAGCCGGAGGACGCGCTGGTGCCGGCCGCGGTGGAGGTGGGACTGACGAGCTTGCGCCCCGATGGCCGGACCGGTCGCGGGGCGGGCGGTCATGCGGACTGGTGGGCGCGGCCGCAGCGGCTGGCCGGATTTGTTTCCGAGTTTCTGGATCACTGCAGTGCAGGGGAGTCCGCATGACCCGACCCGACAGCTTCGATCTCGACAAGGCGCGGGTGCGCGAGGCCTTTGCACGGGCCGCTGCCACCTACGAGGAGCATGCGGTCCTGCAGCGCGAGGTGCAGGAGCGGATGCTGGAGCGTCTGGACTGGATCCGGATGGAGCCGGAACGCATCGTCGATCTGGGTTGCGGCATCGGCGAGGCCCTGGATCACCTGAGCCGCCGCTACCGCGGGGCGCGCCTGGCCGGCGTGGACTTCGCCCCGGAGATGGTTGCGCGGGCGCGGCGGCGCGGGCGCTGGCTGCGGCGGCCGCAGGTGGTCTGCGGTGACCTTGAGGCCCTGCCGCTGGCCGAGCGGTCCTTTGATCTGGCGGTCTCCAGCTCGGCCCTGCAGTGGTGCAGCGACCTCGACCAGGCCTTCGCCGAGGTGCGGCGTATCCTGCGCCCGGGCGGGCTGTGGCTGTTTACCACCTTTGGCCCGGACACTTTGCGCGAGCTGCGCGCCGCCTTCGCGGCTGTGGATGGCGGCGCCGGGGCACATGTCAACGCCTTCATGGACATGCACGACATCGGCGATGCCCTTGTGCGATCCGGCTTTGCCGATCCGGTGATGGACCAGGAGGCCCTGACCCTGACCTACCCGGATCTGACCGGCCTGATCCGCGACCTGCGCGGGGTCGGGGTGCGCAACGCCCTGGCGGGGCGTTCGTCGGGTCTGTTTGGCCCCCGGCGTCTGGTGGCCGTCGCCGAGGCCTATGCCCGCGACTTCGGCGTGGAGGGTCGCCTGCCCGCGACCTGGGAGGTGGTCTACGGCCATGCCTGGGTGCCGGATGCGCCGCCCCCGTCGCGGCCAGACGGGCGCGTGATCCCGGTTCAGCCGGTTCGTTGATCTGGATCAACGAAAATGCCGCCCGCGTCCCTCGCGGGCGATCCACCGGAAGATGTATTCTCTTTGGCAGGAAAAGTTCCGCCCGTCCCGCTCAATATCCGAGTGACACAGGCGGTATTGGTTTTTTGTGGGCCCGGAATGGGGTAGAGTTCACGCCCCCGAACCATCGGGACATCCGTGTTCCCCGCAGCAAGGTGGAAAAGTCATGTCACAAGCAGCCACTACGGCGGGTGCCGCACCCGCAGCGTCAGTCGCGACTTCCGAGCAGTACAACTACGCGATTATCAAGCGGTTTGCCATTGCCGCCGTCCTCTGGGGCGTGTTCGGGATGGCCGCCGGTGTCTGGATCGCCTCGCAGCTGGCGTTCCCGTTCCTGAACTTCGATATCGCGCAGATCACCTTCGGGCGCTTCCGTCCGGTCCACACCACGGCCGTGATCTTCGGTTTCGGGGGTAACGCGCTGTTCGCCACGTCCTACTACGTGGTGCAGCGGACCTGTCAGACCCGGCTGTGGAGTGACTCCATGGCGAGCTTCACCTTCTACGGGTGGAACCTGGCGCTGGTCCTCGGCGTGATCACCTACATGATGGGGATCACCCAGGGCCGCGAATACGCCGAGTTCAACTGGCAGATCGACATCATCATCCTGGTGGTCTGGGTCGCCTACTTCATGATCTACCTGATGACCCTGCTGCGTCGGAACCAGCCGCATATCTACGTGGCGAACTGGTTCTTCATGGCCTTTATCCTGGCCACCGCGCTGCTGCACATCTTCAACAACATCCAGGTCCCGGTCGGCCTGTTCCACCCGCATTCCTACTCCATCTTCTCCGGGGTGCAGGATGCGATGACCCAGTGGTGGTACGGCCATAACGCGGTGGGCTTCTTCCTGACGGCCGCGTTCCTCGGGATGATGTACTACTTCGTGCCGAAGCAGGCCGGTCGCCCGATCTACTCGTACAAGCTGTCCATCATCCATTTCTGGGCGCTGGTCTTCCTGTACATGTGGGTGGGTGCGCACCACCTGCACTGGACCGCGCTGCCGGACTGGGTCTCCACCCTGGCGGCGACCTTCTCTATCCTGCTGCTGCTGCCCTCCTGGGGCGGCATGATCAACGGCATCATGACCCTGTCGGGCGCCTGGGATAAGCTGCGCACCGACCCGATCATGCTGTTCCTGATCACCGCGCTGGCGTTCTACGGCATGTCGACCTTCGAGGGTCCGATGATGTCCCTGAAGAGCGTGAACGCGCTGTCGCACTACACCGACTGGACCGTGGGCCACGTGCACTCCGGCGCCCTCGGCTGGGTGGCGATGATCTCCTTCGGCTCGCTGTATCACCTGATCCCGCGGCTGTGGAACGTCAACCTGTACAGCCTGAAGCTGGTGTATGTGCACTTCTTCCTGGCGACCATCGGGATCGTGCTGTACATCACCGCGATGTGGGTGGCCGGTATCGGTCAGGGCCTGATGCTGCGCGCCTTTGACCAGTACGGGAACCTGGCCTACACCTTCACCGAGTCGGTGGTGTTCCTGCACAAGCCGTACGTGGTGCGTGCCATTGGTGGCGGGTTCTTCCTGGCCGGCATGCTGATCATGGCGTTCAACATCGCGATGACCGTTCGCTCGGGCATCAAGGCCGAGGCCCGCGAGGCCCAGGCCGCGTCCGCCGAAGCCCGCACGGCCTGATTAGGGAGAGACTAGATCCATGAAGCATGAAAGCGTTGAAACCAATGCCGGCCTGCTGATCATCCTCACCCTGGCGGTGATCAGCGTCGGCGGCCTAGTCGAGATCGTGCCGCTGTTCTACATCGACGACACGATCGAGGAAGTGGACGGCGTGCGTCCGTATACGCCTCTGGAACAGCGCGGGCGTGACATCTACGTCCGCGAGGGCTGCTACACCTGCCACTCGCAGATGGTGCGTCCGTTCCGTGACGAGATGCTGCGCTACGGTCACTACTCGCTGGCGGCCGAATCGCAGTACGACCATCCGTTCCAGTGGGGCTCGAAGCGCACCGGTCCGGACCTGGCGCGCGTGGGAGGCAAGTACTCCAACGAGTGGCAGGTCCAGCACCTGATCGACCCGCAGTCGCTGGTGCCGGAGTCGATCATGCCGGGCTACCCCTGGCTGGCGACCACGCCGCTCGATTACTCCGATATCGATCGTCGCATGATCGCGCTGAAGCGCGTGGGCGTGCCGTACTCGCTCACCGACGAGGAATACCAGGCCAACGTCGAGAAGTTCGGGGAGCAACACGCCCGGATGTTCGACATCCGCGACGCCGAGGACAATCTGGTGGCGCAGGCGCAGGCCGAGAACTTCGACGGCAACCCCGGGACGATCACCGAGATGGATGCCCTCGTGGCCTATCTCCAGGTCCTCGGGACCATGGTCGACTTCAGCGAATACGACGACGGGCACTTTGCCGAATTCCGGTAAGGGAGGACGGGCGCCACGATGACGGGACTTTGGGAATGGATCACGGATATGGGCAACAGCAAGATCGTTGCCCTCATCCTCTTCATGAGCACCTTTATCGGGGTCGTGATCTTCCTGTTTTCCAATCGTCGGCGTGCCCGGAAGTTCGAGACGTATCGCTACATTCCTCTGGACGACGATGATTCACATCGGGAGCCCGTGGCCCGGCGTGACAAAACCAAGAGTGACGAGCAATGAGCACACAGGACAACCGTGATAAGGACCCGAACCAGGTCGAGACCACTGGGCACGTCTGGGACGGCAACCTTCAGGAATACAACAATCCGCTCCCGCGTTGGTGGCTGTGGGGCTTCTACGCCACGATCGTGTTCGCGCTGGTGTACTGGCTGATCTACCCGGCCTGGCCGATTGGCGACAGCTTCACCAAGGGCTTCAACACCATCACCTTCGAGCAGGGCGGCGAAGAGCGCACCATGCACTGGAACACCCGTGCGTTGCTCGCGAAGGACATGCAGACCGGCACCTACGCGGTGCGCCAGCGCGAGATGCTGGAACAGGTGGCCGCCCAGGATTACGAAACGATCCTGCAGGACGCTGAAAGCATGAGCTTCGTCAACGCGTACGCCCAGGGCTCCTTCGGTACCTGGTGTGCGGCGTGTCACCAGGTCGGTGGCGCGGGCGTGGTCGGGCAGTACCCGAACCTGCGCAATGACCACTGGAAGTGGGGCGGAACGGTCGAACAGATCGAGGAAACCCTGCACCAGGGCCGCCTGGGCTACATGCCCGGGTACCGCGACACCCTGAGCAGCGACCAGCTGAGTCAGGTCGCCGCCTACGTGCTGTCGCTGAACGACTACAGCGTGGATCAGGACGACGCCGATGCCGGCGCCCGGATCTTTACCGGGACCGACGGTGGCTGCTTCCAGTGCCACGGCATGGACGCCCAGGGGCTGACCTCGCAGGGCGCGCCCAACCTGACCAACGATCTGTGGGGTCTGGTCGACGTGCGCGGCGCGGAAAGCGATAGCGAGCGTCAGCGCCTGGTCGCCAATTTCATTCGCGATGGTATCCAGCGTGAGATGCCGGCATTCGGTGATCGACTGTCGGATGCGGAGATCAAGATGCTGACTGCCTACGTGCATTCCCTGGGCGGGGGGCAATAGGCCGGCTCCGTCGACCTGGCGAGCCCCGGGGGTGCGGAGGCCTGCCAGGATGCACGCGTTGACAGGGGTGCCCGCCGGGTGGATTGACGCCCGAGGGTGCCCCTTTTTGTTTTGAACTGTTGCCGCGGCCCGCGTATTGCCGCCGGGCCGCACTGCCGGATACGCTCCGGGAGGATCCGATGTCCCAGTCCCAGCCGCTGTACGAGGCGCGAATCCCGATCCACCCGCGGTCGGTCAAGGGGCGGTTTCGCAACCTGAAGACCGGGATTCTCCTCCTGGCCTACGGGGTGTTCTTCGGTCTGCCGTGGATCCGCTGGGAACGTGAATACGGGCCGGACCAGGCGGTGCTGTTCGACATCCCCGGGCGCCAGTTCCATATCTTCGACCTGGTCGTCTATCCGCAGGATATCTTCTGGCTGGCAGGCTTTCTGGTCCTCGCCGCATTGCTGCTGTTTTTTGTGACCGGTGTGGCCGGGCGCGTGTTCTGCGGCTACTTCTGCTTCCAGACCCTGTGGACCGATGTTTTCATGTGGCTGGAGCGCAAGATTCAGGGGGAGCGGCCCGCGCGCCTCCGGCTCGCCAAACAGCCCTGGAACGCCGAAAAGCTGGCGAAATACGGCCTCACCCATGCGTCCTGGCTGCTGGTGGCGTTCGCCACCGGGCTCGGGTTCGTCCTGTACTGGGGCGATGCGCCTTCCATCGTGGCGGACTTCTTTACCGGCCAGGCAGTGTACGCCGCCTATGTGACCGCGGGGATCCTGACCGCCACCACCTACACGTTTGCCGGGCTGGCCCGCGAGCAGGTCTGCACGTTCATGTGCCCCTACGCGCGTTTCCAGAGCGTGATGTTCGACCGCGACACCATGATCGTGTCGTACGACGAATCACGCGGCGAGGGCACCGCCGGCCGCGCCAAGGTCCAGGCCGGCCTGAAGACCCGCGAGGAGCGCCAGGCCGCCGGCGTCGGGGACTGCATTGACTGCGGCTACTGCGTGCAGGTGTGCCCGACCGGCATCGATATCCGCGATGGGCTGCAGTTCCAGTGCATTCACTGTGCGCTGTGTATCGATGCCTGCGACACGATCATGGACAAGCAGGGCTGGCCGCGCGGGCTGATCGCATATACCTCGGAGCGCGAGCAGGAGGGCGGCAAGACGCGATTCCTGAAGGGCAAGACGCTGGGGTATGGTACGGCGGTGGTCGTCGTCATCGTCGCCCTGGTCGCCAGCATCGTGGGCCGCCCGCCCGTGGACGCCAACGTTAACCAGGTGCGCCAGCCGCTGTATGTGCAGATGTCCGACGGGCGCATCCAGAACGGCTACGAGATTCGCCTGAACAATACTGCGGACCGGGAGCTGGACTTCCAGATCGGACTCGCCGGGCTCGACGGCGCCGAGCTCGACCTCGGGCAGGTGGAGCGGATCCGCCTGGAGCCCGGGGAGCGACTCACCGTGGTCGCGCGCGTGCGCCACGAGGTGCCCGAGGGCGCCCCCTCGCCGCAGCCGTTCCGTTTTGTGATTACGGATCGCGAGGGTCATATTGAACCGCTCGAAGTGACGTCCCAGTTCAGTCATCGCTAACGGTGTTCCGTTGCGCACTGCGCCCGGGCGAGAAACAGTAATCGTGCTGCCGGAAATCGCGCGGCACCCCGCGAGCCCCTAGCTTGCGATCACGCAGGAAACGAAGAAGAAATCATGAGCAATCTCGTCATTACCCTCGGCGTCGGTACCGCGGCCCTGGCCATCCTGTTCGCGCTGATCTACCGCTTCACGCGGCTCAAGGCCTACAGCACATCGGCGGTGGTCGTCGCCCTCATGCTGTTTGTGTTCATTCCCTACTCGATCCTGACCTGGCAGGGCGCGGATGTCTTCGCCATCCATCTCGCGCTGTACATCATCGTGCCCTACGGGCTGGGGATCGTCTTCACGCAGAAAGAGGCGGAGGCCGAGAGTGGCGGCAAGGCCAAGATTGGCCGGCTGCACTGGGCTCCGCTGGTTCTCGTGGGGTTTTTCACGATCGTCGCGTCCGTCCAGGCCGTCCTGATCACGCTGGCCCATAACGGGATGCCGCAGCAGTTTATCGGTTCCATCCTGCCGGAGCCGGAGAACCGGGCGGAGCAGGTAACCTCGGCATTCCCGGGCACCGTGGCCGGCATGGAGAGCCGCAAGCAGGCGCTCGCCGTCCATCGCGTCTCGGAGCTGCAGGCCCAGCGCGAGAAGGGCTGGCAGGTTCGTCAGGGGTGGGTCGAGCGTCCCACCGAGGGCCAGGCCGCCACGCTCCAGGTCGAGGTCCGGGATGCCGATGGCGTCCCGATCAACGACGCCAGCATCCGCGGCATCTTCATGTGGCTCGCCGACGAGCGCCGCGACCAGGGCTTCGAGATGCAGCATATGGGCGACGGGATGTACCAGGTCGAGCTCGCCCTGCCGGCGCCCGGGCGCTGGGATCTGCGCTTCCAGATCCAGCGCGATGACCAGCTGCTGGAGCAGCAGGCGCGGACCCGCGTGCGCAGCGCCCAGTCCGGCTGATCCCCCGCGCTCCCGCCGTGGCGCTCGCGTCCGACTCGCAGGCCCCGGCAGCGTCCGCGGCCCCGACCCGCTGTTTCCACTGCGGGCTCGAAGTGCCCGCAGGCGCGTGCTATCCCGTCACCTTCGAGGGGCGGGAAGAGCCTACCTGCTGCCCTGGCTGCCAGGCCGTGGCCGGGGCGATTATCGAGCGCGGCCTGGGGGCCTATTACCATCACCGCGATGCCCCGCCGGCGGAAAGCGGCAGTCCCCTGATCCCTGACGAGCTGCGCGAGCTGGAACTGTTCGATCATCCCGGCGTGCAGCAGCAGTTCGTCACGCCGGCGGGTGCGGCCGGCGAGCGCCGCGAAGCGGCCCTGATGCTGGAAGGCATCACCTGCGCGGCCTGTGTCTGGCTCAACGAGCGCCATGTCCAGGCCCTCCCGGGTGTGGAGAGCTTTCGCGTCAACTATTCCACCCATCGCGCCCAGGTCGTCTGGGAGCCCGAACGGATCGCCCTGTCGGATATCCTCAAGGCGATCCGCGACATCGGCTATCACGCCCACCCCTACGACCCCGGCACCCGCGAGCAGGCCATCGCCCGCGAACGCGGGCTGGCCCTGCGCCGAATCGCGGTGGCCGCCCTTGGCATGATGCAGGTGATGATGCTGGCCGTGGCCCTCTGGCTGGGCGCCGAGGACACCGAGCACGAGGACCTGCTGCAGTTCATGCGCTGGGTCGCCGCCGCGCTCACCACGCCAGTGGTGCTCTACTCCGCGATCCCGTTCTACCAGAGCGCCTGGCGCGACCTGCGCCATCGCCAGCTCGGCATGGACGTACCGGTGAGCCTGGCGATCATCGTCACCTACCTCGCCAGCCTCTACGCGGTGATCCTCGCCACCGGTGAACACGTCTACTTCGAATCCGTGGTCATGTTCGTGTTCTTCCTGCTGACCAGTCGCTACCTGGAGCTGATCGCGCGCCAGCGCGCCAGCCATGCCATCGACCGCCTCGACCGACTGGTGCCGGCGATTGCCAACCGCGAGGGCCCCGACGGGCAGATCGAGGCGGTCCCGGTCGGCGAACTGGCCCCCGGCGACCGGGTGCGGGTCCGCCCCGGCGAGACCATCCCGACCGACGGTGTCGTGCGCGCGGGCGAATCCACGGTCAACCGCGCCCTGCTGACCGGCGAGCCGGAGCCCCACCCGGCGCGCCCCGGCGATGCCGTGACCGGGGGCACCGTCAACGTCGACGGCCCTCTGTCCGTCGAGGTCCAGCGCGTCGGCGCGGAGACCACCCTGGCCGCGATCCAGCGCCTGCTCGACCGCGCGCAGACCGAGAAGCCCCGTATGGCTCGGATCGCCGAGGCCGGTACCGGCTGGTTCGTGGGCGCGGTACTGGTGCTTACGGCACTGGCCGGCCTGGTCTGGTACGCCTGGATCGACCCGGCCCGCGCCCTCTGGGTGATGGTCGCGATGCTGGTCGCGACCTGTCCCTGCGCCCTGGCGCTGGCGACCCCGGTCGCGCTGACGGCCACCACCGGCGCACTCTCGCGCATGGGTCTGCTGGTGACCCGCGGCAGTGCCCTGGAGGCCTTGCCGCGGGTCGACATGGTCTGCCTCGACAAGACCGGTACCCTGACCGCCGGCATGCCGCGCCTGGTCGCCCGCGAGGACCTGCAGCCCGCCCCCGAGGGCGACGACTGGCTGGCGTGGGCGGCGGCGCTGGAGTCCCATTCCGAACACCCCCTGGCCCGGGCCCTGGCCGGGTCGGCGGGGGCCTCCCGCATCCACGCCACCGGGGTCCGGAACCTGCCGGGCCGGGGCCTCGAGGGCAGCATCGAGGGGCGCCGGTTGTCGATTGGCGGGGCCTCCATGCTGCCCTCCGGCGTCGACGCACCGAGTCCGGCCGCACCCGCGGACTATCCGCTGGCCACGCCGGTCTGGCTGGTCGTCGACGATCAGCCCGTCGCGTTGTTCTGGCTGGCCGACACCCCGCGTCCGGAGGTGCGGGATGTGCTCGGTGACCTGCGGGCGCGCGGCCTGCGGGTGGTCCTGCTGACCGGAGACCGCCCCGAGGCCGCCAAGGCGTTTGCCGCGCAGATGGACATCGCCGAGGCCGAGGGGGGACTGACGCCGGAGGACAAGCTCGCGTACGTGCGGGCGCGCCAGGCCGAGGGCCGGGTGGTGCTGATGGCCGGCGAGGGCATCAACGATGCCCCGGTGCTGGCCGGCGCCGACGTGTCGATGGCGATGGGCGGCGGCACCCAGCTGGCCCAGACCCAGGCCGACCTGGTCCTGCTGTCGGATCGCCTGGACCACTTGCCGCAGGCCCTGGATCAGGCGCGGCACACCCGGCGCGTGATCCGTCAGAACATTGCCTGGGCAATCGGCTACAACGTGGTGGCGCTGCCAGTGGCGGCCGCCGGCCTGCTGACCCCCTGGCTGGCGGCACTGGGCATGTCCCTCAGTTCGCTGCTGGTGGTGGGCAACGCCCTGCGGCTGCGACCGGCGCGGGAGACCGCGGAGCGCAGCCCCGTTCGCCCTGCCGAGCCCGTGGCGCCGCCGCGGCCGCCGGTGTAGGTGCTGGTTTAAGCGGCTGGTCTGGCTGGGTACACTGGGGTCATGACCATCCTGTACCTCCTGATTCCGCTGGCGATGCTGTTTGCCCTGGTCGTGGGGCTGGTGCTCTTCTGGGCGATCCGTTCCGGCCAGTACGACGATCTCCAGGGACCGGCGCACCGCATCCTGATGGATGACGACGACCCGCGGATCCCCACCCGTTCGGGAGACGACCCGCCCGGGCGGGACCGCGAGGGCCGTCCGGGCCAAAAGTCCGAGCGCTGACGTCGGTCGAACTTGCGCCGCGTCGCGGTGCCGCTTACCCTTCGCCTATTCTGGTTGGAAAATTCCGAGGATTGCGAGATGCGCGACTGGTTTACCTTTGAGAACTTCCCGCTGACCTTTACGGCAGCCCTGATCATCTGG
Source organism: Thioalkalivibrio sp. ALE30 (assembly GCF_000377465.1). NCBI lineage: Bacteria > Pseudomonadati > Pseudomonadota > Gammaproteobacteria > Chromatiales > Ectothiorhodospiraceae > Thioalkalivibrio > Thioalkalivibrio sp. ALE30. Next base: position 352,610 of record NZ_KB898169.1, on the reverse strand, counting down.
TCCTGGATCAGCTTCTTCTCGGTGATCCTGTTCGGCTGATCCGGCGCGGAACGGGCCGGCGGGGCCATCTCGCCCCGTTCGGTAACCCAAAAGGCCCCGGCTTGTGCCGGGGCCTTTTTGCGTTCGGGGCCGGGATCGCCGGGCCGCAGGCCCGGGTCAGTCGTCGAAGGCGGCGCGGATGCGCTTGATTGCGTTGTTCTCGATCTGGCGGATGCGCTCCGCCGAGACGCCATATTCCGCAGCCAGTTCGTGCAGCGTCGCCTTCTGGTCCGCCATGTAGCGGCGCATCAGGATGTCGCGGGCGCGCTCGTCGAGTTCGCCCAGGGTCTGGCTCAGTCGCTCCTGGTAGTGACGGTCCCAGTCTTCGTCTTCGGTGACGTGCGCCGGGTCGTCGCTCAGGTCCTCCAGGCTCAGGCGTTCGGACGGGGCCTGGTAGCCCTGTTCGTCGTCCGCCTCGGGGCCCGGGTCGAAGCTCGCGTCCTGGCTCGACAGGCGGCGCTCCATCTCCCAGACGTCCTTCTCCGACACGCCCAGATCCTGCGCCACGGCGGAGACCTCGTTGTTCGACAGCCAGCCGAGGCGCTGCTTGGCGCTGCGCAGGTTGAAGAACAGCTTGCGCTGCGCCTTGGTCGTCGCCACCTTCACGATGCGCCAGTTGCGCAGGATGAACTCGTGGATCTCGGCGCGGATCCAGTGCACGGCGAAGGACACCAGGCGCACGCCCTGGTTGGGGTCGAAGCGGCGCACGGCCTTCATCAGGCCCACGTTGCCTTCCTGGATCAGGTCACCCAGCGGCAGGCCGTAGCCCTGGTAGCCGCGCGCGACGTGGATCACGAAGCGCAGGTTGTGCAGGATCAGCTGGCGCGCGGCATCCAGATCCTGGCGCTCGTGCAGCGCCACGGCCAGTTCGCGTTCCTGTTCGGCGTCCAGCACCTCGATGCGGCCGACGGCCTGCATGTAGTGATCGAGGTCGCCCACCGGTACGGGCATGTCGACGCGCGGGGTGGTCAGGGCCTGGGTCATGCGTGGTGATTCCTCCCGATTCTATGGCTCTAGATTAGCAGTCTGATAGTGAGAGTGCTAAACCCTGTAAAAGTTCCGGCCACTTTCTGCCAATGGGCGCACCCTATGGGGCATCCCGCAGCGCATGACCGCTGCCCAGTCGGGCCCCCAGCCAGCCCAGGAGCAGCCCGGCCAGCAGCAGGGTGAGCAGATGGCTGCCTCCGGGGAGCGCGAGCTGGAACGGAAGGTCGAATGCCGCGGCCGCCTGTTCCAGGGGTGCCCGGCTGAGGCCGATCCCGACCAGCAGCAGGAGGCCGGCGAAGATCCCGCCCCCCAGCCCGGTGATCAGACCACCGTACAGCGACGGCCGCCGCAGGAAGCGGTGGGTGGCCCCGCTGATGCGCGAGATGGCGATCTCCTCGCGGCGTTCGCGCAGTTCGGAGGCGGTGGCCAGCGCGAGGATCAGGAGGGCCCCCAGACCCAGTAGCGCCCCGACGACCGCCAGGATGCGCAGCCCCAGCTGATGCAGGCTGTTGAGTTGCCGGACCCACTCGTCGTCGCTGACCACGGTGGCGCCCGGTGCCGTGTCGGCGAGCGCCTGGCGCAGGGCCGCGACGGTTTCCGGCTCGGCGGTGGCCGGGAGCACGTCCACGACATCCGGCAGGGGGTTGTCATCCAGCCAGTCCAGCAGGCCCGGGTCGCTCAGGCCCTCGCGGTAGCGTGCCAGGGCCTCGTCGGCGTCGATCCAGGTCCAGCGCTCGATCCGCGCATCGGTCTCCAGGTGGCGTTCGAGCGCCGCCACCGTGTCCGGCTCCACGGCATCGAGATAGAGGGCGATGCGCGGCTCGTGGTCGACGTGGGCGGACAATGCGCGCGCATTGTCCAGCAGGACCCAGAGGTAGGCGGGCAGGGCGAGGATGAACCCCAGCACGGCGATACTGATCAGGCTCAGGACGGGTGCCTGCAGGCGGCGCTGGAGGCTGCGCCGGGCGGCATCCCGGTGCGCCTCCAGCCAGGCCGGGACGGTGTCCAGGAGGCGGCGTCCGGGTTTCACGTCGCGGACTCCGCGGCGCCGCGCGCCTCGATGCGGCCGTCCTCCAGGTGCAGGACCGGCTTGCCCATGCGCTCCACCAGCCCCAGGTCGTGGCTGGCGATCAACGCGGTCATGCCGACCCGGTTGAAGTCGTCGAACAGCTGCAGGATCTCGCGCGACAGCGCCGGGTCAAGGTTCCCGGTGGGCTCGTCCGCCAGCAGCAGGACCGGGCGGTGGACGATGGCCCGGGCAATCCCGACCCGCTGCTGTTCCCCCGCGGACAGGGTGCGCGGGTTCACCGCCTCCTTGTGCAGCAGACCGACCTTGTCGAGGGCCGCGCGTACGCGCTTGCGCATCTCCGGGCGGCGATAGGCGAGGATCTCCAGCGGCAGGGCGACGTTGTCGAACACCGGACGGTCGAATAGCAGGCGGTGATCCTGGAACACCAGTCCGATACTGCGGCGAAAGCCGGGGATGGCGCGGCTGGAGAGGCGGTCGAGGTCGTGGCCGTTGACGCGGATGCGGCCGCGGGTGGGCCGCTCGAGCCCGGCGATCAGTCGCAGCAGCGTGCTCTTGCCGGCACCGGAGGGCCCGGTGATGAAGGCCATCGCGCCCGCATCCACGCGCAGGCTGACATTGCTGAGCGCCTCTGCCGCGCTGCCGAACCGCTTGGTGACGCGTTGCAGCTGGATCATCCGGAGCGGGTCAGTCGCTGTCGCGGCCGAGCAGGGCGCGGACGAAGGCGTGCGCATCGAAGACCTGCAGGTCCTCGGCCTTCTCCCCGACCCCGATGAAGCGCACCGGCACCCCCAGCTGTTCGGCCAGCGCGAACAGCACGCCGCCCTTGGCGGTCCCGTCCAGCTTGGTCACCACGATCCCGGTCAGGCCCAGTGCCTCGTGAAACTGGCGCGCCTGATTCAGCGCGTTCTGCCCGGTTCCGCCATCCACCACCAGCAGGACCTCGTCCGGGGCGTGTTCGTCCAGTCGCCCCATCACGCGCTTTACCTTGCGCACCTCGTCCATCAGGTTGGTCTGGGTATGCAGGCGCCCGGCGGTGTCCGCGATCATCACATCGATGCCGCGCGCCTGCGCCGCCTGCAGCCCGTCGTAGACCACCGATGCGGAATCGGCCCCGGTGCCCTGGGCGATCACCGGGGCGTTGTTGCGCTCGCCCCAGGTCTGCAGCTGTTCCACCGCCGCGGCGCGGAAGGTGTCGCCGGCCGCCAGTAGCACCGAGCGGCCGTTGGCCTGGAGGTGGTGCGCCAGCTTGCCGATGGTGGTGGTCTTGCCGGCGCCGTTGATGCCGACCACGAGGATCGAGAACGGGCGTTCGGCCTCCGGGATCTCCAGCGGCTGCGAGACCGGCTCGAGGATCTCGATCATGGCCGCCTCGAGGGCGTCCATCAGCGCCTCGGCATCATCCAGCTGGCCGCGTTTTACCTCGCGGGTGATACGATCCATGATCCGCTGGGTCGCATCCAGGCCCACGTCCGCGAGGAGCAGGCGTTCTTCCAGCTCCTCGAACAGTTCGTCGTCGATCTTGCGCCGGAACAGCGACCCCAGATCGCCGCCCAGGGCCTGCCCGGTCTTGGCCAGGCCCTGGCGCAGGCGCTGGAACCAGCCCCCGCTGGCAGGCTTTTCCGGCTCGGCGTTCGCCGTCTCCGGCGGGGCGGCCGTGGAGTCTTCGGACTTCTTCTTGCGGAAACCGAACATGCTCGATGTGGTCAAGTAGAGAGTTCGCCAATGCTAGCACGAGGATTCATGAATCATGCGCGGTAAAAAACTGGTCACAGTGCTCATTACAGCGCTGGTGTGCGCCTGGCCGGCGGTCGGGTCGGCCGCGCCGCCGGAGATCGAATCGGACGTGGTCGAGGCCACGCTGGACAACGGGCTGACGGTGCTGGTGCTGGAGGACCGGAGGGCTCCGGTCGTGGCCAATATGGTCTGGTACCGGGTCGGCTCGGCCGACGAGCACAGCGGTGTGACGGGGATCTCGCACATGCTGGAACATATGATGTTCCGCGGCTCCGAACGCTACGAGCCGGGCGAATTCTCGCGCATCATCTCGCGCCTGGGCGGACGCGAGAACGCCTTTACCGGTCGTGACTACACCGGCTACTTCCAGGTGATCGGGCGCGATCACTGGGAGACGGTGATGGCGATGGAGGCGGAACGCATGCAGAACCTCAAGCTGCAGGAAGACGAGTTCCGCCCGGAACTGAGCGTGGTCCAGGAGGAGCGCCGCCTGCGGGTGGAGGATCAGCCGAACGCCCTGCTGCGCGAGCAGCTGATGGCCACCGCGTTCTTCAACCACCCCTACGGCAACCCGGTGATCGGCTGGATGAGCGACATCGAGGCCTACACCCTGGAGGACAACCAGGCGTGGTACGACCGCTACTACCACCCCAACAACGCGGTCGTCGTGGTGGTAGGCGATGTCGACGCCGAGCGGGTGATCGACGCCGCCCGCGAGCACTTCGGCGACATCCCCGCCGGGGAGCTGCCGGAGGCGAAGCCGCGCAGCGAGACCCCGCAGAAGGGCGAGCGCCGTATCACGGTGGAGGCCCCGGCCGAACTCCCCTACCTGATGATGGGCTGGAAGACTCCGGTGCTGAACACCGTCGAGGATCCGGTGGATGCCTATGCCCTGATGGTGGCGGCCGGGATCCTCGATTCCGGCGAGGCCTCGCGCTTTGCCCGCGAGATCGTGCGCGGCGAGGAGCTGGCCGGCGCGACGTCGGCCCGCTACAGCCCCTTCAGCCGGCTGGATGACCTGTTCCTGATCGCGGCCGTGCCCACGGCGGATACCGACGTCGACACGCTGGAGGCCGCCCTGCTGGAACAGGTGGAGCGCCTGAAGGACGAGCCGGTCAGCGACAGCGAGCTCGAGCGGGTGCAGGCGCGGGTGATCGCCTCCGAGGTGTACCAGCGCGATTCGGTGCGCTCGCAGGCCTTCCAGCTGGGCATGCTGCAGACCATCGGGGTCGGCTGGCAGGAAGGCGATCGCTTCGTCGAGCGCGTGCGGGCGGTCACCGCCGAGGACGTGCAGCGCGTGGCCCGCGAATACCTGGTGCCGCAGCGCCGCACGGTCGGAATCCTCGACCCGCAGCCCCTGGATGGCGAAGACCCGCCTGATCCGGGTGCGGCGCAACCCTATGGCGAAACCGCGGGGGGCATGTGATGACGGGAGGCAAGATGATGCGTGCGGGATGGCTGACGGCCTTCGTGTGGCTGCTGGCGCTGGCGCTGCCGGCCCAGGCGGTGGAGATCGAGCAGTGGGAGACCGACGAGGGCCTGCGCGTGCTCTATGTGGCCGCGCCGGACCTGCCGATGGTCGACCTGCGTCTTACGTTCGACGGCGGCGCCTCGCGCGACGGTGACCACCACGGCCTGGCCTCGCTGACCAGCAGCGCCCTGCGCCACGGCACGGAGGAGATGGATTCGGACGAACTGGCCGAGCGCTTCGAGTCGGTGGGCGCGCAATTCAGCACCGATTCGCTGCGCGACATGGCCATCGTCAGCCTGCGCAGCCTGACCGAGCCGGACTGGATGAATACCGCGGTGGAGACCCTGACCGCCGTGCTGGCCGCGCCGGCCTTCCCCGAGGCCGACTTCGAGCGGGCCCGGCGCCAGGCCCTGCAGGGGCTGCAGCGCGAGCGCCAGGACCCGGGCAGCGTCGCCAGCCGGCGCTTCTACGAACTGATGTATGGCGACCACCCCTACGCCAACTGGCCGGGCGGCAAGCGCGAGACCCTGGAGGCCCTGGCGCCGGCGGATGCCCGTGCGTTCTATGAGCGCTTCTACACCACCGGCAACGGGGCCCTGGCGATCACTGGTGGCCTGACGCGCGAGGAGGCTGAGGCGGTGGCCGACCGGATCTCCGCGGCGCTGCCGCAGGGCGCGGCGGCGGAGCCGCTGCCGGCCGTGGAGCCGCGCGACGAGCCGGTGGAGGAGCGTATCGAGTTTCCCTCCGAGCAGGCCCATATCCTGATGGGCGCCCCGGCGCTGCGACGTGGCGACGAGGATCATTACGCCCTGACGCTTGCCAATCACGCCTTCGGGGGCGGCGGCTTTACCTCGCGGCTGTTTCGGGAGATCCGCAGCCAGCGTGGTCTGGCCTATTCCGTGAGCAGTCGCCTGCAGCCGATGGCGGCCGAGGGCCCCTTCCGGATCGGGATGCAGACCGGCGTGGACCAGGCGGACGAGGCGGTGACCGCCCTGCGCGAGGCGCTCGTGCGCTGGCACGCCGACGGGGTCGATGCCGAAGAACTCGAGGCCTCGCGCGAGAATGTGGTCAACAGCTTCCCGCTGTCGCTGGCCTCGAACAGCGATATCGTCGGATTGCTGGGGATGATGGCCTTCTACGACCTGCCGCTGGACTACCTGGAGCGCTACATCGAGCGCATGGAGGCGGTGGAGCTGGATGAACTGAATGCCCGGCTGCGCGAGCGCATCAACCCGGATGCGATGGTCACGGTGATCGTGGGTGGGCAGGAGTAGGCGGGCCCCCGCCGGGCGCCCGGCGCGCATCCGCATCATCGGCGGCGCCTGGCGGCGACGCTGGCTGCCGGTCCCTGCGGTGGGCGGCCTGCGGCCGACTGCCGATGCCCTGCGCGAGACGGTGTTCAACTGGCTGCAGCCCCGGTTGCCGGGCGCACGGGTGCTGGACCTGTTCGCCGGAACCGGGGCGCTGGGGCTGGAGGCGGCCTCGCGCGGGGCCGATGCGGTGCTGCTGGTCGAGCGCGATGCGCGCGCCGCGGCCCAGCTCCAGGCCAACTGCGAGACCCTGGGCGCCGGGCAGGTCAGCGTGCGTCGGGATGACGCCCGGCGCCTGCTGGCCGGCCCGCCCCCCGAGGGCCTTGCCTACGATCTCGTGCTGGTGGACCCGCCGTTCGGGCAGGGGCATGTCCCACCGGTGCTGGAGGCCCTGCTCGCGCAGGGCTGGCTGCACGCCGACAGCCGGGTTTATGTGGAGCTCGAGTCCGAGGCGGATCTCGCCTTTCTCGCCGCGGGGGGCTGGCAGATCGAGCGCGAGCGCCAGGGCGGGCAGGCTCGGGCCCTGCTGCTGGCCCGGAATTCGACCCGCGCCGAGGCGTGAGGCCGCGCGGGCCGTGACGCCTGTCGCGGTTTTGCAGTGCGGCGAGTCTTTCGCTACGGTGATGCTGTCCCACCTACCGCGACAACGCCCATCGGGCGCCTCCCCGCGCGGCTTCCGGAAAACTCCGGAACCGGACCGCTCGGTCTTGCGCTTGCCACAGGAACAAAAGGGGAAACCGAATGGATGAGCAGTCCACCCCGGGTCTGACGCAAACCCGCCTCGGCGGCTTTGGCGTGATCTGCAGCCCGGTCTTCTATACCGCCAGCCTGATAATCGCAGCCTTCGTGGCTTTCGGGGCCATCTTCCCGGATCGCGCCGAGGCGATCTTCGAGCAGCTCCAAAGTGGCATCGGGGAGTATCTCGGCTGGTATTACATGCTGGTCGTGACGGTGTTCCTGGTCTTTTCCCTGTATCTGATGTTCAGCCGCTACGGCGGCGTGCGCCTGGGCGACCAGTTCGAGACCCCGCGTTTCAGCTACGCCGCGTGGTTCGCGATGCTGTTCTCCGCGGGCATGGGGATCGGGCTGCTGTTCTGGAGCATCGCCGAGCCGATGTTCCACTACCTCAGTCCGCCGCATGCGGAGGGCGAGAGTGCCGAGGCGGCCACCGAGGCCATGCGCTACACCTTCTTCCACTGGGGCCTGCACGCCTGGGCGATCTACATCGTCGTTGGCCTGTCGCTGGCGTACTACGCCTACCGCCACAACCTCCCGCTGCTGATCCGCTCGTCGCTGTACCCGTTCATCGGTGATCGGATCTATGGTCCGTGGGGGCACCTCGTCGACGTAGTGGCGCTGTTTGGCACCATGTTCGGGGTGGCGACCTCGCTGGGCCTTGGCGTCATGCAGATCAACTCGGGCCTGAACTTCGTGTTCGGGATCGAGGAATCCACCTTCATGCAGATCGTCCTGGTCGCGATCATCACCCTGATTGCCGTCGTCTCGGTGGCGCTGGGTGTGGACAAGGGCATCAAGCGTCTGTCCAACTTCAACATTGGCCTGGCGGCGATCCTGATCGCCCTGCTGCTGGTGATGGGGCCGACCCTGTTCATCCTGCGTCTGCTGGTGGAAAGCACCGGCGTCTATGTGCAGTCCCTGCCCGAGATGAGCCTGTGGGCCGACACCATCGAGGACTCCGGCTGGGCCACCTCCTGGACCATCTTCTACTGGGGCTGGTGGATCTCCTGGGCCCCGTACGTCGGTATGTTCATCGCGCGGGTCTCGCGCGGGCGCACCATTCGCGAGTTCGTCGCCGGGGTGCTGCTGGCCCCGACCGCCGCGGCCTTCGTCTGGCTGGCCGTGTTCGGGGGTACCGCGATGAGCTACGAGCTCGACGGCGTTGCGGACCTGGCCGGCGCCGTTTCGGAAAACGTGTCCACCGCGCTGTTCGTCACCCTCCAGGCCCTGCCGCTCTTCGACTGGCTGGCCGTGGCGGTGATGGCGGCGGCGACGCTGCTGATCGTGACGTTCTTCGTGACCTCCTCGGACTCCGGTTCGCTGGTCATCGATACCCTGGCCTCCGGCGACGTGCGTAACCCGACCGTCACCCAGCGCGTGTACTGGGCCATCCTCGAAGGGGTGGTCGCCTCCATCCTGCTGCTGGCGGGCGGACTGGCCGCGCTGCAGGCGGCCGCGATCAGTGTCGGTCTGCCGTTCTCGGTCATCATGCTGATCATGGTGATCGGCCTGTGGCGAAGCTTGCACCAGACCGAGGCGGTCACGCCGAGCAAGTACCAGAAGGAGGCCCCGCCGCCGCATACCCTGCTCGGGTACACGGATGATCTGGACGACAAGATCAAGTAGGGGGTCAGCATGACTGCGTCCCGAGTGGCGCTGCTGGGATGCGGGCTCATGGGGCAACCCATGGGCCTGCGTCTTTTGCAGGCCGGATTTCCCGTGGTGGCCTACAACCGCACGGTCGCTCGCGCGAGCGATCTGGCGGCCGAGGGGGTCACCGTCCACAACGCCCCCGCCGCGGCCGTCGCGGAGGCCGATGTGCTGGTGCTGATGCTCAGCGATGCCGGCGCCATTGGCGCGGTGCTCGACGACCTGCCGGACGGGGCGCTGGATGGGCGCTGCGTGATCCAGATGGCGACCATTCTGCCGGCCGAAAGTCGCGCCCTGGCACAGCGGGTGCGGGCCGCCGGGGCATGCTATCTCGAGGCGCCGGTACTGGGCTCCATACCGGAGGCGCGCGACGGCCGGCTGCTGATCATGGCGGGAGCCGACAGCGACACGGACTTTGCTCGGGCGCAGCCGGTGCTGGCGGCTCTGGGCGAGACCCCGCGACATGTCGGCCCAGTGGGCCAGGGCGCGGCCCTGAAGCTCGCCTTCAACCAGCTGATCGCCAGCCTGACCGCCGCGTTTTCCCTGAGTCTGGGGCTGGTGCGCCGCGAGGGCGTGGAGGTGGATACCTTCATGGACATCCTGCGTGACAGCGCCCTGTACGCCCCGACCTTCGACAAGAAGCTGGGCAAGATGGTCTCCGGCGACTTCGGCACGGCCAATTTTCCGGTCAAGCACTTGCTGAAGGATGTGCGCCTGACCGAGCAGGCGGTCGAGGATGCCCATCTGGTGGGTCCATGGTTGCCGTTGCTGGCGGATCTGCTGGATCGGGCGCAGGCCCAGGGCCTGGCGGACGCGGATTACTCTGCCATCTACACGGCGATTGTCCCGGACTCGCCAGGGCGATGAGGGCGGACCGCGGCTTTATGCACAGCCGTCTCCGCAGTCCGAGCGGGTACGCCTGTCTCCGTCAGGGACGCCGGGTCGTGGTGGTTTTCGGAGGGTAAAACAATTGAGATCAAGGTGTTGCGTGGGTTTCTTGTCTCATCGGTGGCGGCGCCCCTTGACGTCCCGCGAGCGTCTCGTTCCGGGGGCGACAATTCGTCCACAAAGTTATCCACAGGTTGTTCGGTGGGCAAAACCACGTGGCCATTCAGGGGTTTGCCGCCTGGATTTCAAATGCCCTGCCCAAATGGCACCGTAAACCGGTCTTGCGCTGAAGGCCCGGGGCCGGCTATCCTATTGGACTTTTCGCCAGAACCTGCGTGAGCCGACCATGAAAGCCGACATCCATCCGAACTACCACAACGTCAAGGTTATCTGCAGCTGCGGTACGCAGTTCGAGACCCGCTCCACTCTCGCCTCCGGCGACGAGATGCATGTGGACGTGTGCTCGCAGTGCCACCCGTTCTACACCGGCAAGCAGAAGATCGTTGATACCGCCGGCCAGGTCGACAAGTTCAACCGCCGCTTCGCATTCTGAAGCCGCGGCGCGCCGTCAGGCGCGCAACGCGACCGGGTACGTGACCGCGATGGCGGGGCGTGTCCGAACCGACGAGGGCGTCCTGCGGGGCGCCCTCGTCTGCGTTGTGGGGGCTGTGCTCCTGCTGCTGGCCGGAATGGCTGCGGCGGAGTGCCGGCTGGCGGATCAGGACCCGCGCGGGTTGCAGGAGGTCGAGGTCGAGCGTGTCGTGGGGTTCGACCGGTTGCACCTGGCCGATGGGCGGACGATCCGCCTGATCGGTCTGGCCCCGGCCGCCCCGTTGCCGGAGGCCTTGACTCCGCTGCGCGATCTGCGCCTGCATGAGGGAATACGTGAAGCCCTTGAAACCCGCCTGGCTGCGGCGGGGCAGCGCCTGACGCTGCGCCCCGCGGACCCCGCGCGGGACCCGGGAGGTGCCCCGCGCATGCATGCCTGGAGTGAAGATGGCGCCTTGCTGGCGGCGGATCTGATCGCGGCGGGCGCGGCGATGCCGCGGCCGGGGCCGCGACCGGTGCCGCTGGATGCCTGCCTGTACGCGGCCGAGGCCGAGGCGCGAGCCGCAGAACGGGGGCTGTGGCTGGAGCGCCCGGCGGCCATGCCCGCCCGGGTGCTGGACCCGCTGGATGGCGCGCTGCGTCAGGGCCGGCTGCGGGTGATGGCCGAGGTGACCGCGGTGCGCGCGACCGGGCGCCACTGGGTGCTGGTGCTGGAGGGCCCCCTGGATTTGCTGATCCGCGGGGATGACCGCGATCATTGGCCCGAGCTGGATCCCGAATCCTTGATCGGCGAGGCGGTGGTCGCGCGCGGTCAGGTGTATCCTTGGAGAGACCGACTCCGGATGCGCATTCGGCATCCGCTCGATCTCGAGGTAGAGGACTAGCGAGGTGCTGGAATAATGCGTGCGTTTCCCAAGTCGTGGCGGCCGGTCCGCGGTCGCCTGGGCTCTCTGCTCCTGGCGGTGCTGGTTGCCGGTGGCCTTGCGGTGGCGATCCCCGGGTGCACCACCAACCCGGTGACCGGTCGCTCGCAGCTGATGCTGGTCTCCGAGAGCCAGGCCATCAGTGCCTCGCGTACCGCCTACGTGGAGATGCTGGCACCGGCACGGGAGGAAGGCCGGATCAATGCCGACCCCGAGATGACCGCGCGAGTGCATGGCATTACCGAAAAGGTCGTCGCCCAGGCCGTGAAGTACCGCTCCGAGACCGCGGACTGGGACTGGGAGATCGTGGTCATCGAGGCCCCGGACACCATCAACGCGTTCGCCATGGCGGGCGGCAAGATGGCGATCTACTCGGGCATCATCGAGCAGCTGGAGCTGACCGACGACGAACTGGCCCAGATCATCGGGCACGAGATCGCCCATGCGCTGTCGGCCCACACCGCGGAGAAGATGTCGGTGGCGCTGGCCAGCAACATGGCGGTTGCCGGCTACGCCATGACGGGGGATCGTTCGCAGATTGCCCTGACCGGGGCGGCGCTGGGCGCGGCACTGGCGGTCCAGCTGCCGCACAGTCGCGCGATGGAGGCCGAGGCCGACGAGATCGGTATGGAGCTGGCGGCCCGCGCGGGTTATAACCCCGACGCCGCGGCGAGCCTGTGGCGCAAGATGGCGGCCCAGTCCAACGGGCGCCACCCGGTCTTCCTCAGTACCCACCCGGCGCCGGAATCGCGCCAGCGTGACCTCACCCGGATGGCCGATCGCTTCCGGCCACTGTACGAAGAGGCGCGCAACAGCCGCGTCCCCACGCACCCGGTCAACTGAAGGATCTCTTCCGTCGCCCGGACTCGCGCCGGGCGGCACGCCGTTTATTTGTTCCCGATCGAAAAAAGGCCCCGCTACACCATGTCCAAGGATTTCAATCAGCGCGCGCTGGAGTACCACGAACAGCAGCCAGCCGGAAAACTGGCCATCCAGGTCACCAAGCCCACGGCGACCCAGGACGACCTCTCCCTGGCCTACTCGCCGGGTGTCGCCGCGCCGGTGCGCGCGATCGCCGAGGATCCGGAGCTGGCCTATCGCTATACCGGCAAGGGCAATCTGGTCGCGGTGATCACCGACGGGACCGCCGTGCTGGGGCTGGGCAACGTCGGTGCGCTGGCCTCCAAGCCGGTGATGGAGGGCAAGGGCGTGCTGTTCAAGACCTTCGCCAATATCGACGTCTTCGATATCGAGGTGGACGCACCGCAGCCGGAGGACTTCATCAACACCGTCGCGCGCATCGCCGGCGGGTTCGGCGGCATCAACCTCGAGGATATCGCGGCGCCGCACTGCTTCGAGATCGAGCGCCGCCTGTCCGAGCGCCTGGACATCCCGGTCTTTCATGACGACCAGCACGGCACTGCGATCATCACCGCGGCCGGCCTGGTCAACGCGCTGGAGATCCAGGGCAAGAAGCTCAGTGAGGCGAAGATCGTCTGCGTCGGGGCGGGCGCCGCCGGGATCGCCTCCATGCAGTTGCTGGTCCGCCTGGGCGCGGCCAAGAAGAACCTGTACATGGTGGATCGCAAGGGCGTGATCCACAGCCAGCGCGACGACCTGAACGAGTACAAGCAGATCTTCGCGGTGGACACCGAGGCGCGCAGCCTGGCGGATGCCTGCCGTGACGCCGACGTCTTCATCGGCCTGTCCGGTCCGGACCTGCTGACCCCGGAGATGCTGCGGTCCATGGCGCCGAAGCCGGTGGTCTTCGCGCTGTCCAACCCGGACCCGGAGATCCGCCCGGAGCTTGCGCACGAGACCCGCGACGACCTGATCATGGCCACCGGGCGCTCGGACTACCCGAATCAGGTGAACAACGTGCTCGGCTTCCCGTTCATCTTCCGCGGCGCGCTGGATGTGCGCGCGCGGACCATCAACGACGAGATGCTGGTCGCGGCGGTCCACGCGCTCGCCGGGCTGGCCCGCGAGCCGGTACCGCAGTCCGTGCTGGATGCCTACGGGCGGGATGCGCTCGAGTTCGGCCCGCACTACATCCTGCCGACCCCGTTCGATCCGCGCCTGATCGATACCGTGCCACAGGCGATCAGTCAGGCTGCCCGCGACAGCGGGGTCGCCCGCTTGTAGCCCGCCCCAACCGCAGAGGAGGAGCAGCGCATGCAGAAGATCGCCATCGTCGGCGCCGGGCGCGTCGGTGAATCCACCGCCCAGTTCCTTGCACGGCGTGACGTCGCCCGCGAGATCGCATTGCTGGATGTGCGCGAGGGCGCGGCGGCCGGTGCTGCCCTGGATATCCAGGAGACCGCCCCGCTGCTGCGCTTCGACACCCGGCTGAGCGGCAGCCACGAGCCCTCGGTGATCGCCGGTGCCGAACTGGTGATCATTACGGCCGGGTTGCCGCGAAAGCCCGGCATGTCGCGCTCCGACGTGCTGGACAAGAACGTCGAGATCCTCGACCTGATCCTGCAGGACATCCTGGTCCATGCCCCGCAGAGCCGCATCCTGGTGGTCTCCAACCCGGTGGACGTGCTGACCTACCGCGCCTGGCAGAAGACCGGCTGGAGCCGCGACCGGATATTCGGCCAGGCCGGGGTGCTGGATACCTCGCGCATGGCCGCCTTCATTGCGCTGGAGACCGGGTTGTCCACCCACGACATCCAGGCGCTGGTACTGGGCGGCCATGGCGATGCGATGGTCCCGATGCTGCGCTATTCCTCGGTCAACGGGGTGCCGCTGCATCACTTCATGGATCAGGCCGCGCTGGACAACATCGTCGAGCGCACCCGCCACGGCGGGGCCGAGATCCTCGCCCTGAAACAGACCTCCAGCGCCTACGGCGCCCCGGCCGCGGCCATCGCCGAGATGGTCGAGGCGATCGCCCTGGACCGGCGCCGGGTGCTGCCCACGGTTGCGCTGCTGGACGGCGAGTACGGCGAGCGCGATGTTGCCATGGGCGTGCCCTGTATCCTCGGTCAGGGCGGCATGGAACGCGCCATCGAGCTGGGCCTGAACGCCGAGGAACGCGCCGCCTTCGACCAGTCGATCGCCGGGGTGCGGAAGGACCTTGAACGCCTCGCCTGAATCCCGTGCCCCGGTCCCGGGTGCGCTGCCGACGCTGACGCTGATCGACAGCAGCATCTTCGTCTTCCGTGCCTGGTTCGCGCGCGGCCTGGATCCCGACCCGCAGGGCCGTCCGGGCGGCGCGCTGCACGGCCTGGTCCATTCGCTCTGCCAGTGGCTCCCGGCCTGCGCGCCGGGGCCCGTGGCGTTCTGCCTCGATACCGGGCTGCGCCAGGGCTTTCGGCACCGCATCGAACCGGCCTACAAGGCCCACCGTCCGCCGGCACCGCCGGAGCTGCGCGAGCAGTTTGAACGGATCCGCGAGCTTCTGGGAAGGCTCGGCTTCACGACCCTGGCCGACCCGGAATACGAGGCCGACGACCTGATCGCCAGCCTGGCCCGCTCCGGCCGCGCGGCCGGGTATCGCATCGACGTGAAGAGTGCGGACAAGGATCTGACCCAGGTCATTCTGGGTGAGGCGGACCGGCTGCATGACCCGGAACGCGGCACCGACGTGGATCGTCGCGGGATCGAGAAGCGCTTCCGCATTCGGCCGGAACAGGTCGCGGACATGCTGGCGCTGGCCGGGGACGCCAGCGACAACATTCCGGGGATCGATGGGGTCGGCCCGAAAACCGCCGCGCGCATCCTGCGCCGGCTGCGCGACCTCGACACCGTGCTGGCGGCCCCGGCGGCGGTTGCCCGCTGCAATATCCGCCGTGCCCCGGCGGTCGCCGCGGCCATCGCCGGGGCGGCCGATCGCCTGCGCCGTGCGCGCCGGCTGACGGGTCTCGCCGACCGGATCCCGGGGCTGCCCGCAGTCAACCAGATGCTGCCCCGGGGCCCCGACCCGGATGCAGCGGTCTGGCTCCGGGATCTGGGGGTGGCCCCAACCTATCATGCACCGCTCCTGGCCGCCGCCAATGCCTGGGCCGGCGCCGATACGAGACAGACTGCATGACCGCAAGCCGCACATTCCCCGCGATCCTGATCCTGATGGCGTTGTTGCTGCCGGCCGCTGCGCAGGCCCACCCGCATGCGTGGATCGACCTGCGCGTCAGCTTCGAGCGCGACGCCACGGGGCAGATCACCCACATGCTCCACCACTGGCGCTTCGATCCGACCTACGGGCAATACCTCCACGACGATGCCCAGGAGCATCAGCCGGGGGATACCCCGGAGGCGCGCCTGCAGGGGCTGGCCCGCGAGATCCTGGACAACCTCGACGAGTACCGCTGGTACAGCCATCTGCAGGTGGCGGACGACGCGATCGGCATCGCCGCCGCCGCGGAACCGCGCATGGCGATGGAGGACGGGCTGCTGCACTTCCGCTTCCGGCTGGAGCTGGAGACCCCCGTGGATCCCGCCGTCGCGCCGCTGGAGTACAAGGTCTACGACCCGACGTATTTCATCGAGATCCTGCACCAGGAGCCGCACGGCACGCGCATTGTCGATGCCTCCGGCCTGGTGGATGCGACCTGCCAGGCGCAGCTCGAGCGTCCGCGCCCGGATCCGGCCATGGTGGCGCGCGCGATGGCGCTGGACTACGGCGCCAGCGTCGATTACGACCTCGGTCGCTACTTCGCCGAGCGCGTCACCCTGCGCTGCGACTGACGCGCCGTTCATGGCCCGGATTGTCCTGTTCCACAAGCCCTGGGGTGTGCTGCCGCAGTTCACCGACCCCGAGGGGCGGCCGACGCTGGCCGACTACATCGAAATCCCCGGCGTCTACCCGGCCGGACGCCTGGATCGCGACAGCGAGGGCCTGATGGTCCTGACCGACGACGGCCGCCTGAATGCCCGCCTGACTCAGCCACGCCACAAGACCAGCAAGACCTACTGGGTCCAGGTCGAGGGCGAGCCCGACGATGCCGCGCTCGCTGCCCTGCGCGAGGGCGTCGAGCTAAAGGATGGCCTCACGCGCCCGGCGAAGGTGGAGCGCATGGATCCACCGGATCTTCCGGAGCGTGATCCGCCGGTGCGTTTCCGCCGCCATATCCCGACCCGCTGGCTGGCCATCACTCTGCGCGAGGGGCGCAATCGCCAGGTGCGCCGGATGACCGCAGCAGTGGGTCACCCGACCCTGCGTCTGGTGCGCTACCGGGTCGGATCGTGGACCCTCGACGGCCTGGCACGCGGCGAGGTTCGCGTGCTGGATTCCTGATCCAGAGCCGCTTCTTGCCGGATCTGCCGACATGCCCCCGCGAAACCGCCCGGAAGCCGTTGCAAGCGCCCCGGGGCTGGCCGATGATGAACAACCATTGAAGCGAGGGCAGGGCATGCGCCTTTCCAGGAACGTAATCGTCGGGCTCGCCGGCCTGTTGCTGGCTCTGGCCGCGTCGCTGCCGGCGGCGGCCGCGGAGGACGACCGCTACGTCTTCGAGCGCAGTCTGTTCCTGCTGGCGGAGCGGGCGCTGAACCGAGGCGACATGACCGCCTACCGCGCCGCGCGCAGCACCCTGACCGGCTATCCGCTGACCCCCTATCTGGATTACCGCGAACTCGCGCGCAATCTCGGTCGCGCCGAACCCGACGCCGTGCGCGACTTCGTGCGCGAACATGACGACACCCCGCTGGCCGCGCGGCTGCGCAGTAGTTACCTGACGCACCTCGCGCGCGAGGAGCAGTGGGAGGACTACCTTGAGTTTGTCGCGGCCACCGGGGCGAAGCCGTCGCTGTCGGTCGAGCAGGACTGCTATCGGCGCCAGGCGCTCTTGAAGGCCGGCGACCGCGATGCCGCGCTGGAAGACATGGAGTCCATCTGGCTGCACGGACAATCCCGTCCGTCCGCCTGCGACCCCGTGCTGGCCGCCTGGCGCGACGCCGACGGTCTGACCGGCGAGCTTGCCTGGGAGCGTTTCGAGCTTGCCGTAAAGGCTGGCCAGACCGGTCTTGCCCGTTATCTGCGGCGCTATCTGGCGGATGCCGATCGCCGCTGGGCGGAACGCTGGCTGGACCTGGCCAGCCGCCCCCCGCGGGTGGTGGAGGTCGACTTCCAGGCCGACGATCACCGCTCGGCCGAGGCGCTGCTGGAGCGGGCCTTTACCCGCTGGGTCCGGCAGGATCTGGACGCCGCGCTGGAGGGGTGGGAGGCGTCCGGAGACGCGCTCGGGCTGTCGACCGAGGCCGCCGGGCGCGTGCAGCACGCACTTGCCCTGCGTCTGGCCCTGCGCTATCGCCCCGAGGCCCTGGACTTCATGGCCCGCCTGGAACCCGAGGTGTTCGATACCCAGTTGCGCCAGTGGCAGGTGCGGGCGGCCCTGTACGAGCGCGACTGGGCGACGGTGATGGATGCGATCCGGGCCATGGATCGCGACGTGCGTGACGAGGCGGCGTGGCAGTACTGGTACGCCCGGGCGCTGGAGCAGACCGAGTCGCTGGAGGCTGCCCGTCGCTTCTACGAGCGCGCCGCCCGCGAGCGCAACTTCCACGGCTTCCTGGCCGCTGACCGGCTGGGCCAGCCCTACCGTATCGGGCATGAGCCCCTGGTGCTGGACGACGGGCGCCGGGCGGCCATGCGTGAGCATGCCGGCATGCAGCGCATGCGCGAGCTGGTTCGCCTGGATCGCTACGCCGAGGCCCGCCGCGAGTGGACCCATGCGATCGCGGGCTGGGATACGCCGGAACTGGAGTCGGCGGCGCGCACCTTCGCCGACTGGGGCTGGCATGACCGCGCCATCTTCACCGCCGCGCGGGCGCGTAACTGGGACGATATCGAGCTGCGTTTCCCGCTGGCCTTTGACGACCTCATCGTGACCGGGGCCCGCGAACAGGCCATCGACCCGGCCTGGGCCATGGCCATCGCGCGCCAGGAGAGCGCGTTCCTGCATGACGTGCGTTCCGGGGCCGGCGCGCTGGGGATCATGCAGGTGATGCCGGCGACCGGCCGCTCGATCGCCTCGGCGGCCGGGGTACGGGTGAACTCCGACTGGGACATCCTCGACCCGGCGACCAACGCCCGGCTCGGGACCTACTACCTGCGGCGCAACCTCGACCGCTTTGGCGGTCACAGCCTGCTGTCCACCGCGGCCTACAACGCCGGGGCCCACCGCGTGCGTTCCTGGCTGCCGGAGGATCGGGCGATGGACCCGGATATCTGGGCCGAACTGATCCCGTTCTCCGAGACCCGCGATTACATTCGCCGGGTGTTTGCCTACCGTATCCTGTACGCGGTGCGCCTGGGGCAGGAGCCGCCGTCGCTGTCCACGCTGCTGTATCCAGTCACGCCGCAGGACCGCCTGGCCGCCAGCCGCGAACGCCACCTGGCCGCCCTGCCGGGCGATGCGGGCATCACCCTCAGCCGCGCCTTCTGCGACGCCCCGGGCTACACCGACAACGCCTGCTAGGACGTTTGTTCACCACGAAGCCCACGAAGGCACGAAGAAGGGCCAGGTCAAAAGCGATTCACAGGAAGGTTGGAAGATCGGAAGTAGGGAAATGGGTTGAGGGCCTGGGGCCGCCGCTGGGTGCCGGCGTCAGCCGCGACCGCAAAGGCAACAGCGCGGGGCCGTGCCCCGAAGCCGCCCCACAAGACCTCTTCCTGACTTCCCTTCTTCCTGTAAAACCGCCCTTGACCTTCTTCGTGTCTTCGTGCGCTTCGTGGTGAAGAACAGGGTGCTGGAACTAGCCGCGGATGATGTCCTCGCGCATGCGGCTGGCGATGCCGTCGGCCAGTTGTTGCCATTCGGCCGCCAGCGGGGCCTCCAGGTGTTCTTCGGTGGTGGCCTTGAAGTGGCGCATCCAGATGGCCAGGTCGGCCTCGGTCAGGTTCAGCGGCGCGTGCTTGCCGACCATGTCGATGGTCGGCGGCTGTTCCAGGCGCCCGCCCAGGTTCTGGTACCAGAAATCGGCGATCCGGTTCACGTGATCCGGGAAGTCCTGAATGCGCTCGAAGTGATGACCGATCTCGGGGTCGGCCGAGAGGCGGCGGTAGAAGTCGTCGATCACCGCGCGGATGCGCTCGGCGCCGATCTTGTCGCACAGGGGTTCGAGCTTGCGAAAGGCCATGGGGGTCTCCTGACGAATCCTGCGTCAGCCGGTACCCTGCATGTTGCAGAGCAACCCGGATGCCGAGGATGAACCGATTCGATTCAGCGGGCCCCGATGCCGTGACGGCGGCGGTGGCCCAGTGCATTGCCGACCATACCGGAACGCCGTTCGAGCCGACAGGAAGCCAGGCCTGTTCCGGGGGCTCCATCAACCAGGCGCAGCGCCTGACCGGGACCGACGGGCGTCGCTTCTTCGTCAAGCTGAGCGGGGGCGATGGCGCCGCGATGTTCGCCGCCGAGGCGCGCGGCCTGGAAGAACTCGCGCGCTGCGAACGGCTGAAGATCCCCGAGGTGGTGGGGACTGGCTCCGCCGGCAGTACCCACTTCCTGGTGATGGAGGATCTCGCGCTGGGCGGGCGTCGCGACGGTGTGGCCCTGGGGCACGGGATCGCCGACATGCACCAGAAGACCCGGACGCGCTTCGGGCTGGATCACGACAACTTCATCGGCAGCACCCCGCAGTCGAATACCGAGCACGACGACTGGGTCTCGTTCTATCGCGACGAGCGCCTGGGCTTCCAGCGCCGGCTGGCGCGCGAGCGCGGGGCCTCGCGCTCGTTGCTGGGAGCGCTGGAGGAGCTGGAGGCCTCCCTGGACGGCTTCTTCGTCGACTACCGGCCCGAGCCATCGCTGCTGCACGGCGACCTGTGGAGCGGCAACTGGGGATTCCTGGCGGACGGGCGCGCGACGATCTTTGATCCGGCGGTGTACTACGGCGACCGCGAGGCCGATCTGGCAATGATGGAGCTGTTCGGCCACCCCGGCCAGGACTTCGTGGCCGCGTACGAGGAGATCCTGCCCATCGACCCGGGCTATGGCGTGCGCCGTACGCTCTACAACCTCTACCACATCCTCAATCACGACCACTTGTTCGGCGGCGGCTACGGCGCCCAGGCCGAGCGCATGATCCGCCAGCTCCTCGCCGAACTGCGCTGACGGCCCACGTCGAGACTTTGAAAGGCAAGGGCGGTTTTACCACGAAGCTCACGAAGGCACGAAGAAGGTCAAGGGCGGGTTTACAGGAAGAAGGGAAGTCAGGAAGAGGTCTTGTGGGGCGGCTGCGGGGCGCGGCCCCGCGCTTTTGCCTTTGCGGTCGCGGCTGGCGCCGGCCTCAGCCCCCAACCCATTTTCCTCCTTCCGAACTTCCTGTGAATCGCTCTTGACCTGGCCCTTCTTCGTGCCTTCGTGCGCTCCGTGGTGAACTAGGGAGACGCTGACTTAATCGCACGTCCGCGTTGGTGCCCCCTGTTTTCCGAGACAAGGCGCGTCGTGCAGCGGGTAGTGGTTCTACCCGCAAGCGGCGCAACGCAGGATCGGGCCATATTCATTCAGAATCGGGGGCCACCAACCCCACAAGCGATTGAGAGCAGGGGCTCGGCCGCCCGTTGTTGATCAAAAACGGGCGCGGGAACGGCGTTGCGGTTCCCTTGTGCAGAATGACTGCACGGCGGTCACCGCGCCTTGTTCGCACGCAAAAGCGACTCGAGCGCGGACGTGCGATTAAATCAGCGTCTCCCTGGGGTTTCAGCGGCCGAGTTCGCGGGAGCGGTCGGCGGCCGCGGTCATTGCGCGGCGCATCAGGTCGCGCAGGTCGCCGTCCTCCAGTACCTGCAGGGCGCGTTCAGTGGTGCCCCCGGGGGAGGTCACGCGGTGGCGCAGTTCGGCAGCGCTCTCGTCGCTCTCGGTGGCCAGGCGGGTGGCGCCGGCGAGGGTCCCCAGGGTCAGCTCCAGCGCGGTATCGGCCGGCAGGCCCAGCGACTGCGCCGCTTCCTGCATGGCCTCGATCATCAGGAACACGTAGGCAGGCCCGCTGCCGGAGGTGGCGGTCACCGCGTGCATCTGCTCCTCGTCCTCGACCCAGATCGCGCGTCCGACCGCTTCCAGTAGCCGGGTCGCGGTGGTGTGGTCCGCGGGGCCGGCGGTGGGGGCGGCGTACAGCCCGGTGACCCCGGCGCCCACCAGGGCCGGGGTGTTCGGCATCGCCCGGACCGTGCGCGTGGCGTCGCCCAGCCAGCTGGCCAGCTGGGCCGTGGTGATGCCGGCGGCCACGGAGATCACCAGGGGCTCGCCGCGGGACACCGCCTCGCGCAGGGTCGGGGCCAGATCCGGCAGGGTCTGCGGCTTGACGGCGAGGACCAGGGTGGCGGCTTCGGCGGCCAGTTCCGTGGCCTCGGCGCTGGCCAGACCCGGGTAGCGGGCCTGCAGGTCGCGCACGCGCTCGGCGCTCTTGTCTGCGATCGCGATGCGTTCGGCGGCGTGGCCGGACTGGACCAGCCCCTGGATCAGGGCCTCGCCCATGTTGCCGGCCCCGATGAAGCCGACCTCGAAGCGGTGTTCCGTCATGCAGACTCCTTATTTGGGTGGACGCGGGCCGAACAGGGCGGTGCCGACCCGCACCAGGGTGGCGCCTTCGAGGATCGCGGCCTCGAGATCGCCGGACATGCCCATGGACAGGGTGTCGAGTGTATGCCCCCGGCTGTTCAGGGTATCGCGCAGGGCGCGCAGGCGCGCAAAGGGTTCCCGCTGGCGCCGCGGGTCGTCCTCGGCGGCGGGGATGGCCATCAGGCCGCGCAGTTCCAGGCCCGGCAGGTCACGCACGGCATCGGCCAGGGTGGCGGCCTCGGCGGGCGCCACGCCGGCCTTCTGCGGTTCCTCGCTGATGTTGACCTGCAGGCAGATCTGCAGCGGCGGCAGGCCCGCCGGGCGCTGGTCCGACAGGCGCCGCGCGATGCGTTCGCGATCGACGGTATGCACCCAGGCCGCCCGCTCGGCCACCGCGCGGGTCTTGTTGCCCTGCAGTGCGCCGATGAAGTGCCATTCGAGTCCGAGCGGCGCGGGGGGTGCCTCCAGGGCGTCGTACTTGTCCACCAGTTCGGGCACGTAGTTCTCGCCGAACGCAGACTGGCCGCAGACGTGCAGGGCGCGGATCTCGTCCGCGTCGCGCGTCTTGCTGACGGCCAGCAGCCGGACCGTATCCGGGTCGCGTCCGGCCTCGCGGCAGGCGGCCTCGATACGGGTCCGAACGGCGCTCAGGGCATGGTCTGGTGTGGTCATTTCCCTATGATATAGTCCGGAAGAACACAAGGTCACCGCGGATTTTTACGCGGCCCTTCATCAAGCGACAGGGCGTGGTGGTTGCGGCTGCCACCCGGGTGCTGGCGCGCCTTGGCGTGGCGCCCGACAACAGGGGGATGCATGGATATCACGCAGTTGCTGGCCTTCGCGGTCAAGAACGGGGCCTCGGACCTGCACATCTCCGCCGGCATGCCGCCGATGGTGCGCATCGACGGCGACATGCGCCGGGTGAATGTGCCGGTCATGGACCACAAAGAGGTCCAGGGCCTGATCTACGACATCATGAACGACCGTCAGCGCAAGGACTACGAGGAGTTCCTGGAGACGGACTTCTCGTTCGAGGTCTCCGGGCTGGCGCGCTTCCGTGTCAATGCCTTCAACCAGGACCGCGGCGCGGCCGCGGTGTTCCGGACCATCCCCTCCAAGGTCCTGACCCTCGAAGAGCTGGGCGCCCCGCGCATCTTCGAGGAGATCTCGAACTACCCGCGCGGCATCGTGCTGGTCACCGGCCCCACCGGCTCGGGCAAGTCCACCACGCTGGCGGGCATGGTCAACCACCGCAACGAGAACGACTACGGGCATATCCTCACCATCGAGGACCCGATCGAGTTCGTGCACGAATCGAAGAAGTCGCTGGTCAACCAGCGCGAGGTGCACCGCGATACCCACGGTTTCAGCGAGGCCCTGCGTTCGGCGCTGCGCGAGGACCCGGACACCATCCTGGTGGGCGAGCTGCGCGACCTCGAGACGATCCGGTTGGCACTGACCGCGGCCGAGACCGGGCACCTGGTGTTCGGCACCCTGCATACCAGCTCCGCGGCCAAGACCATCGACCGTATCGTCGACGTGTTCCCGGCGGCGGAGAAGGACATGGTCCGCGCGATGTTGTCCGAATCGCTGCGCGCGGTCATCGCCCAGACCCTGATGAAGAAGATCGGCGGCGGGCGGATCGCGGCGCACGAGATCATGCTCGGCACGCCGGCGATCCGGAACCTGATCCGCGAGAACAAGATCGCGCAGATGTACTCCACCATCCAGACCAGTGCCGGCACCGGCATGCAGACGCTCGACCAGTGCCTGAAGGACATGCTGGCGCAGGGCGTGATCAGTCGCGAGGATGCCCGCCGCAAGGCGGCCAACCCGGATTCCATTTGATCGATACGGCCCGCTTGGCGTGAACGCCGCACCGGGTATCAGGGGAGAACGCCATGGATCGTGACAAGGCGATCAAGTACATGCATGACCTGCTGCGGGCCCTGGTGGACCGGGGCGGGTCGGACCTGTTCATTACCGTGGGGATGCCGCCGGCGGCCAAGATCGACGGCCGCGTGGTGCCGATGACCGAGCAGAAGCTGACGCCCTCGCACACCCAGGCGCTGGTGCGTTCGCTGATGAACGACAAGCAGTCGGCCGAGTTCGAGCGCCACCAGGAATGCAACTTCGCGATCGGCCTTCAGGGCGTGTCGCGTTTCCGCGTGAATGTCTTCACCCAGCGCGGCAGCCCGGGCATGGTGCTGCGCACGATCAACTCGGTGATCCCGAAATTCGAGGACATCCAGATGCCGCCGCAGCTGGAGAAGATCACCCAGGAGCGGCGCGGGCTGGTGATCTTCGTGGGCGGTACCGGGTCGGGCAAGTCCACCTCGCTGGCGGCGATGATCGGCTACCGCAATCGCACCACGGCCGACCACATCGTCACCATCGAGGATCCGATCGAGTTCGTGCACGAGCACGACAAGAGCATCATCACCCAGCGCGAGGTCGGGGTGGACACCGAGAACTACGAGATCGCGCTGAAGAACACCCTGCGCCAGGCGCCGGACGTGATCCTGATCGGCGAGATCCGCGACCGCGAGACCATGGACTACGGCATCGCCTTCGCCGAGACCGGTCACCTGTGCCTGTCGACGCTGCATGCCAACAGCACCAACCAGGCGCTGGACCGGATCATCAACTTCTTCCCCGAGGACCGGCGCGAGCAGCTGCTGATGGACCTGTCGCTGAACCTGAAGGCAGTGATTTCGCAGCGCCTGGTGCGCAAGGAGAGTGGCGAGGGCCGGGTGCCGGCGGTGGAGATCATGATCAACACCCCGCTGATGTCGGACCTGATCCTGAAGGGCGAGGTGCACGAGATGAAGGAGCTGATGTCGCGTTCGCGCGAGCAGGGCATGCAGACCTTCGACCAGGCCCTGTTCGATCTCTACGAAAATCGCCAGATCAGTTACGACGAGGCCCTGCGCAACGCCGACTCGGTGAACGATCTGCGCCTGCGCATCAAGCTCGACAGCCAGCGTGCCCAGGATGACGGCGCGCCCGCGGTGAAGGATGAAGGCGAGGGTCTGGCGGTCGACGAGCGCGCCGAGGACTTCAACCTGCGCTAGCGCGTCGGGTCAGGGAAACAGACTATGAGCCAGTTGCAGATCGAGCCCTACCTGAAACTGATGGCGCAGAAGGCCGCGTCGGACCTGTTCTTCCTGACGGGCGCGCCGGCCAGCATCAAGGTCGACGGCCAGCTCCAGCCCATCTCGCGCAAGGCGCTGGCCCCGGGCCAGGCCGAGAGTATCGCCCGCGAGATGATGAACGAGCACCAGGCGGAGATCTTCGAGCGCGAGACCGCGGTCAACTTTGGCCTGTCGCGCGAGGGACTGGGACGCTTTCGCGTGAACGTCTATCGCCAGCGCGGCGAGGTCGCGATGGTCATCCGTTTCATCCGTGTGGCGATCCCGACCATCGAGCAGCTGGGCCTGCCCCCCGTGCTAAAGGAGTTTGTCTCGCACAACGACGGGCTGGTGCTGATCGTGGGGGCAACGGGCACCGGGAAATCGACCACCCTGGCATCGATGATCGACTACCGCAGCACGAACAAGAGCGGGCATATCCTCACGGTCGAGGACCCGATCGAGTTCCTGTTCAGCCACAAGCGTTCGATCGTGGGCCAGCGCGAGGTGGGGATTGATACCCCCAGCTACGACCATGCCCTGCAGGAGGGCATGCGCGAGGCGCCGGACGTGATCATGGTCGGCGAGGTGCGTTCGCGCGAGACCATGCGCGCGGCTCTGACCTACGCCGATACCGGCCACCTGGTGCTGACGACCCTGCACGCAACCAACGCCACCCAGGCGCTGGATCGGGTGATCAACCTGTTCCCCGAGGACAACCGCCCGCAGATCCTGTCGGACCTGTCACTGAACCTGCGTGCGATCGTGGCCCAGCGCCTGCTGCAGACCAAGGATGGGCGGCGTGTCGCCGCGCTGGAAATCCTGATCAATACGTCCTACATCGCGGAGCTGATCCGGGACGAGAAGATCAGCGAGATCAAGGAGGTAATGGCGAAGGGCGCGTCCGTGGGCATGCAGACCTTCGATCAGGCCATCGTGAAGTTGTTCAAGAGCGGGGATGTGATGCTGGACGAGGCCCTGAACAAGGCCGACTCGCGCGCCGATCTCGAATGGCGCCTGAACTTCGGCGGCGGTGTATCCTCCGCCGACGAAACCGAGGAGGAGCTCAAGCTCCCTGACAAGTAGGAGCCGGCTCGCCGGCGAAGCCCCTGCCAAAGTCAGGCCAGGGTCTTTCCCTCAGGCCCGCTCCGGCTCCGGAAAGACATCCGCCGCCGCGAACACCGGGCCGTCCACGCAGACGCGCTTCATCGCCACGCCCTCCGGGGTGCGCACCGGGACCGTGCAGCCGGCGCAGCCGCCCACCGCGCAGGCCATGAACTCCTCCAGCGAGACCTGGCAGGGCAGGTCGAACTCCGCCGCCAGTTCTGCGCAGGCCTCGAGCATGGGGTGCGGGCCGCAGGCGAAGATCTCCACCTGGTCGCGTTCCGCCGGCGACAGCCCGGCCAGCCAGGCGCGCCCGAGATCGGTCACGAAGCCGTCAAAGGCGCCCGGCAGCCCGGCCTTCGAGGTCAGGCGACAGGCCACGCCCCAGTCCTCCAGCAGCGGCAGGGTCGCGATCGCGCCGTCCGGGAGCCCCGGCCACAGGATCTCGGAGGGGCGCGCGTGAAACGGGAACGGGACCTCGGAGCCCAGCACCGCGTGGGTCTGCCCGGCCTCGCCCTGCAGGTGCAGGCGATGGGCCAGGAAGATCATTGGCGGGATGCCGACCCCGCCGCCCAGCAGCAGCCGCTTCGGCCGCTCCGGGTGCAGGCGGAAGGGCTGGCCGATCGGGCCCAGCACGCTCAGGGTGTCGCCCTTGACCTGTTGCGACAGCGCGCGGGTGCCGTCTCCCACGACCTTGTAGAGAAACTCCACCCAGCCGGCCTCGCGGTCCACGCGTTGGATCGACAGCGGCCGGCGCATCAGCAGTCGCGGCGCGCACTGCAGGTGGGCGAACTGCCCCGGCTGGGCCGCGCGGGCACATTCGGGGGCGAAGACCCGCAGGATCCATTGGTCCGCCCCGGCATCGTGGTGGTCCAGGATGCGCCCCTCTTCCTGGAAGATCGTGCCCCGGTGGGGGCGGGCGGCGGTCTCGCGCGCAGTCATACGGTGTCCTCGGAAGTCAGGGTCCAGACCGGGCGTCCGGCGACCCAGGTCTCGCGGACCTGACCGGAGAAGGTCCAGTTGAAGAAGGGGGTGTTGTGGCCGGCGCTCAGCCAGTCCTCGCGCCGCACCTCCTGCATCGCGGTCGGGTCCCACAGCACGAAGTCGGCGCGTGCCCCTGGTGTCAGGCGGCCCTGGGCAAAGTCGAGGATCTCCGCCGGCCCGGTGGTCACCCGGGCCAGCGCCTCGTGCAGGCTCATCAGCCCGTCCTCGACCAGGCGCAGCGTCAGTGGCAGCAGGGTCTCCAGCGCCGAGATTCCGGGCTCGGTGCCGGCGAAGGGCCCCAGTTTGCTGTCGGGCTCGTGCGGCTGGTGGTCGGAGCAGATCGCGCTGATGTCGCCGCGCGAGACCGCCGCGCGCAGCCCGTCGCGGTCGCGCTGGCCCCGCAGGGGCGGGATCACATGGCAGTTCGGGTCGTATTCCGCGACGTCCACCTCGGTCAGGAACAGCTGGTGGGCGGCCACGTCCGCGCTGACCGGCAGGCCCTCGGCGCGCGCCTTGGTGATCATCTCCGCGCCGCGCCGGGTCGACAGGCGGGCCACATGGACCCGCGCTCCGGTCTGTTCGACCAGGGCCAAAATGGCGCCCAGCGCGGCGGTTTCCGCCGCCTCGGGGATGCTGGCCAGACCGAGGCGGGTGGAGACCGCGCCCTCGTGCATGCAGCCGGAGCCGGTCAGGGCCGGGTCCTGGGCGGACAGCACGATGGTCAGGCCGAAGGTGGTCGCGTATTCCAGTGCGCGGCGCAGGACCAGCAGGCTGGCCAGCGGTTTGCTGGCGTTGCTGACCCCGCGGGCGCCGGCCTGCATCAGGGCCGCCATCTCGGCGAGCTGCTGGCCCTCCAGTTGATGGGTCAGCGCGCCCAGCACGTACACCCGCACGCCGCAGGCCTGGCGGGCGCGGCGGTTGATCAGCTCCACCTCGGCGGGCGAGTCGATCGGGGGTTCGGTGTCCGGCGGCACCACCAGGCTGGTAATACCGCCGCGGGCCGCCGCCAGGGTCTCGCTGGCGACGGTGGCCTTGTGTTCCTGCCCCGGCTCGCGCAGGCGCGCCGCGAGGTCGATCAGGCCGGGGATGAGCCACAGCCCGCTGGCGTCGATCCGCCGGCGCGGCTCGAAACCGTCCGGGGCCTGGCCGCGGGCGAGGATCTCGCTGCCCTGCACGCACAGCGAGCCGACGGCGTCGAAGCCGTCCACCGGGTCGAGGATACGGGCGTTCTCGATCAGCACGCTCATGCCTGGTGGGCCCCCATCACCATGGACATCACCGCCATGCGCACGGAGATGCCGTAGGTGACCTGTTCCAGGATCACCGAGTGCGGGCCGTCGGCCACTGCGGACTCGATCTCCACCCCGCGGTTGGCGGGCCCGGGGTGCATGACCAGGCAGGTCGGATGGGCCAGCTGCAGGCGCCGAGAGGTCAGGCCGAACAGCTGGTAGTACTCGTGTTCGGAGGGCAGGTGGGCGTGTTCCATGCGCTCGCGCTGCAGGCGCAGCATGATGATCACGTCGACATCCTGCAGCCCGGCGTCGAGGTCGTTGTAGACGTGCACGCCGAGCTGGTCGACATCCGCCGGCAGCAGCGAGCAGGGTGCGACCACGCGCACCTCGCCGGTCTGCAGGATGTTCAGCGCGTGGATCTGCGAGCGCGCCACGCGCGAGTGCAGGATGTCGCCGACGATCGCGACCTTCAGCTTGGTGAAGTCGCCCTTGTGGCGGCGGATGGTGAACATGTCCAGCAGCGCCTGGGTCGGATGCGCGTGGCGGCCGTCGCCGGCATTCAGCACGCTGATGCCCGGGGCCACGTGGCGGGCGATGAAGTGCGCGGTGCCGCTCTCCTCGTGGCGCACGACGAACATGTCGACGTTCATCGCCTCGATGTTGCGCAGGGTGTCCAGCAGGCTCTCGCCCTTCACCGCGGAGGACGTGTTGATGTTCACGTTCAGCACATCCGCGGACAGGCGCTTGGCGGCCAGCTCGAAGGTGGTGCGGGTGCGCGTGCTGGCCTCGAAGAACAGGTTGACGATGGTCTTGCCGCGCAGCAGCGGGACCTTCTTCACCGCCTTCTCGTTCATGTTGGCGAACGACTCGGCGGTATCCAGGATCTCGGTGAGGAGTTCCCGGTTCAGGCCTTCGATGGTCAGCATGTGGCGCAGCTGACCGTCGTCGGTCAGCTGCAGGCGGTTGGGCAGCGGGCCCGGTTCGGGCAGGCGCGCGCCGGGGTGGGCGATCAGGGTCTCGGTCATCCGTCGTGCTTCCGCTGGCTCAGGCCTTCAGGTCCTCGGGGTCGATGGCGACCCGCTCCAGGCGCAGCGGCTCGGGCCCGCGCAGTTTGATCTGTTCGGTCTTGCCGAGCTCCATGTGGGCCCCGACGATCGCGGCCTCCATGGGCAGTTCGCGTCCGTCGCGCTCGACCAGCACCGCCAGGGTTACCGAGGCGGGGCGGCCGTAGTCGAACAGCTCGTTCAGCGCCGCGCGGATGGTGCGCCCGGTGAACAGGACGTCGTCGACCAGCAGCACGTGCTCTCCGTCCAGATCCTCCGGCAACTCGGAGGGACGTACCTGCGGGTGCATGCCGATGCGCGAGAAGTCGTCGCGGTAGAAGCTGATGTCGAGCTTGCCCAGGGGGCGCTCCACCCCCAGGCGTTCGCGCAGGTGCTCCGCGATCCAGACGCCACCGGAATGGATGCCGACGACGATCGGCTGGTCGATCCCGTGGGTCTTGAGATGGTGGCGGGCCTGTTCGGCCATGTCGTCGAGCAAGGTCGGGACGTCCGGCGTCATGATGCGTTCTCCAGAAACCAGCCTTCGAGGATGACCGCGGCGGCATGGGCGTCCAGCCCCGGGTCGTGGCGTCCCGGCCGGCGGCGCTCGCGGGCCAGGTGGGATGTCAGGTGCTCGTCGCTCCAGTATACCGGTTGCCCGTAGCGTTCTTCGAGGGTGCGGGCGAAGCCCCGGATGCGCCGCGCCAGTGGCGTGGGCTTGCCGTCCGCCTGGGTCGGCCAGCCGACCACGAAACCCTCCGGGGCCCATTCCGCCACCAGCGTGTCGATGCCGGACCACAGGTCGGGCGCGTCGCTGGCGAACGTGCGCAGGCCGCGGGCCGAGCCGGTCAGCTCTTCGCCGACCGCGACCCCGATTCGGCGTCGCCCGTAGTCGAACGCCAGCAGCCCCACGATCAGGCGTGGCCGGAGGCCGAGCTGATCAGATTGACGTCGATGCCGATCAGTTCGGCGGCGGCGCGCCAGCGCTCGGCGCTGGGGCGGTCAAAGAGGATGTCGGCGTCGGCGCGGGCGGTGAGCCAGGCATTCTCGGCCAGCTCGCTCTCCAGCTGGCCAGGGCCCCAACCGGCGTGGCCCAGCGCGATCAGGACCCGGCGCGGGCCCTGCCCGGCGTTAATTGCCTCGAGGATATCGCGCGAGGTGGTCAACACGATGGAGTCGGTGATGGGCTGGCTGCCGCGCCAGGTCTGCTCGGCGGAATGCAGCACGAAGCCGTGTTCCGGCTGCACCGGGCCGCCGCGGTAGACCGGCATCTCCGGCAGGTCCTCGCCGGGCTCCAGTTCCACGTGCTCCAGCAGTTCGCGCAGCGAGAACTCGGTAGGCTGATTGATGACCAGCCCCAGCGCGCCCTCTTCGTCGTGGTCACAGATATAGGTGACCGCATGGCTGAAGTAGCCATCGTTCAGGCTCGGCATCGCGATCAGGAAGTGATCGCGCAGGCTGTCGGGCTCGTGGCGGGCGGTCGTCGGATTCATGGCTCCAGTATCGATGCTGACCCGGCCGGTCGCAAGGCAGCCGGCGGGGCTGGGCCGATCCGTCAGCGGATCTGCTGCATCTGGTCGCGGCGGAAGGCCCAGGTGCGGGTGATCACCAGTTCGTCGTATTCCTCGCGCATGGCGTCCGTGAACGGGGCATAGGGGGCCGCCAGCTCCACGATGCGGATCGCCGCCTGGTCCAGGACCGGTTCCCCGGAGCTGCGGGCGACCTGGATATCGAGCAGTTCGCCCGCCGGGTTGATGCGCACCGACAGGACCAGGGTCCCGGACAGGCCGCGCCGCCGCGCCTCGTCCGGATAGTTCAGGTTGCCCAGGCGTTCGACCTTGTTGATCCAGGCCTGCAGGTAGGCGGCCTCGGGGGCGCTGCGCGCGGCGAGGCTGTCGAGGTAGCGGGTGCGGCTGGCCCGGGTCGAGAATGCCTGGCGCTCCTCCGCGGGCGCCGCGCGGGCGCTCTCCAGGCCACGGTTCATCAGGGTTGCTGCCGAGGGCCGGTCTTCGGCATCGGGGGACTCCAGCGGCTCGGGGTCGGCGACCTCGGGTGCCGCGGCGTGTGCGTCCGGCGTGTCGGCGGCGACCGCGTCGGGTTCCGGTTCGGGTTCCGGCTGTGCCGGGTCCATGACCAGCGGGCCGGCCTCCGGCAATGGTGCATCGAGGCCCTCCGGCTCGGGCTCGCCGATCCCGGCATCCTCTGCCTCCGGCGCCTGTGCCTCCTGGATCTCCTCGCCCTCGCCGCTGGCGGCCTGGTCCCGGGTGGCGATGTGCTCGACCGCTTCGTCCGGCTCCGGCGGCGGGGCGTCGGGATCGGTGACCCAGGTGATGTCCAGCGGTTCGCGGGTCGGGCTTTCGATCGGGTCGACCGCGAAGCCGATCCCCAGGATGATCAGCGCGTGGGCGACCACCGCGAGGAAGATCATGGTCCCCAGGTGGTCCTGCACGCGCGGCGTCTCCGGCGGGGGCGTGCCCGGACTGGCGTGGGGCGTCATGCCGCCTCCGGCCCGGCGGGGCGGCCACGCACGGCCCCGACGCCCACAAGCGCGCGGGTTCGACGGGGGCTACTGGCTGGGCTGGGGAGTGTGGACATGACGCTGGATTCGCGGATCGGCGAGGACCTGGGCGGTCAGTATACCGGTCAGGCTGCCGGTGATCAGGGCGGCGAGCAACAGCGGGGGCAGCACCAGGGGCAGATTGGGATGCGGGATGATCACTGCCCAGGCGAGCAGGAACTGGCCCGCGACGTGCGCCATCGCCGCCGCGATGCCCAGACCGACCGGTCCGACATGGCGGGGGGCGAAGGGGCGCAGGACCGCCAGCAGGGCGAGGCTCGCGACGGCCCCGGCCAGCGACAGCCAGAAGGCGGGGCTCAGCAGCGTCCCCAGCAGCAGGCTGCTGCCGACCACGCGGAGCAGCGTCACCGCCACAGCCGCGCGCCAGCCCAGGGCCAGCAGCGTGATCAGGGTGACGATATTCGCCAGCCCCGGCTTGATGCCCGGGATCGGGCTGGGGATCGCGGCCTCGAGGATCTGGATGCCGATCGCGATGGCGGCGAGCGCGGCGATGGCCCGGTCACGGGCGTCGCTGCCAGCCTGCGGATGCCCGGGCGCCACGGGATTCAATAATGCATGCTGTCGAAGCCGGGGTCGGTGCCGAGCACCTGCAGCGTCAGCCGGTTGGGCAGGCTCACGGCAACGTCGCCGTGGGCCTGCAGCCAGCCGCTGGACTCGCAGATGTCCTGGCGCCCGGGGGAGTCGGCACAGCGTGCCCGGCCCGGTTCGATCTCGATACGGGTGATGCCGGCCGGGCCCTGGACCTCGAGGACCCGGGCGCGATCCAGGGGTTCGTGCTGCGGCGCGACCCCGGCCTGGCTGATGACCAGCACCCGGGCATCGCCCGCAGGGGTGTAGGCCAGCACGAAGGCCGCCACCACGATCCCGGCGGCCAGGCTGCCGATCAGCGCGTCACCCCAGCGCAGCCGGCCGGCGTTCACGGCAGTTCGCGCACCACGAATGGCTCGCGGTCGCGGCCGGGTTGTACCCGGTCGGCCAGTGCCGGCGTGGCCTCGATGCGGTCTTCCAGTACCACCAGTGCGTGGTCGATGCCCATCTTGCGGGCGTATTCCGGCCAGGCCTCCGGGCCGGCGATCATCAGCGTGGTGGCGGCGGCGTCGGCCAGGGCGGGGTCGTGGTGGAGCACGGTGGCGCTGTCGATGCCTTGGCTCGGACGGCCGGTGCGCGGGTCAATCACGTGGTGGATGCGCGTGCCGTCCCAGTCATAGCCGCGTTCGTAGTCGCCGGAGGTGAACAGGGCTTCGCCGCCGTCCAGTTCGATGCTGCCGAGCACGCCGCCGTGCGGGTGGCGGATGCCCACGCGCCACGGGCGTGTCTCGGGGCGGCCCAGGGTCATCAGGTCGCCGCCGGCGTTGAAGATCGCGGCCTCCACCCCGAGTTCCGCGAGCAGGTCCAGCACCCGCTCTACCGCCAGCCCCTTGGCCAGCCCGCCGAAATCGAGCTGCAGGTCCGGGTGGGTGCCCCGCAGGCGCACGCCATTGCGTTCGATATCCTGCATGCTCGGGGGGGCGTCCAGCAGTTCCGCCAGGGTTGCGTCGTCCGGCGGCGGGCCCTGGGGGTCGTCCTGATGGAAGCCCCAGGCCGCCACCAGTTTGCCCAGGGCGGGGTTGAACAGCCCCTCGCTGAGGGCCTCTATCTCGCGGCCGCGCTCGATCAGCGGCAGGACCGAGGGCGGGGCGCTGAATTCGCCCTGCAGGGCCAGCAGTTCGTTGGTCCGGCCAAGGGATCCGGGTTCCCAGGCATGCCAGGAGGTATGCAGGATCTCCAGTTCCTCCTGAACCGCGGTCCCGATGGCCTCCACGTCATACTGGCCCGCGGGGTACAGGCTGAGGTCCACCAGAGTCCCGAAGGCGTAGAAGCCCAGCTGTTCGGTATCCGGTTCCTCGCGGCCGCAGGCGGCCAGCAGGAGGGTGGCGAGCAGCAGGAGCAGGGTGAGGGTCGTCGCGCGGCGCATGCCGGTCATCCTTCGATCGGGCGGGTGAGATAGTCGATGTACTGGCCGGCGAGGTCGTGACCGGTGGCGTCCAGCTCGCGCACGCCGGTGGGGCTGGTGACGTTGATCTCGGTCAGGTAGTCGCCGATGACGTCGATGCCGACAAAATCCAGGCCGCGGGCCTTGAGTTCCGGGGCGATCTCGCGGCAGATCCAGCGGTCGCGCTCGGTCAGCGGGCGGGCCTCGCCGCGGCCGCCCGCGGCGAGGTTGGCGCGGCTCTCGCCCGCGGCGGGGATGCGCGCCAGGGCATCGGGGCAGGGCTCGCCGCCGACCAGGATGATGCGCTTGTCACCCTCGGTGAACTCCGGCAGGAAGCGCTGGGCGACCACGCTGCGCTGGTCGAATTCGGTGATGGTCTCGAGGATGACCGAGGTGTTCGGGTCGCCCTGGCGGATGCGGAACACCGACGCCCCGCCCATCCCGTCCAGCGGCTTGACCACGATATCGCCCTGCACCTCGAGGAAGGCGCGGATGCGGCTTCGGTCGCGGGTGATCAGCGTGGGCGGGCAGCACTGCGGGAAGTGCGCGGTAAAGGCCTTCTCGTTGACGTCGCGCAGGGCCTGCGGCCGGTTCGACACCCGCACGCCCTCGCGTTCGGCGAGGTCGAGGGCGTAGGTCGCATAGATGTATTCGAGATCGAACGGTGGATCCTTGCGCATTAGCAGCACATCGAAACGGGCCGCCGGGCCCGTCTCCGGATCGCCCAGGCGGAAGAAGTCGTCGCGCTGGTCACGCACCTCGATGGGGCGGCTGCGCGCGCTCGCGCGGCCCTCCTCGATCCACAGATCGGCCGGCTCGAGATAGTGCAGGCGGTGCCCGCGGGCCTGCGCGGCCAGCATCATCGCGAAGCTGGTGTCCTTCCAGGGTTTGATGTCCGCCACCGGGTCCATCAGGATGGCAATGTTCGTGGTCACGTTGCCTCGATCGTGCGGGGTGTCCGGGCAGTATGCCACGCTGATCGAAGCTCGCGCGGCACCCGGAGGGTGGTGGCGGTGTTCGATGCATTGCGCTGCGCGCGATGCAATATCATGGTGTGCTGTTTGTCACACGGCCCCGCTTCCGCTAGATTCGGGGCGAAATGGCCAGGGGGGGAGAAGGTGTCTAACGCGCTTGCCGAAGCGGACTCGGCCACCGAGTTTCAGGGACTCAAGGTCATGGTGATCGACGACAGCAAGACCATTCGGCGCACCGCCGAATCCTTGCTGCAAAAGCACGGGGCCGAGGTCATTACCGCCGTGGACGGCTTCGAGGCGCTGTCCAAGGTCGCCGAGTCGCGTCCGGACATTATCTTCATCGACGTCATGATGCCGCGCCTGGATGGCTACCAGACCTGCGCGCTGATCAAGAACAACAAGCAGTTCCGCGCCACGCCGATCATCATGCTGTCCAGCAAGGACAGTGTGTTCGACAAGGCGAAAGGCCGCGTCGTGGGGTCGGAGGATTACCTCACCAAGCCATTTACCAGGGACGACCTCCTGGGTGCCATGCGTCAGTACGCCAGCCCCTCGGCATGACGCGTTCCGCCACACCAACCAAGGAAAGACGAACCCCATGGCCCGTATTCTGATCGTTGACGATTCCCCGACCGAGATCCACGTGCTGCGTACCATGCTCGAGAAGCACGGGCATTCGGTGACCACCGCCGAGAGCGGCGAGGACGGGGTCGCGGCCGCGAAGTCGCAGGTCCCGGATCTGGTGCTGATGGATGTCGTGATGCCCGGGCTGAACGGCTTCCAGGCGACCCGCCAGCTGTCCCAGGCCGAGGAGACGGCGCATGTGCCGGTCGTCGTGGTCAGCACCAAGGATCAGGCGACCGACCGGGTCTGGGCGATGCGCCAGGGGGCCCGGGACTACATCACCAAGCCGGTGGTCGAGAAGAACCTGCTGGAAACCATCGGGAAGTACCTTTCGGCATGAAGACCGACCTGTCCTCGCCGTTTGCGCTGATCGCGAGCCTTGATCGCGAAGGGCGCCGCGTCAATCGCGAGTTGCGGCGGGACATTGGTACGGGCTGGCGCGGGGTCTTGCTGCGTGTTGGCGATTTCCGCTTTCTGGTCGACATGGACGCGATCGCCGAAGTGGCCGATCCGATGACGCTCACCCGCGTACCGCTGGCGGATGCCGCCGTGCTGGGGGTGGGCAACCTGCGCGGGCTGGTGCTGCCGGTGTTCGATATGGGCAAGCTGTTGCTGGACCGGCCATTGCCGGACGACGCGACCGGGCAGCGGATCGTGGTGGCGCCGCAGGGCCAGGGCATGGCCGGGCTGCTGGTCAGTC
Source organism: Thioalkalivibrio sp. ALE30 (assembly GCF_000377465.1). NCBI lineage: Bacteria > Pseudomonadati > Pseudomonadota > Gammaproteobacteria > Chromatiales > Ectothiorhodospiraceae > Thioalkalivibrio > Thioalkalivibrio sp. ALE30. The sequence goes on along the minus strand of NZ_KB898169.1, from coordinate 316,441 downwards.
AGGTCGAGGGGATGCGCCGCTGCATCCCGTCCCAGCGCCGTCTGGAAGTCTCGGTCCCCGAGGCTGTCCGACCCTTTATTACCGGCGGATTCGATCTCGGGCACCGGCTGCATCCGGTGCTGGATCTGGATCTGCTGCTGAATGACAACAATCGCTTTACCGGCACGGGCTTGGCCGGTACATCCAGTAGCGAACAGTCCGCAGCCGCAGTCGGATGACGCGGGGCGCGGGGCTGCGACAGGGGGTATGAACTGATGGGATCGAGTCGTCGCGCACGTAATTTTGTCCTCGGGGGGCTGCTGGTGCTGGCCCTGATCGCGACCGGCGGGGCCTTTACCTACCACGAGTACGAGCAGAGCCAGTATCGTGACCGGATCGCGCTGGCCAACGACCTGCGCCTGCTGTCGCAGCGGCTGGCCACCAGCTCGCTGGAGGCCGCCGCGGGTTCCGAGCAGGCATTCTCCGACCTGCAGTCGCTGCGGGATGACTTCGAGGCACGTCTGGAACGGATCCGCACCGGGGGCGAAGGGCTGCAGCCGCTGCCGGAACCCCTGCAGGAGGACATCGCCACCGTGGACCGCGAGTGGTCCGCCTATCGGGACCATATCAACACGGTCATCCTCGGGCGTTCGGATATCCAGTTGATCACCGAGTTCTCCGACGCGGTGGCGGCCTTCTCTCCGGAACTGTCGCGGCTGTCCGATGATGTCGTGCGGCGCATGACCCAGATCGGCGAGCCGCCCGAGCAGGTCTATGTGGCAGCACGCCAGACCATGCTGATCCAGCGGATCGCCAACAACCTCGGCCGGGTGCTGCAGGGTGGCGCCGAGGCCGCCGCCGCCATCGAACGCTTCGAGCGTGACGCGACGCTGTACGGGCGGGTGCTGGACGGGCTGATCGAGGGCTTCGCCCCGCTGGGTGTGGAGCCGGTTGACGACCCGCAGGCACGGGCCCTGCTGCAGGAGATCGCCACGCTGTTCGTGGCCTTCAGCGAGGCGGTGGAAGGGGTTCTGGATACCTCTACCCAGGTGTTCGAGGTCAATGCCGCAGCCTCCAGTGTCGAGGCCAGCAGTGGCGCGATGCTCGAGACGACCGGCGCGTTCGAGACCGCCATCACGCGGGAGGCCGAACGGGCGGGCGTGATCGCCCTGATCGGCTTCGGCTTTGGTGGCCTGGCGCTGCTGCTGCTGATCGCGATGGGGCTGTTCCTCTACCGCGACACCAAGCGCGAACTGGCCGAGACCGAGGCCCAGAACGAGCGCAACCAGCAGGCGATCCTGCGCCTGCTTGACGAGATGATGAACCTCGCCGATGGCGACCTCACCGTGAACGCGACGGTGACCGAGGACTTCACCGGCGCCATCGCGGACTCGATGAACTACGCGATCGAGAACCTGCGTACCCTGGTCGCGACCATCAACACGGTGGCGGCCGACATCAGTGAGTCCTCGGCGTCCACCCGTTCGCAGGTGCTGGGGCTGGCCGAGAAGTCGGAAGAACAGGCCCGCGAGATCCAGCGCGCGGATGACGCGATCGACGAGGTCTCGCGTTCGGTGGACAAGGTGGCCCAGGATGCCGAGCAGTCGGCCTCCGTGGCACGTAACTCGGTGGAGATCGCGTCCCGCGGGGCCGGCACCGTGCGCCGCTCCATCGAGGGCATGGACAGTATCCGCGAGCAGATCCAGGAGACCGCGAAGCGGATCAAGCGACTGGGCGAATCCTCGCAGGAGATCGGCGACATCATCGGGCTGATCAACGACATCGCCGAACAGACCAACGTGCTGGCACTGAACGCGGCGATCCAGGCCTCCGCGGCGGGCGAGGCCGGCCGCGGCTTCGCGGTGGTGGCCGACGAAGTCCAGCGCCTCGCGGAACGTTCGTCCTCCGCGACCCGTCAGGTCGAAGGCCTGGTCAAGGCCATCCAGGCGGATACCAGCGAGGCCGTGAGCTCCATGGAGCAAAGTACCGCCAACGTGGTCCAGGGGGCCGAACTGGCCCAGGCCGCGGGCGAGGCGCTGTCCGAGATCGAACAGGTCTCCGCCGATCTCGCGGACCTGATCGACGGTATCTCCTCCTCGGCCCGCAAGCAGTCCGAGATGGCGCAGGACGTGACCTCCATCATGGCGCAGATCCGCGAAATTACCTCCGAGACCACGCAGGGGACGCAGTCCACCGCGGCGGCGATCGGGGATCTGGCCCAGCTCTCGGCCCAGCTGCAGTCCTCGGTATCGGACTTCAAGCTGCCCGAGCCGGGCAGCGCTACCGAGGCCGTTGGCGAGGACCCCGATGCGGTGGATCCCGATCCCGACGCCGATACGACGTCCTCCGACGAACAACGGGCCTGACGGCGGACCCGGCCGATGGCATCCAGCGCACTGAACTGGGTCCGCGACGAGCTCGACAAGCTGTTTGTCGAGGTCCAGGACGCATTGCGGCGGTATTCCGACGACCCGACCTGCGGTGACTGTCTGGCCGAGGCGCGCAGTCGGGTCGAGCAGATCCGCAATACCCTGGTCATGGTCCAGGTCGAGAGTGTGGTCCTGATCCTCGACGAGATGCTCCAGGTCCTGGACGAACTGCAGCAGGCCGACGAGCCCAACGTGGCGGCCACCGAGCCCTTGCTGCGGGCGTCCCTGCAGCTTCCGGACTATCTCGAGAACGAGGGCGATGGCGAACTGCCCTCGCCGATGATCCTGGTCCCGCTGTTGAACGAGCTGCGCAGCAGCCGGGGGGCATCGCTGTTGCTGGACGTCGCGGCGCTGATGCCGGACCCGCAGGCCGTCGACGATGACCGCGTGGGTTCCGGTGGCGAGGTGCTGGACCCGGCAGCGCGGCTCCCGGTCCTGCAGCAGGCGCGCCGCCGCTTTCAGCGGGACCTCCTGGAACTGGTGCGCGGCGAGGATGCCACGGCGCCGGCCGCGCGCCTCCAGGCAACTGCCCGCACGGTCGAGGAGGTTGTTCCGGCGGGCGAGGCCCGCCGCCTGTTCTGGGTCGCCGGTGCGGTGCTGGAGGCGGTCGCCGCCGGGGGTGTCGAGGCCGATACCGACGTGCGGCGCCTGGTCGGGCGGGTCGACCGTGAACTCGGGCGCTACCTGAACGCGCTCTCGGCCCACCTGGAGAGCGGCGATGCGGGCTCGGAGCCCGAATACGCGGCGCCTTCGGACCTGATCAAGACCCTGCTGTTCCACGTGGCCTGCGCCACTTCGGAAGGGGAGCAGACCCTTGCGGTGCGCGAGGTGTTCGGCCTCGACGGCCTCGGCCTCGAGGACGACGCCGGCAGCGTCGGTCGTTCGGTCTACGACAACCTGCGCCAGGCGCTGGAAGACGACCTCGCCGAGGTACGCGAGCGGCTGGACGTACTCATGCGCTCCGCGGTGCGGGGCGCCGAGGACCTCGCTCATCTGCGCGAACAGGTCGAGCGGATCGGTTCCACGCTCAGCCTGCTGGGTCTGGAATCCGGGCAGGAGCATACCGATGCCCTGGCGGCGTCGCTGACCCCCGAGCGTGCGGGCGAGGCCGACGAACAGGTCGACATGGTGCTGGCGGAACACCTGCTGGCTCTCGAATCCCTGCTCGAGTCCGGTCTGCGGCGGAAGAGCCACAGCCCCACGCCGCAGGCGGAGTTCGATCGCGCGCTGGCGGCGGCGGTCTACAAGGAGGCCCTGGTCGATGTTCGCCGGGTGCGTGACATCTTCCTCGGTTTTCTCGACGCCGGGGCGGAGGCTGGCGAAAGCGGCCTCGACGAGGCCCGCGAGGGCCTGCGGCGCATCGAGGGGGCTATGTCGATGTCGGGCTTCGAGGCACTGCATGCCCTCCTCGGTCCGCTGATCCGGCATCTGGATGCCCGCGCCGGCAGGGCGGCCACGGAGCTGGAGGAGGGCGAGGTCGAGGCCCTGGCCGAGGTTCTCAGCAGCATCGAGGTGGCCCTCGAGTCGTCCGGTCAGCCCTGGCGCGAACTGGACAGCGTGCACGAGCGCGGCATCGCGGCCTTGCAGCGCATCGGCGCGATCTCCGGTGGTGATGGCGCGGATGCGCCGCTGGCCGCGGTTCCCGAGGCCGGGGACGCCCCGGAGGCGGCGCCGGAGCACGACTCGGCCGAACCGGTGACTGACAACGAGGTGGCGTTCGACTCCGGCACGCTCGAGGATCTGCCGGCGGAGAACGCCCCGGAGCCGGGGGCCGAGGCCGGGATCCCCGCGACCGACGTCGCGGCCGCTGCACCCCCGACGAGCTCGGTGCCCGCCGGGGGACGTGATTCCCTGCCCTTTGACGATGCGGTGCTGGCGGACCAGGTGCGTGGCCCCGACGTCGATCCGGAGATCCTCGAGATCTTCCTCGAGGAGGCGGACGAGGAGGTGGCCAGCCTGACCCAGCATTTCCCGCTGTGGCAGTCCAACCCGGCGGACCTCGACACCCTCTCGGTGATCCGCCGCTCCTTCCATACCCTGAAGGGTTCGGGGCGGCTGGCCGGGGCCCTGCGTCTGGGCGAGTTCGCCTGGGCGGTGGAGTCCTTCCTCAATCGCCTGCTGGATTCCGGGCATGAGGCGGACCACGCCACCCTGCAGGTTATCGAGGACGCCATCGGGGTCCTGCCGGGCCTGGTGAGCGAGGTCCGGGATGACACCGGACCGGATACCCCCGTCCTCGATATCGCCCTGCGCCTGCGGGCCCTGGCCGGTGGCGAGCCGGAAGCCGAGGCCGAGGCGGACGAAGAGCCCATGGCCCCCGCCGCTCCGTCCGGTGCGGAAGCCGAATTCGAGGCACTGGCGCGCACCCTGGATGATCTGGACGCCCCGGCCGCTGCGGCATCCAGCGAGACCCTGGAGCCTGTGGAGCCAGACCAGGATGAGGCTGCCGACGAACTCCTCCAGGAATCCGGTGCGTTCGTGCCGGACCTCCCGCCGGATGCGCTGGAGCCATCCGTCCCCGAGTCGGACGCGTCTGTTCCCGACGCAGAGCCGGAAGGGGAGTCAGCCCCGGTGGCGGGCAGCGACGACTTGCGGGCTTCCGCGCCGGATGTCGAACCGCTGGATCTGGACGATCTCGAGCTCCCGGCCGATGCCTTCGAGGTGACGGAAGAGATCCTGGAGGGGGGCGACTCGCTGCCCGTGGAGGGCGCGCTCGAGCCGGAGGCCGATACCCCGGAACTGGAGGGGGTTGCGCCCGGAGAGCCGGGGATCGACGAACCGGCACCGGACGAGGGGGACCTCGCGGAGGCCTCGGCGGGAGACTCGGCCGCGCGCATGGAGACCGACCCACAGCTATGGCAGGTCTTTGCCGCCGAGGCCCAGGTGCACCTGCTCACCCTGCGGGGCTGGCTGGATGAATCGCAATGGCGCCCGGACCGGATCCCGAATCATGATCTGGAGCGCGCGCTGCACACCCTGAACGGCAGCGCGCGCACGGCGGACATCCGCGGTATCTACTCGGTCTGCGGCCCGTTCGAGCGCCTGATTCGCATCCACCGGGATATGGAATGGGCCCTGTCGGGCGAGGCCGTCGAGCTGCTGCGCCGGCTGGAGACCTACGTCGCCGAGGCGGTGGCCGACGAGGAACCCGATCCGGCCAAGGTGCTGGATCCGCCGTCCTGGGCCCCCGAGGTCTACGCCCTGCTGGATCACGCGACCGCCGAGCAACTGCTGCGTGCCGAGGAGCAGTCCAGCGAGGAGGAATCGCCGGAATTCGACGAACCCGAAGCCGCCGAAGCGGCGCCCGAGGTGTCCCCGGAGCCGGAAGCGGGCGCCGAGCCCGAGCCCGAGCCCGAGCTGGAGATCGACTGGGAGTTTGCCGAGGTCTTCATCGAGGAGGCCCGGGATATCCTGGAGGCCGCGTTCGCCGCCCTCCATGGCTGGCGCGAGGCCGGGGGGCGGCCCGGTCCGGACCAGAACGCCTTCCAGCGCGAGGTGCATACCCTGAAGGGCAGTGCCCGCATGGCCGGTTTCACTGTGGTCGGCGCCATCGCGCACGCGCTCGAGAGCGCGCTGAGCGTGGAGACCGAGACCGGTCTCGAGCCGCGCGATGGCTTCTTCCAGCTCACCGAGCGCGCCCTGACGGATGTCCAGCATCTGGTGGAGCGCGGGGTCGGGGCCTGGCAGATGGACGAGTCGGCCAGCGAATCGCTGCCGGCGCTGCGGAGCTGGGCCGCCGGCGAGGCCGGCGAATCGCCCGAGCCTGAGGCGGGCGCACCAGCGGAGACCGAGGCCGATGCGGGCGACGCGGAGACCGACGCACCGGCTGCCGAGGCGGCAATGCCGGCCGCAGCGGGGGACCAGCGCAGCCACGAGCCGCCGGAATCCGAGGGGCGCCGTATTCAGGACCAGGTCCGCATGGACGCCGAGGTCCTCGACAGCCTGGTGAACAACGCCGGCGAGCTGGCAACCTTCCATCGTCGATTCGAGCAGACGGTCGGGCGGGTCGAGGGCCAGGTCGACGAACTCGAGCGCACCATCGCGCGTCTGCGCGACCAGCTGCGCAAGCTCGAGATCGAGACCGAGGCGCAGATCCTGTTCCGGGTGGAGGAGGAGAGTGGCGAGGAGGCCCTGGACTTCGATCCGCTGGAGATGGACCGCTACTCCGGGATCCAGCAGCTGTCGCGGGCCCTGGCCGAAAGTGTCAGTGACCTCGAGGCCCTCAAGCAGGAAGTCGGCGACGAACTCCAGAATGCCGGCGGCATCCTGCTGCAGCAGCGCCGCGTCGGCACGGACCTGCAGGATCAGCTGATGCGCCAGCGTATGGTGCGTTTCGCCCGCATGGCGCCCCGTCTGCGCCGCGTGGTGCGCCAGGCGGGCGAGGATCTCGGCAAGCCGGTGCGGGTGGAGTTCACCGGCCAGGGGGCCGAACTCGACCGCGCCCTGCTGGAACGACTGGTGTCGCCCCTGGAACACCTGCTGCGCAATGCCATCGCCCATGGTATCGAGGCACCGGCCGAGCGCGAGCAGGCGCGCAAGGCGGTCCAGGGTCAGATCGATGTCAGCCTGGAGCAGTCGGGCAGCGAGATCCGTCTGCAGGTGACCGACGATGGTCGCGGCATCGACGCCGAGGCCATCCGTGCCCGCGCGCTCGAGCGCGGGTTGATCGCCCCCGATGCCGAAGTCTCGGACGCCCAGGCCCTGCAGCTGATCCTGCAGTCCGGCTTCTCCACCGCTGCGGAGGTCTCTCAGGTGGCCGGTCGCGGGGTGGGTCTGGACGTGGTGAACAGCGACGTGAAACAGCTCGGCGGCACGCTGGAGATCCAGTCGACGCCCGGCAAGGGCTCGCGCTTCACCATGCGCCTGCCGTTTACGCTGGCCATCTCCCAGGCCCTGCTGGTCCAGGTGGGCGAGGAGACCTTCGCGGTCCCGATGGCCTCGGTCGAGGGCGTGGTCCGCGCCCGCGCCGAAGAGATCGACTCGCAGGATGCCAAGGCGACCTACAACTACATCGGGCAGGACTACGAGGTGCGTGGCCTGGGCGACCTGATGGGCGTGGAGAGCCAGGCCGGGGTCGAGCACTTCCCGGATCATCCCTTCCCGCTGTTGCTGGTGCGGGCGGATGACCGGCGCGTGGCCCTGCGCATCGACGGCCTGCTGGGCAGTCAGGAGGTCGTGGTGAAGTCGGTGGGCCCGGTGCTGAGTCGCATCCCGGGGGTGGCGGGTGCCACCCTGCAGGGCGACGGCTCGGTGATGCTGATTCTGGACCTCAGTATGCTGGTGCGCTTTGCCGAGGCCACCGCGTCGCTGCCGGAAGCCCCGCAGGCAGTATCCGAGGCCTCGAGCTCGAAGCGGATTATGGTGGTCGACGACTCGATCACCATCCGCAAGGTCACGGCCCGTCTGCTGACCCGCCACGGCTACGACGTGGTGACCGCGCGCGACGGTCTGGACGCCGTGGGTCTGCTCGACGAGCGCCGGCCGCAACTGATCCTGCTGGATGTCGAGATGCCGCGCATGGATGGCTTCGAGTTTGCCGCCCATGTGCGGGACCACCCGGACTTCGGGCAGGTGCCGATCATCATGATCACCTCGCGCAGCGGCACCAAGCACCGGGAGCGGGCCGACCGCCTCGGGGTGAATGGTTATCTGGGCAAGCCGTATCTGGAGAATGATCTGCTGAATGCCATCCGCGAGCAGTTGCAGGAGGTGCCGGCATGAGCGACGACGCACAGACCCAGGCGGTCGAGGCCGTGATCGTGCAGCTGGACACAGGCTCCATCCTGCTGCCGCGCAGCGCCTTTCTCGAGGTCACCACCCGCGCGGGTGCCGTGGAGCAGGACGCCGAACACCCGGAGATCCCCTGGCTGGAGCCCAGCCTGGTCTGGCAGGACGTGCAGGTGCCGGTGATCAACGTGAATCAGCTGCTGGACCCTGGCCGCGACAGCGGCGACGACCGTCGCCGCTTTACCCGCCTGCTGGTGATGCAGGCGGTCATGCAGCCGGAGCACCTGCCGTTCTACGCGCTGGAGGTGCGCGGGACGCCGCACCCTGTGCAGATCACCCCGCAGAACATCTACGCGCTGGAAGATTCCGACGCCACCCCCTGGTCCTGGCGGGTGAAGGCCTCCGGTGTGACCACGCACCTGCTGCGCCTGGACACCCTCGAACAGCGCCTGCTGGAGATTGCCGAGGCCCAGCCGGCCTGAAGCCGCATTGGTCTCCGGGCGGGACGGGCGTTATCCCCGCAGGTCGCCCAGGCGGGCCTGGACCAGGGTCAGCAGGGCCATCGCGGCGGTTTCGGTGCGCAGGGTGCGCGGGCCCATCCCGACCCCCAGGAATCCCCGCTCCCGTGCCAGCTCGATCTCCGCGGGCGTGAGGCCGCCTTCCGGCCCGACGAACAGTGCGACCGCCGCTGGACGGTTGCGACCGTCCAGGCACGCATCCAGTCCCGGTGCCCCTTCCTCGGCAAGCAAGCCCAGGGTGTCATGCCAGCCCGACAGGACCGTGTCCGGTGAAGCGGGCTCCTGCAGCTGGGGGAGCTCGTTACGCCCGCACTGTTCCGCTGCGGCGCGCAGGATTCCCTGCCAGTGACGCTGGCGCTTGTCCAGGCCCTTGTGGGCGGCGGCCGAACGCGAGCGTTCGCAGAGTACCGGACGGATGGACTGCACGCCCAGCTCCACGGCCTTCTGGATCGCCAGGTCCATGTGATCGCCGCGGGCAATGCCCTGGAGCAGGTGGATCGGAAAGGCAGGGTGGGTCGGCGGCGCGGCACGCTCGCCCAGGTGGAAGGTGCCGTCGCGGCGACCGTTCAGTTCGAGAGTGGCCTCGAATTCGTTGCCAAGGCCGTCAAAGACGCGGCAGGGGGCGCCGCTCTTCAGGCGCAGGACCGTGGTGGCGTAGTGCAGGCGGTCCTGCGGGGCGGGAAGCGACCGCCCCGCGGCCAGTGCCTCGGATTCGAGCAGCAGCCGGGGGCAGCGCACGGGGGCTACTTCCGGTTGTCGAGGTCCAGGGCGTTCCAGATCTGTTCGGTCGGCCCGGCCTGGTTCATCGAATAGAAGTGGATCCCGGGGGCACCCTTGTTCAGCACGTCATCGGTCAGGCGCGTGGCGACCTCGATACCAAACTTGCGGATCGACTCCTTGTCGTCACCAAAGGCCTCCATCCGCTTGCGGATGTAGCGCGGGATCTCGGCACCGCACATCTCGGAGAAGCGCACGATCTGGGTGTAGTTGGTGATCGGCATGATCCCGACAATGATCGGGATGGTGATGCCCATCTTCTCGACCCGTTCCATGAAGGCCTCGTAGGCATCCACGTTGTAGAAGTACTGGGTGATCGCGGCGTCCGCGCCGGCGTCCACCTTGGTCTTGAAGTTCTCCAGGTCCTTCTCGGCGTTCGGCGCCTGCGGATGGAACTCCGGATAGGCCGCGACCTCGATCTTGAACTGGTCATCGAACTCGGCGCGCACGAACTCCACGAGCTCGGAGGCATAGCGGAAATCGCCGCCGGAGTTCTTGGTGCCGGACGGCAGGTCGCCGCGCAGCGCGACGATGCGGTTCACCCCGATGTCGCGGTAGGTCGACAGCAGCTCGTGCAGCTCGGCCCTGGTCGAGGAGATACAGGAGACATGCGGGGCGGCGGGGATGCCGTCGTTGGTGATGATGTCCTTGACCGTCTCCAGAGTGCGGTCGCGGGTGGACCCCCCGGCGCCGAAGGTGACGGAATAGAACTCGGGATTCAGGGCGCCCAGGCGCTTGCGGGCCTTGGCCAGTCGCTCGGCTCCGGCCTCGTCCTTGGGCGGGAAAAACTCAACGCTGTAGACGCGTTCTTGTGCAGACATGTTTGTCCTCCAGACAAAAAGAAGGCGGACCGCACGAACATGCGGCCCGCCCCGGCGTTCACATTAACAACGAATTGAAATGTGAGGCTGGCCGATCAGTAGCGGTAGTGTTCCGGCTTGAACGGGCCATCCACCGGCAGACCCAGGTACTTGGCCTGTTCGTCGGTCAGACGGGTCAGGTTGGCACCCAGCTTCTTCAGGTGCAGCTGCGCGACCTTCTCGTCCAGGTGCTTCGGCAGCACGTAGACGTTCTTGTCGTACTGGTCACCCTTGGTCCACAGCTCGATCTGAGCCAGGGTCTGGTTGGTGAAGGAGTTGGACATCACGAAGCTCGGATGACCGGTGCCGCAGCCCAGGTTCACCAGGCGGCCTTCGGCCAGCATGATGATCCGGTTGCCGTTCGGCAGGATGATGTGGTCAACCTGCGGCTTGATGTTCTCCCACTCGTACTTGCGCATCGCAGCCACGGCGATCTCGGAGTCGAAGTGACCGATGTTGCAGACGATGGCCTGATCCTTCATGCGGGTCATGTGATCTTCGGTGATCACGTCCTTGTTACCGGTGGCGGTAACGAAGATCTCGGCCTTGTCGGCCGCTTCTTCCATCGTGACCACGCGGAAGCCTTCCATCGAGGCCTGCAGGGCGCAGATCGGGTCGATCTCGGTGATCCACACGGTGGCACCGAGGCCGGCCAGCGACTGGGCGGCACCCTTGCCGACGTCACCGTAACCGGCAACCACGGCGATCTTGCCCGCGATCATCACGTCGGTGGCGCGCTTGATGGAGTCCACGGTGGACTCGCGGCAGCCGTACAGGTTGTCGAACTTGGACTTGGTGACCGAGTCGTTGACGTTGATCGCCGGGAAGGCCAGCTCGCCGTCCTTCGCCATCTGGTACAGGCGATGGACACCGGTGGTGGTCTCTTCGGTCACGCCCTGGATCTTGGCGAGCATGTCGGAGTACCAGGTCGGCTGTTCGGCCAGGCGTTCCTTGATCTTGGCGAACAGGGCTTCTTCTTCCTCGTTCTCCGGCTTGGCGATGACCGACTGGTCCTTCTCGGCCTTGGCGCCCAGGTGCAGCAGCAGCGTGGCGTCACCACCGTCGTCCAGGATCATGTTGGCGCCGCCGTCGAATTCGAAGATGCGGTGGCAGTAGTCCCAGTACTCTTCCAGGGTTTCGCCCTTCACGGCGAAGACCGGGGTGCCGTTGTCGGCGATCGCGGCCGCGGCGTGGTCCTGGGTGGAGTAGATGTTGCAGGAGGCCCAGCGCACGTCGGCACCCAGGGCTTCCAGGGTCTGGATCAGCACCGCGGTCTGGATGGTCATGTGCAGGGAGCCGGCGATCTTCGCGCCCTTCAGCGGCTTGGAGGCCGCGAACTCTTCGCGCGTCTGAATCAGACCGGGCATCTCGGTTTCGGCGATCGCGATTTCCTTGCGGCCGAATTCGGCAAGGTTGATGTCCTTGACGACGTAATCGGTCGTTTTCTTGTCGTTCATCACAGCATTCATGGATTAACTTCTCCGTCTATCTGGATGAGCGCCGTGTTCACGTTTCAGGGGAGCATCCGGCTGAGCCTGACGGTTAAACCGCTGCAGCGCTCCTCAGCCGGATGGGTATTTCGCTTACAAAATGTCGGGTGCTCTTAGAGGCCCGCCATCTTCTTAAGTTCCTCGGCCTTGTCGGTGCGCTCCCAGGGGAGGTCGACGTCTTCGCGGCCGAAGTGACCGTAGGCGGCAGTCGGCTTGTAGATCGGGCGCAGCAGATCCATCATCTGGACCAGGCCCCACGGACGCAGGTCAAACGCTTCGCGGACGAAGCCTTCGATCTTGCGGTCATCCAGCTTGCCGGTGCCGAAGGTGTCGACGGTGATCGAGGTCGGTTCGGCCACGCCGATGGCGTAGGAGACCTGGATCTCGCACTTGTCGGCCAGGCCGGCGGCGACGATGTTCTTGGCCACGTAGCGGCCGGCGTAGGCAGCGGAACGGTCCACCTTGGACGGGTCCTTGCCGGAGAACGCGCCACCACCGTGACGGGCCATGCCGCCGTAGGTGTCGACGATGATCTTGCGGCCGGTCAGGCCGGCATCGCCCACGGGACCACCGATCTCGAACTTGCCGGTCGGGTTGATGTGGATCTGGTCGTCGGAGACCTGGCTCAGCCACTCGGCCGGCAGGACCTTCTTGAAGATCTCTTCGTAGACCGCTTCCTTCAGGTCCTTCTGCGAGATGTCCGGGCTGTGCTGGGTGGACAGGACCACCGCGTCCAGGCCGGCCGGCTTGCCGTCTTCATAGCGCAGGGAGACCTGGCTCTTGGCGTCCGGGCGCAGCCACGGCAGCTTGCCGCTCTTCATCAGTTCGGACTGGATACGCACCATCTTGTGGGCGTAGAAGATCGGGGCGGGCATCAGGGTGTCGGTCTCGCGCGCGGCGTAGCCGAACATCAGGCCCTGGTCGCCGGCGCCCTGGGTGGCGCGGTCGGAGACGTCGCGGTCCACACCCATGGCGATGTCCTGGGACTGTTCGCCCAGCACGTTCAGCACGGCGCAGGTCTTGCCGTCGAAGCCCTTGTCGGAGTCGTCGTAGCCGATCTCGCAGACCGTCTCGCGCACCAGCTTCTCGTAGTCGATCTGCGCGCCGGTGGTGATCTCGCCCAGCAGCATGACCATGCCGGTCTTGGTGGCGGTTTCGCAGGCGATACGGGCGTGCGGATCCTGCTCGATGATGGCGTCGACGATGGTGTCGGAGACCAGGTCGGCCATCTTGTCGGGGTGACCCGCAGAGACCGACTCGGAAGTGAAGATGTAATCGTTGGACATTAGGCGTTCCTTTATGGTCGTTTCCATTTAGTTTTGCGCAAAACGACCGCTAGTGTAACGCGACTCGCGGGATTTTTCTAAGCCCCTCCCCGGCGAGGGTAGGGGCATGTGCCCCCCTGGTCGGTGGCGAGGGCGCAGCGTGGCGCGCCCTGGGGGCGACTTGCCCCGGTGCGCGAAAGTGGCCAAAATGCACCGCGTTTGATGGGGAGAGCTGCCCGCCGCGCTGGCTGCGCCGTCGGGTGGTACCTGCTCCCGCAGGCTGCTCGGGCCGCCGCGCGCCGGAGCGCCGGCCGATAACCGTGAGCCCCTCGTTCGGCCGACTCGTCCGGGTCGGTCGCCGCTGTCGCCTCGCGCCGCCGCCCGCCATCAGCCAAACCCAACACTACTTTAGAGCAGGAGATCAGCATGCCGACCCGTAGAGAGCTTGCCAACGCCATCCGCGCCCTGTCGATGGACGCGGTTCAGAAGGCCAATTCCGGTCACCCGGGTGCGCCGATGGGGATGGCAGACATCGCCGAGGTGCTGTGGAACGACTACATGCAGCATAACCCGGCGAACCCGAGCTGGCCGGATCGCGACCGCTTCGTGATGTCCAACGGCCACGGCTCCATGCTGGTCTACTCCCTGCTGCACCTGACCGGCTACGACCTGCCGATGGACGAGATCAAGCAGTTCCGTCAGCTGCACTCCAAGACCCCGGGTCACCCCGAATACGGTTACACCGCCGGCGTCGAGACCACCACCGGGCCGCTGGGCCAGGGGATCTCCAACGCGGTGGGCATGGCGCTGGCCGAGAAGATGATGGCCGCCCACTTCAATCAGCCCGGGCACGACATCGTCGACCACAACACCTACGCCTTCCTCGGCGACGGCTGCATGATGGAAGGGATCTCCCACGAGACCTGCGCGCTGGCCGGCACCCTGGGCCTGGGCAAGCTGATCGCCTTCTGGGATGACAACGGCATCTCCATCGACGGCGAAGTCGAGGGCTGGTTCACCGACGACACCCCGGGCCGCTTCGAGGCCTACGGCTGGCACGTGGTGCGCGGCGTGGACGGCCACGACGCCGATGCGGTCAAGGCCGCGATCGAAGAGGCCCGCAAGCACAGCGACAAGCCGAGCCTGATCTGCTGCCGCACCGTGATCGGCTTCGGTTCGCCGAACAAGTCCGGCAAGGAAGAGTGCCACGGCGCCGCCCTCGGCGACGACGAAGTGGCCCTGACCCGCAAGGAGCTGGGTTGGAACCACGGCCCGTTCGAAATTCCGGACGATATCTACGCCGGCTGGAGCGCGAAGGACAAGGGTGCCAAGGCCGAGTCCGAGTGGAAGGAGCGCTTTGCTGCGTACAAGCAGGCGCACCCGGAGCTGGCCGCCGAGTTCGAACGCCGCATCGCCGGTGATCTGCCCGCCGACTGGAGCGAGAAGGCCAGTGCCTTCATCAAGGAGACCGTCGAGAAGGCCGAGAAGGTTGCCTCGCGCAAGGCCTCGCAGAACACCATCGGCGGTTACGCCCCGGCGCTGCCGGAACTGCTGGGCGGCTCCGCCGACCTGGCCGGGTCCAACCTGACCATGTACAGCGGCTCCAAGGGCGTCAGCAAGGACGACGCCGCCGGCAACTACGTGTTCTACGGCGTGCGCGAGTTCGGCATGGCCGCGATCATGAACGGCATCGCCCTGCACGGCGGCTTCATCCCGTACGGCGGCACCTTCCTGATCTTCTCCGACTACGCCCGCAACGGCATCCGCATGTCCGCGCTGATGAAGCAGCGCGTGATGTACGTGCTGACCCATGACTCCATCGGTCTCGGCGAAGACGGCCCGACCCACCAGCCGGTCGAGCAGACCCCGAGCCTGCGCCTGATCCCGAACCTCAATGTGTGGCGTCCCTGCGACGCGGTCGAGACCGCGGTGGCCTGGAAGGCCGGGATCGAGCGCACCGATGGCCCGTCCGCGTTCATCCTGTCGCGTCAGGGCCTGCCGCACATGGAACGTGATGGCGAGCAGCTCGCCAACATCGCCCGCGGCGGCTACGTGCTGAAGGACTGCGACGGCACCCCCGACCTGATCTTCATCGCCACCGGTTCCGAGGTCGAGCTGGCCGTCCAGGCCGCCGACGAACTGGCCGGCGAGGGCAAGAAGGTGCGCGTGGTCTCCATGCCCTGCGTCGAGTTGTTCGAACAGCAGGACCCGGCCTACCGCGAGGCCGTGCTGCCGAACGCGGTGCGCGCGCGGGTCGCCATCGAGGCCGGCGCAACGACCACCTGGTACAAGTTCACCGGCCTCGACGGCGCGGTGTTCGGGCTGGACCGCTTCGGCGAGTCCGCTCCGGGGGGGGCCCTGTTCGACTACTTCGGCTTCAAGCCGGCGAACGTCGCCCAGGTCGCGCGTGACGTGCTGAACGGCTGAGTCCGCAACGATTTCGCATAAGCAATAGAGAGGAGACTCCCATGTCTATCAAGGTTGGTATCAACGGCTTCGGTCGTATCGGTCGCATGGCCTTCCGCGCCATCGCCAAGGACTTCCCGAACCTGCAGGTGGTCGGCATCAACGACCTGCTGGACCCGGAATACCTGGCCTACATGCTGCGCTACGACTCCGTGCACGGCCGCTTCGACGGCGACATCAGCGTCGACGGCGACCACCTGGTGGTGAACGGCAACCGCATTCGCCTGACCGCCGAGAAGGATCCGGCCGCGCTGAAGTGGGGCGACATCAACGCCGACATCGTGATCGAGTCCACCGGCCTGTTCCTGACCGCCGAGACCGCCCAGAAGCACCTGGACGCCGGCGCCAAGAAGGTGGTGATGTCCGCGCCGTCCAAGGACGACACTCCGATGTTCGTCTACGGCGTGAACCACGGTGACTACGCGGGCCAGAACATGGTCTCTGCCGCCTCCTGCACCACCAACGCCCTGGCCCCGGTGGCCAAGGTGCTGAACGACACCTGGGGCATCAAGCGTGGCCTGATGACCACCGTGCACGCCGCCACCGCGACCCAGAAGACCGTCGACGGCCCGTCCATGAAGGACTGGCGCGGCGGCCGCGGCATCCTGGAGAACATCATTCCGTCCTCCACCGGTGCGGCCAAGGCTGTGGGCAAGGTGCTGCCGGAACTGAACGGCAAGCTGACCGGCATGGCCTTCCGTGTGCCGACCTCCGACGTCTCCGTGGTCGACCTGACCGTGGAACTGAACGGCGACGCCAAGTACGACGACGTCTGCGCGGCCATGAAGAAGGCGGCCGAAGGCGAGCTGAAGGGCGTGCTGGGATACACCGACGAGCTGGTGGTCTCCACGGACTTCCGTGGCTACACCGCCCCGTCCGTATTCGATGCCGGCGCCGGCATCCAGCTGGACCCGACCTTCGTGAAGGTCGTCGCCTGGTACGACAACGAGTACGGCTACACCTGCAACATGCTGCGCATGGTGGAGCACGTCGCCAAGTAATGGCGGATGGCCGGGCCCTCTCCGGGGTCCGGCCGTTTCTCTTCCCGGGTCCAGAGGCCTGGGGCCAGTCCCTTCGGGGACTAGCCCGAAGCCTTTTTCCTTTTCTTTCTTTTCAACCGTATTTCGAGAGGTACTCCCATGTCTGTCATCAAGATGACCGATCTCGACCTGCAGGGTCGCCGCGTACTGGTGCGTCAGGATCTGAACGTCCCGGTGAAGGACGGCAAGGTCACCTCCGACGCCCGCATCCGTGCGAGCCTCGAGACCGTGCAGAAGGCGCTGGACGGCGGCGCCGCCGTGATGCTGATGTCGCACCTGGGCCGCCCCACCGAGGGTGAGTTCTCCGAGGAGGATTCCCTGGCCCCGGTCGCCGAGCACATGGCCGGTCTGCTGGGCCGAGAGGTGCGTCTGGTGCGCGATTACCTCGACGGTGTGGACGCCCAGCCGGGCGAGGTGATCCTGCTTGAGAACGTGCGTTTCAACGCCGGCGAGAAAAAGGACGACGAGGCCCTGGCGAAGAAGTACGCGGCCCTGTGCGACGTGTTCGTGATGGACGCCTTCGGCACCGCCCACCGCGCCCAGGCCTCGACCCACGGCGTGGCGAAGTTCGCCCCGCAGGCCTGTGCCGGCCCGCTGCTGGCCAAGGAGCTGGAGGCCCTCGGCCATGCCCTGGAGACCCCGAAGCGCCCGCTGGTGGCCATCGTCGGCGGCTCCAAGGTCTCGACCAAGCTGACCGTGCTGGAGTCGCTGTCCAACGTGGTGGATCAGCTGATCGTCGGCGGCGGGATCGCCAACACCTTCATCGCCGCCCAGGGCCACAGCGTGGGCAAGTCGCTGTTTGAAGCCGACCTGGTGGACGAGTCCAAGCGCCTGATGGAGGCGGCCCGGGCGAAGGGTGGCGAGATCCCGGTCCCCACCGACGTGACCGTGGGCAAGGAATTCTCCGAATCGACCCCGGCC
This sequence comes from Thioalkalivibrio sp. ALE30, assembly GCF_000377465.1. NCBI lineage: Bacteria > Pseudomonadati > Pseudomonadota > Gammaproteobacteria > Chromatiales > Ectothiorhodospiraceae > Thioalkalivibrio > Thioalkalivibrio sp. ALE30. The sequence goes on along the minus strand of NZ_KB898169.1, from coordinate 298,969 downwards.
GAGACCAAGTCGGTCGACGCGGTGGCCGATGACGACATGATCTTCGACGTCGGCCCCGAGACCGCGGCGACCTACGCCGAGGCCCTGCGCAACGCCGGCACCATCGTCTGGAACGGCCCGGTGGGTGTGTTCGAGTTCGACCAGTTCGCCGGTGGCACCAAGGCCCTGGGCGAGGCCATCGCCGAGAGCAACGCGTTCTCCATCGCCGGTGGGGGCGACACCCTGGCCGCGATCGACAAGTACAACCTGGCCGATCGCATCAGCTATATCTCCACTGGCGGTGGCGCCTTCCTCGAGTTCCTGGAAGGCAAGACCCTGCCGGCCGTCGCCATCCTGGAAGAACGCGCCAAGGGCTGACGCCCGGGCGCGTCCACCGCTGACGGAGATCGACGCGGATGAGACGTACCAAGATCGTGGCCACCCTCGGGCCGGCCACGGACAGCGACGATGCCATGGAGGCCATCATCCGGGCGGGTGTGGATGTGGTCCGGCTGAACTTTTCGCATGGCGACCCGGACGACCATCGTCAGCGCCTGGCTCGGTTGCGCGCGGCCTCCGAGCGCGCCGGACGCTGTGTCGGGGTCCTCGGTGACCTGCAGGGGCCGAAGATCCGGATCGACCGGTTCCAGCAGGGCAAGGTGCATCTGGAAGAGGGCGCGCCCTTCGCGCTGGATGCCGAGCTGCATCGGGATGCCGGGGATGCCACCCAGGTGGGGCTGACCTACAAGGACCTGCCGGCCGATGTGGTGCCGGAGGATATCCTGCTGCTGGACGACGGCCGCATCGTGCTGAAGGTCAAGGCAGTGAAGGGCAGCCGGATCGAGACCACGGTGCAGGTCGGCGGGGAGCTGTCCAACAACAAGGGTATCAATCGCCAGGGCGGCGGACTCTCCGCTCCGGCGATCACGGACAAGGACCGCGAGGACATCCGCCTGGCTGCCGAGCTGCAGGTGGACTACCTCGCCGTGTCCTTCCCGCGTTCCGCGCAGGACCTGCACCTGGCGCGCAGCCTGCTGAAGGATGCCGGCTGGGAGGCCGGGATCTGCGCCAAGATCGAGCGCTCCGAGGCCCTGGAGGTGATCGACGAGATCATCGCCGCCTCCGAGGTGATCATGATCGCGCGCGGCGATCTGGGTGTGGAGATTGGTGACGCCGAGCTGCCGGGCGTGCAGAAGACCCTGATCACCCGGGCACGGACCCTCAATCGTCTGGTCATCACCGCGACCCAGATGATGGAGACCATGATCCAGAACCCGATCCCGACCCGCGCCGAGGTGTTCGACGTGGCGAATGCGGTGCTCGACGGCACCGACGCGGTGATGCTCTCCGGCGAGACCGCCACCGGGCGCTACCCGGCGCGCGTGGTCACCAGCATGGACCGGATCTGCGAGGCCGCGGAGCGTCAGCGCGCCGCGCGTCAGTCCGACCACCGCATGGATTCGACCTTCGGCCGGGTCGACGAGGCCATCGCGATGGCCACCATGTACACGGCGAACCATCTGGATGTCGCCGCGATCGCCGCGCTGACCGAGTCCGGCTCCACCGCACTGTGGATGTCGCGCATCAGTTCGGGCATCCCGATCTACGCGCTCACCCAGCACGAGTCCACCAGCCGCCGCATGACGCTATATCGCGGCGTCTACCCGGTGACCCTGAACCCGATCCCCGAGAGCCACGAAAGTGTGAACCGTGAAGCGGTGAACTTGCTCAAGGCCGAGGGCGTCGTGCAGGATGGCGGGCTGGTTATCATTACGAAGGGCGACCTGCAGGGCGAGCATGGCGGTACCAACGCCATGAAGATCGTGCGCGTCGGCGAACTGGCCTGACCCGCGCACCGCCCGTGGTCGAGCAGTCAAGAATCGGTTTATCTACTACCTCAGTCCGAATCCCGTAAGGAGGAATCCATGGCACTGATCTCACTTCGCCAGCTTCTGGACCATGCCGCCGAGCATGGCTATGGCATGCCGGCGTATAACGCCAACAACATGGAACAGGTCCACTCGATCATGGAAGCGGCCGCTGCGGTCGACTCCCCGGTGATCATTCAGGCCTCCGCCGGAGCCCGCAAGTACGCCGGCGAGCCCTTCCTGCGTCACAACATCATCGCCGCGATCGAGCAGTACCCGGACATCCCGGTCGTGCTGCACCAGGACCACGGCTCCGAGCCGGCGGTCTGCCTGCGTTCCATCCAGTCCGGTTTCAGCTCGGTGATGATGGACGGCTCCCTGATGCCCGACATGAAGACCCCGGCCACCTACGAGTACAACCGTGACGTAACCGCCAAGGTCTCCGAGATGGCGCACTCCTGCGGTGTCTCCGTGGAAGGCGAGCTGGGTTGCCTGGGCTCTCTGGAAACCGGTCAGGCCGGCGAGGAAGACGGCTCCGGGGCCGAGGGCACCCTGTCCCACGACCAGCTGCTGACCGACCCGGACGAGGCGGCCGACTTCGTGAAGAACACCAAGTGCGACGCCCTGGCGATCGCCATCGGTACCTCCCATGGCGCCTACAAGTTCACCCGTCCGCCGACCGGTGACATCCTCGCCATCGAGCGCATCAAGGAGATCCACAAGCGCATCCCGGATACCCATCTGGTCATGCACGGGTCCTCCTCCGTTCCGCAGGAGTGGCTGGACATCATCAACAAGTACGGCGGCGACATGGGCGAGACCTATGGCGTGCCGGTTGAAGAGATCCAGGAAGGCATCAAGCACGGCGTGCGCAAGGTCAACATCGACACCGACCTGCGTATGGCCTCCACCGGTGCGGTGCGCAAGTTCCTGGCCGAGAATCCGAAGGAATTCGACCCGCGCAAATTCCTGAAGGCCTCCACCGCGGCCATGAAGGACATCTGCCAGGCCCGTTACGAGGCCTTCGGTTGCGCCGGCATGGCGTCCAAGATCAAGCCGATCTCCCTGGACGACATGGTCAAGCGCTACCTGTCCGGCGAGCTGGATCCCAAGGTCAACTGATCCTGCGGATTGCAGCACGAAAAAGGGGGCTTCGGCCCCCTTTTTTTGTGCCATGATGCCGCCATCGGAACACCGTTATGGAGGATTCCTCGATGCACCGAAGGATGCCCCAGATTCTTGCTCTTCTGCTGTTCGTGGCGTTCGCCGGAGCGGCTCAGGCCAACCCGTTCAGCCGCGAGATCGATCCGCAGGACATCATCGACCGCGCCCAGGCGACGGTGGAGAACATGGCCACCCATCCCGAGTACGAGTCCCTGAAGGAGGACCTGCGCGACGCGCGCGGCGTGGTTATTTTCCCGCGCGTGGCACGCGGTGCCTTCCTGATCGGGGGGTCTGGCGGAATCGGGGTGTTCCTCGCGTGGGACGACGAGCGCGGCGACTATTCCCCGGTGGCCTTCTACTCGCTCGGCTCGGTCAGCTTCGGCATGCAGTTCGGCGGCGATGCCGCCGAGGTGGTGATGGTCGCGCGCACCCAGGATGCGGTCGACTCCATGTTCGGCTCCGCGATCCGGCTCGGGGCCGATGCGTCGGTCGCCGCGGGCCCGGTAGGGGCCGGCCGCAGCGCCACCCCCACGGCCGACTTCCTTTCCTATTCCCGCGCACGCGGCGCCTACCTGGGGATGAGTCTCTCCGGTTCGCGTATGACCGTGCGTGACGACTTCAACGAGGCCTACTACGGCGAATCGCAGCGCCCGGTGCATATCATCGAGACCCGCCGGGTCGACCGCGAAGGGACCCGCGCCCTGCGCGAGACGCTGGCCGGTTTCCGTGCCGATGCCGCCGACGAGGAGCCGGCCCCGGCCGACTCCGAAGCCCGTGGTCAGGAGCGCGAGTCCTCCGGCGGGGTGCGCCCGGACAACTTCGAGGTCGAGAGCTTCTGAACCAGCGCCGCGCGGGTGATGCCTTCCGGTGACGTGATGACCGGGGCGCGGGTCCGGGCGCGCAGGGCCGTGGCGTTGTCGAGCCGCGGGTCGCAGTCCGCTCGGCGGCGGTTGAGCACAATCCCGGCCAGACTCAGGCCGCGCCGTTCGAGCGCCTCCAGGGTCAGCAGGCAGGTATTCAGCGTGCCCAGCCGGTCCTCCGCGACCAGCAGCACCGGCAACCCGAGGTGCTCGGCGAGGTCCGCGTTCAGGCCGTCGGCACAAAGCGGCGAGTAGAAGCCCCCCGCGCCCTCCACCAGCCGTGGCCCCGTGCCTTCGCCGGCGCAGGCCGCCGCCAGTTCCGCGAGCGTCAGGTGCACGCCCTGGTTCGCGGCCGCCTGGTCGGGGGCGATGGCATCGGGGAAGCGCCAGGGGGTGACCTGCGCGATCGCGGTGTCCGGCAGGCCGGCCGCGCGGGTCAGGTTCAGCCCGTCCTCGGGCAGCAGGCCGTCGGGGCCCGGCGGGCAGCCCGACTCCACCGGTTTGCGCGGTTGCGGCGCCAGGCCCTGCTGCCGCCAGCACTCCAGCAGCGCGCAGCCGACGAAGGTCTTGCCGACGCCGGTATCGGTGCCGGTGACGAACAGGCCCTGCAGGGTCTCGCTCATGCGGCGCGGGTCAGGCGCTCCAGGGCCTCGCGGTAGCGCGCGGCGGTCTGTTCCACCACCGCCGCGGGCAGTTCGGGGCCCGGCGGCTGCTTGTCCCAGTCCAGGGTCTCGAGGTAGTCGCGCACGTACTGCTTGTCGAAGGACTCGGGGCTGCGCCCCGGCGCGTACTGGTCGGCCGGCCAGAAGCGCGAGGAGTCCGGGGTCAGCACTTCGTCGATCAGGTGCAGCGTGCCGTTGGCGTCGACGCCGAACTCGAACTTGGTGTCGGCGATAATGATCCCGCGCCCGGCCGCGTAGTCGCGTGCCATCGCGTAGATCGCCAGCGCCGCATCGCGGACCTGGCGGGCCCGCTCCGCGCCGATGGTGGCGACTACCGCATCGAAGTCGATATTGGCGTCGTGGTCACCGACGTCCGCCTTGGTGCTGGGCGTGAAGATCGCCTCCGGGAGCTGCGAGGCGAGTTCCAGCCCGTCCGGCAGCGGAATGCCGCAGACCGCGCCGCTCGCCTGGTAGTCCTTCCAGCCGGAGCCGATCAGGTACCCGCGCACCACGGCCTCCACCGGCAGGGCCTCCAGCCGGCGGATCACCAGGCTGCGTCCTTCCAGTGGGGCACGAATCGCCGGGTCCGGGATGACCTGCTCCAGCGGGATATCGGTCAGCTGGTTGGGGATGCCCAGCTCGCGCTGGATCTTGTCCATCCAGAACCGGGTGATCTCGGTCAGCACCCGGCCCTTGCCGGGCACGCCGGTCGGCAGGATCACGTCGAACGCGGACAGGCGATCGGTGGTGACCATCAGCCAGTGGTCGGCATCCACCGCGTAAAGGTCGCGCACCTTGCCGCGATGGACGAGTTCCAGGTCGGGGATATGGCTTTCGAGCAGGGTATCGGTCATGCGGCGATTCTACCGGGCGCGGCCCCTGTACACCACGGCGCCGGGAAGAGCCCGGTCAAGGGCGATCGACAGGAAGACTGGAAGAACGGAAGGTTTTATTTCGGATCGAAAACAGGGTTCGAAGTAGCGTCCTCGACCCATCATTTCTTCCAGTCTTCCCATCTTCCTGTTGAATGCTTTTCGAACGTGAGTCGGGGCTTCGGAGGGGGTGTGGCTTGTCGGGTGGGGCCGGGGTCGCTATCGTTCGGGCCATGACTGAGACGGCTGGCAATAGGGCGCCGCGCGTGGGCGTGGTAATGGGGAGCACCTCCGACTGGGGCACGATGGAGCGGGCGGTGGATGTGCTAGATCTACTCGGTATTCCGTTCGAGGCCCGGGTGGTCTCCGCCCATCGCACGCCGGATCTGCTGTTCGAGTACGCCGAACAGGCGCGCGGGCGAGGGCTGCAGGCGATCATCGCCGGGGCGGGCGGGGCCGCGCACCTGCCGGGGATGCTCGCCTCCAAGACCCCGGTACCGGTGCTGGGCGTACCGGTGGCCTCGCGTCACCTGAAGGGCCAGGACTCGCTGCTCTCCATCGTCCAGATGCCGCGCGGGATCCCGGTGGCGACCTTCGCGATCGGCGAGGCGGGGGCCGCCAACGCGGCGCTCTTTGCCGCCGCGATGCTGGCCAATACCGATCCCGAACTGCGCGAGCGTCTGGATGCCTTCCGCCAGTCCCAGAGCCAGGCCGTGCTCGGGCAGACCCTGCCGCCGGACCCGTCATGATCCAGCCACCTGCGACTCTCGGGCTGCTCGGTGGGGGGCAGCTCGGCCGCTATTTCGTGGAGGCCGCACAGGGCATGGGTTATGCCGTCTGGGTGCTCGACCCGGACCCGGCCAGCCCGGCCGGGCGGGTGGCAGCGCGCCACTTGTGCCAGGCCTTTGACGACCCCGATGCCCTGCAGGCGCTGGCCGGGGCCTGCGAGGTGATTACCACCGAGTTCGAGAACATCCCGCGCGCCGCGGTGGAGTGGCTGGATGCCCACGCCTGTCTGCGCCCCGGGCCACGCGCCCTGACGGTTGCCCAGGACCGCCTCGAGGAGAAGGCCTTTCTCGGCGAGATCGGCGTGGCGGTGGCACCGTGGCAGGCGGTGCCGGCGGGCCTGACGCCCGAGGTGCAAACCGATGCCGGGGCCCCGGGTTTCCCGGCGATCCTGAAGACCGCGCGCCTGGGTTATGACGGCAAGGGGCAGGTGCGGCTGGCCGCGGCCGGCGAACTGCCGGCAGCGCATGCCGAGCTGGGCCAGGTGGACTGCGTGCTGGAGTCCCGGGTGGAGCTGGAGCGCGAGCTGTCGGTGCTGGTTGCGCGTACCGCCGATGGCGCCACCGAGGCCTTTCCGATCGCGGAGAACACCCATCGCGACGGCATCCTGCACCTGACGCGTGTCCCGGCACGGGCCGGGGACGAGGTGCGCGAGCGCGCCACGGCTATCGCCCGGCACGTCGCCGAGCGGCTCGATTATCAGGGGGTGCTGGCGGTCGAGTTCTTCCTCACGGCGGACGGCGAACTGCTAGTCAACGAGATCGCGCCGCGTCCCCACAATTCCGGGCATTACAGCCTGGATGCCTGCACCGTCAGCCAGTTCGAGCAGCAGGTGCGCGCGGTCTGCGCCCTGGGGCTGGCGCCGGCCCTGCTGACCGCGCCGGTGGCGATGGTGAATCTGCTGGGTGACCTGTGGCCCGCGGGCGGCACGCCCGACTGGCGGGGCGTGCTGGCGGCCGGCCGGGCGCGACTCCACCTGTACGGCAAGGCTGAGGCGCGCCCGGGGCGCAAGATGGGGCATGTGAACGTACTCGGCCTGCCGGGCGAGGATGATGCCACCGCGGTGGCCTCCACTGCCGAGACCCTGTGGCAGGGCCTGGCCAGTGCCGGCGGGGAGGGCGCCGCATGACCGAGGCATTCCCCAACACCCAGGCGCGGCGCGCCCGACAGGCGGAGCTCAAGCGCGACCTTGAGTTCGAGGACACCCTGGCGGGCGAGCATCTGCGGTTTCGCACCACCTGGGGGCTGTTCTCCCCGCGGCGAATCGACGACGGCACCCGCATGCTGCTGGAACGCATCGAGGTGCATCCGGCGGACGCCTGCCTGGACCTTGGCTGCGGCTACGGCCCGATCGGCCTGACGCTCGCGCGCAAGGCCCCGCAGGGGCTGACGACCCTGGTCGATACCAACTATCTGGCGGTGGAGTACAGCCAGCGCAACGCCGAGCTCAACGGCATCGCCAATGTGGAGTGTCTGACCAGCAACGGCTTCTCGCGCATCCGCGATCGGCGGTTCGATCTGGTGACCTCCAATCTGCCGGCCAAGGTCGGGCGCGAGATGCTGCAGACCTATCTGCTGGACGCCCACGAGCAGATGAACCCCGGCGGACGCATCTATGTCGTAACCATTACCGGACTGCGGCGGTTCATCGAGAAGGGGTTCAAGGACGTGTTCGGCAACTACGACAAGGTCAAGCAGGGCCGCGAGTACACTGTCGCGGCCGCCGTGCGCGAGCCCGACTGACCATGGTCGAGGGGGCGGGCGAACTCCCGGTCGCGCTCCGCGTGCTGTCCGCCGTGCTGCTGGGCCTCGGCATGCTGGTGATGCTCCGGCGCATGCCCTGGGAGGCCTTCTTCGTGCCCGGTCGCGCGCAGCTGTTCGTGATCGCCACGCTGTGCCTGCTGCTGATCTGGAGCCTGCGGGCGCAGACGCTCGATGGCCTCGCCCTGCACTTCCTTGGCATGACCACCGTGACCCTGATGTTCGGCTGGCAGCTGGCGATTCTGATGGTGTTTCTGGTGGTGGCGACCCTGGGCCTGTTCGGCGCCCTGCCGCTGGCGGCCTTCCCGCTGACGGTCCTGCTGGCCGGCATCCTGCCGGTCGCGGTCACCTGGGGGTTGCTGCGGCTGTCCCAGAACTACCTGCCCGCGCACATGTTCATCTACCTGTATGCCGTGGGCTTCCTCGGCGGCGCGCTTTCGGTGGTGGCGACCGTGCTGGCCTCAGCGGCGATCTACGGCCTGTTCACCGAGCTGGCCTGGGCCGACATCTATCGCGATTACCTGCGCTACCTGGCATTGCTGGTGCTGCCCGAGGCGGTGGTCAACGGGATCGTGATTACCGGGCTGGTGATGGTGCGCCCCGAGTGGCTGGCGACCTGGTCGGACGAGCGCTACATCCACGGCCGCTGAGGCCGAGAATGGCCTGGTGCCGCGCTGCAGGGATGCCCCTGTTTGATTCTGTGTTAATGCAGCATTCAGGAACACCCTGCTACCGTTCGCTTCAAGACAGGGCGATGACCCTGTCCAGGATCGTGAACGAGGAGACCACAACAATGAAAACCAAGCTGTTCGTGCTGGCCGGTATCGCCGGCAGTGTCCTGATGCTGTCCACCATGGCGCAGGCCGCCGACATCCAGGCCGGTCAGTCCAAGTACCAGAACACCTGCGCCAGCTGCCACGGCGCGCAGGGTCAGGGCCAGGCGATCTTCCCGGCGCTGGCCGGCAAGGACGCCGACTACCTGACCGACAAGCTGGAGCGCTATCGCGCCGGCGAGGAGGTGGGTGACCACACGGCCCTGATGCGTCCTCAGGCCCAGGGGTTGAGCGATGACGACATCGCCAATCTGTCCAGCTACATGGCGGCCGAGTTCAACTGATCCGGGCGCACTGCCGCTGGCAGGCGAGACCGCGACGGGCCGGGGGGTTTCCCCCGGCCCGTTTGCGTTGGAGGGCGCGTCACATGCGTCGCCTTTTGCCTGGCATGGCGGCATCCGGTAAAGTTTCGCGGTTCCGAGAGCGTGGCCGATGGTCGGCCCCGCTATCCCAGAGATCCCTGCGAGGCTTTCCATGGCACAACCCGATTTCATCGCCCCGTCCATCCTGTCCGCCGATTTCGCCCGTCTGGGCGAGGAAGTCGACAACGTCCTGGCCGCCGGTGCCGATACCGTCCACTTCGACGTGATGGACAACCACTACGTGCCGAACCTGACCATTGGCCCGCTGGTCTGCGATGCCCTGCGCAAGCACGGCGTGACCGCGCCGATTGACGTGCACCTGATGGTCAAGCCGGTGGATCGCATCATCCCGGACTTCGCCCAGGCCGGTGCCAGCTACATCACCTTCCACCCGGAGGCGTCCGACCACATCGACCGCACCCTGCAGCTGATCCACTCCGAGGGCTGCAAGGCCGGACTGGTGTTCAACCCGGCCACGCCGCTGTCCTATCTCGAATACGTGATGGACAAGGTCGACATGATCCTGCTGATGTCGGTGAACCCGGGCTTTGGTGGCCAGAAGTTCATCCCGAACACCCTCGACAAGCTGCGCGCCGCGCGCAAGATGATCGACGACTCCGGGCGTGACATCCGCCTCGAGATCGACGGCGGCGTGAAGGCCGACAACATCCGCGAGATCAAGGCCGCCGGGGCCGACACCTTCGTCGCCGGGTCCGCGATCTTCGGAGCCGGCAGCGACTCCGATCCGAACCGCTACGACAGCATCATCCAGCAGATGCGCGACGAGCTGGCCAAGGCCTGAATCGACGGCCACTGGAGACCGGGATGTCCCTGAAACGCCCCCGCATGATCCTGATCGACCTGGACGGCACGCTGATCGACAGCGTGCCGGACCTGGCCTACAGCGTGGACGCGATGATGCGCGAGCTGGGGCTGCCCGAACGCGGCGAGCCGGCCGTGCGCAACTGGGTCGGCAACGGGGTGGAACGGTTGGTCAAGCGGGCGTTGGTGAACGACCTCGAGGGCGAGCCGGACCCGGAGGCCTTCGAGCGGGCATTGCCCGTCTTCATGCGCATCTACCAGGAGAACACCGCCGGGCGCTCGCCACTGTACCCGGGCGTGCGCGAGGGGCTGGACCAGCTGAAGGCCGCGGGCTTCCGCCTGGGCTGCGTGACCAACAAGGCCGAGCGCTTCACGGTGCCGCTGCTGCGCGAGAAGGGCATCCTCGACGACTTCGAGATCGTGGTCGCCGGCGACGCCCTGCCGCAGAAGAAACCGGACCCGGCGCCGCTGCTGCATGCGGCGAAGGAGTTGGGTGTAGACCCCTCCGAGGCGCTGATGGTCGGGGACTCGAAGAGCGACGTGAAGGCGGCACGCGCGGCCGGCTTCCAGATCGTCTGCATGACCTACGGCTACAATCACGGCGACGACATCCGCGACGAGAACCCGGACGCGGTTCTCGACCGGCTGGACGAGCTGCCCGGACTGCTGCCCGCTCGGGCGGCCTAGGGAAACACGGACCCATGATTGCAACGGACCGGACAACGGAGCGATGGCGAGACGGCGAATGATCCGCCGCGCCGTCCGTCCCCCTTGTCAGGAACCGTTGTGATGACCCCCGAACAGTTCGATCAGCTGGCCCGCGAGGGCTATAACCGCATCCCGCTGGTGCGCGAGGTCCTGGCGGATCTCGAAACCCCGCTGTCCATCTTCCTGAAGCTGGCCAACCGGCCGTACTCCTACCTGTTCGAGTCGGTGCAGGGCGGGGAGCGCTGGGGTCGGTATTCCTTTATCGGGCTGCCGGCACGCACCCGCGTGCGGGTGCACGGCCATGACATCACGGTGGAGACCGATGGCGAGGTGGTCGAACAGACCACGGAGACCGACCCGCTGGCCTGGGTCGAGGCCTACCAGGCGCGCTTCAAGGTGGCCGAACTGCCGGGCCTGCCGCGCTTCACCGGTGGTCTGGTCGGCTATTTCGGGTTCGAGACCGTGCGCCTGATCGAGCCGCGCCTGGAAGGCCCGGAAAAGCCCGATGCCCTGGGGCTGCCGGACATCCTGCTGATGGTCTCGGAGGAGGTCGTGGTCTACGACAACCTCTCCGGCCGGCTGTACCTGGTGGTGCACGCCGATGCGACCCAGGCCGATGGCCAGGCCGTGGCGGCCACGCGTTTGGATGAGCTGGAGACCCGTCTGGGCGAGCCCCTGGTGCCCCCGGAGGATCCGCCGCATCCGCATGCGGTGCCGGAGTACGTGCCGGGCTGGTCGGCCGAGGGCTTCCAGACCGCGGTCGCGCGGGCGCAGGAATACATCATGGACGGCGACGTGATGCAGGTGGTGCTGGCGCAGCGCATGAGCGTGCCATTCTCCGCGCCGCCGCTGGACCTGTACCGCGCCCTGCGCGCGCTGAACCCCTCGCCGTACATGTACTACCTGGACCTGGACGACCACCACGTGGTCGGGGCCTCGCCGGAGATCCTGGTGCGCCTGGAGGACGACCGCGTGACCGTGCGCCCGATCGCCGGGACCCGCCCGCGCGGGCGCACCGAGGAGGAAGACCGCGCGCTGGAGGCCGAACTGCTGGCGGACCCGAAGGAGCGCGCCGAGCACCTGATGCTGATCGACCTCGGGCGCAACGACGTCGGCCGGGTCTGCGAGATCGGCTCGGTGGAGGTGACCGACACCATGAGCATCGAGCGCTATTCGCACGTGATGCACATCGTCTCCAACGTGGAGGGCCGACTGGCCCCGGGGCACTCGCCGATGGATGTGCTGCGCGCGACCTTCCCCGCCGGGACGGTCTCCGGTGCGCCGAAGATCCGGGCACTGGAGATCATCGACGAGCTGGAACCGGTCAAGCGCGGCCCGTACTCCGGCGCGGTCGGCTACCTCTCCTGGTCCGGCAACATGGACACCGCGATCGCCATCCGCACGGCCGTGCTGCACGACGGCGAGCTGCATATCCAGGCCGGGGCCGGCGTGGTGCACGACTCGGTACCCGAGAGCGAGTGGCAGGAGACCCTGAACAAGGGACGTGCGGTGGTGCGCGCGGCCGAGACCGCCCTGGGTGGCCTGGGGCCCCGGCGCCACCGCGACTGAGAGGACCAACTATGCGCGGCCGCCTTCGCATCCTGTTGCTGGCGCTGCTGGTATGGCTGCTACCGGGGCTGGCGGCGGCGCAGATCGTGGTGCTGGTGCCCGGTGGCTGGGATCGCGGCGACGGCTTTCGCCATGCCGGCGTCACCGCGGCCCTGAACGCCGCCGGGTATGCCGATGGCGGCCGGGCCCGGGCTCGGCCGGAGTCCCCCTGGTTCGATCGTGCTCCCGACCCGGCCCCGCGCCAGTTCTACACCGTGGACCTGCCGGCGGGCGGAGTGCCGCCCGAGCGCGCGCGGGCGCTGGGTCAGGTCGTCGAGGCCCTGGCGCGGCGCCATCCGGGGCAGGAACTGGTGCTGGTCGGGTATTCCAGTGGCGGTGTTGTGGCGCGCGAGCTGCTGGTGCGCCAGCCGCACCCGGCAATCTCCACTCTGGTGACGTTTTCCGCTCCGCATGCGGGGGGCGGCTGGTCCGCCCTGGCGCGTTCGGTGACGGATGCGCTGGCCGATTCGGCTCTGGGGTTGTATGCCCCGTTTATCGGGCTCGAGGGTATGCACCGGCGCGAGGGTCTCTGGGGGCCGGAGGGCACCTCGCCGGATGCGGCCCACCTCGAGTGGCTGAATACGCGGGAACACCCGCCCATCCGCTACGTGTCGGTGGTGCGCCTGGCCGACCCGTGGGTGGATGCGGCCAGTCAGGACATGAATCGTCTCCCGGCCCTGCGCGGCCGGGCGCATACCCTGCCGAGCCCCGGCGGGCACCGGCTGGAGGCCGCCGACGGCACCCTGCTGGCGGCGCTGCTGTTGCCGCGATGAGGGTGCCCGGTTTCGCCAGCGCCCATGCGGTTGCGGGCCGGCGGACCCGGGGCCGGGTTATGCTGGGTCCTGTCCGCTCCACGCGCGTGAACATCGATTCGCGTGGCGGTCCTGTTTCCTCCGTTCTGCAGGGACGTTCGACATGATCCTGATGCTCGACAACTACGATTCGTTCACCTTCAACCTGGTCCAGTATCTGGGCGAGCTGGGGGCCGAGGTGGTGGTCCACCGCAACGACTGCATCACCCCGGACGGGATCGCGGAACTCGCCCCCGTGGGGATCGTGATCTCGCCGGGACCCTGCACGCCGAACGAGGCCGGGGTATCGCTGGAGGTGATCCGGCGCTTCGCCGGCGCGATCCCGATCCTCGGAGTCTGTCTCGGGCACCAGGCGATCGGGCAGGTCTTCGGCGGGCGCGTGGTGCGCGCCCGCGAGATCATGCACGGCAAGACCTCGCCGGTGTATCACACCGGGGTGGGGGTGTTCGCCGGGCTCGAGAATCCACTGGAGGCCACGCGCTACCACTCGCTGGTGGTCGAGTCGTCCTCGCTGCCGGAGTGCCTGGAGGTCACCGCCTGGACCCAGCGCGAGGACGGTGCGCGCGACGAGATCATGGGCCTGCGCCACCGCGAACTGGACGTCGAGGGCGTGCAGTTCCACCCGGAATCCATCCTGACCCGCCAGGGCCACGAACTGCTCGACAACTTCCTCCGTCGCCTGCCCCAGCCGGCGTGACCCAGACTCGACGCACCCGGTGGCGCTTCGCGTTGCTGGTGGCGCCGCTGTCGATGCTGGCGCCGTTCTCGCTGGACACCTATCTGCCCTCGTTCCCGGCGATGGCGGAGGCCCTGCGGGTCGACTCCGGCGCGATGCAGGCGACCCTGTCGGCCTACCTGGTCGCCTTTGCGCTGGCCACCCTGGTGGCTGGCCCGCTGTCGGATACCTTTGGCCGGCGCCCGGTGGTTCTGTGGGCGCTCGCCGGCTACGTGCTCAGCTCGCTGCTGCTGGTGCTGGCGGTGGAGTACTGGCAGGTGATCGGGTTGCGGGTGGCCCAGGGGCTGTCCGCGGCGGCCGGGATTGTGGTCGGGCGTGCAGTGGTGCGCGATCGCTTCGAGGCCACCGATGCGCGCCGTGTCCTGGCGCTGATCACCATGATGTTCGCGATTGGCCCGGCGGCCGCCCCGATTGTCGGCGGCTATCTGCAGGCGGGGTTCGGCTGGCGCTCGGTATTCCTGTTCCTGACCCTGTACGGCGTGATCCTGTTATTGGCGATCCGGGCCTGGCTGCCGGAGACCCTGCCACCGGTCGGCCGCGCCTCGGGCAAGCCGGCCCTGATCCTGCGGGGGTATCTCGGGACCCTGCGCAACCCGCCGTTTCTGCGCCCGGCCCTGGTACATGCCGGGCTGTTCGGGGCGATGTTCCTGTTCGTCGCCGCCTCGCCAACGGTGATCTATGTCCACCTGGGCGGACAGGAACAGGACTTCTGGTGGCTGTTTCTGCCGCTGGTGGGCGGCCTGGTGGTGGGCGGTTTTGTGGCCGGGCGCACCGCCAGTCTGCTGAGTCCGCCGCTGGCGATCAGTATCGGCGTGGGGCTGGCCGGGATCTCGCTGGCGCTGGTGGCGCTGGGGATCCTCACCGAGGGTTCGGTGGTCGCGGTGACGCTCCCGTTCGCGCTGTACAGCTTTTCCCTGGCCACGGCCGTTCCGTCGCTGAACCTGCTGGCGCTGGACTGCTATCCGGGCGCCCGTGGCATGGCCTCGGCCATGCAGGCCTTCCTGCAACTGGGGTTCAGTGCCCTGCTGGCGCTGTTCCTGGTGGACCGACTGGACGACCACCTGCCGTGGCTGATCGGCGGGTCGCTGGTAATCTGGGCCGCCGCGGCGCTGCTGTGGTGGAGCGGGCCGGAGGCGCGCGGTCGTCGCGCCCCGGCGCGGACGTTAAACTAGCGGCTTCGATTTTCCGCAGGAGCAACCCGTGACGGTGCAACAAGCGATAGCGGCTCTCATCGAGCGCCAGGACCTGGACGCGGCAACCATGACCGCGGTGATGCAGGCGGTGATGACCGGCGAGGCCACCGATGCCCAGATCGGGGGGTTCCTGGTGGCCCTGCGCATGAAGGGCGAGACGATCGAGGAGATCCGCGCGGCGGCCGGCGTGATGCGCTCGCTGGCCACTCGGGTGGACGTGCCGCGAACCGGGCTGGTGGATACCTGCGGCACCGGCGGCGACGCCTCCGGTACCTTCAATATCTCCACCGCCTCGGCGCTGGTCGCGGCGGCCGGTGGCGTGCGGGTGGCCAAGCACGGCAACCGTTCGGTGTCGTCGAAATCCGGCTCCGCCGATGTTCTGGAGCACCTGGGGATCCATCTCGGGCTGTCGCCGGAGGCGGTCGGGTCCTGCATCGAGGAGGTCGGCGTCGGCTTCCTGTTTGCCCCGGCCCATCATGGCGCGATGAAACACGCGATCGGGCCGCGCAAGGAGCTCGGCGTGCGCACGCTGTTCAATGTGCTGGGGCCTCTGACCAACCCGGCCGGGGCGCCGAACCAGGTGCTCGGCGTGTTCTCGGATGCCTGGGTGCGGCCGCTGGCCGAGGCCCTGAAGGGCCTGGGCAGCGAGCATGTGCTGGTGGTGCATGCCGAGGACGGCCTGGACGAGATCAGCATCGCGTCGCCCACCCGGGTGGCCGAGCTCAGGGACGGCGAGATCCGGGAATACACCATCCGTCCGGAGGACTTCGGGCTGGCGACCACCGCACTGGATGCCGTGCGCGTCGACAGCGTGGAGGCCTCGGCCGACATGCTGCGCGGCGTGCTGGACGGTCAGGTGGGCGCGGCGCGTGACATCGTGCTGCTGAACGCCGGGGCGGCGATCTACGCCGGCGGTGGCGCGGACACGCTGGCCGCGGGCGTCGAGGCCGCCGCCCGGGCCATCGACTCCGGCGCGGCCCGCGAACGGCTGGAGCGCCTGCAGGCGACCAGCGCACGACTGGCAAACAAGGAAGCACAATGACCGAAGCCAACGCAGTACCCGATATCCTGCAGCGCATCCTGGAGCGCAAGCGCGAGGAGCTGAAGGAACGCGAGGCGTTCTGGCCGCTGCGCGAGCTGCGCGGCTGGATGGGCTCGGCGCCTGCGCCGCGGGGGTTCCGCGCGGCGTTGCAGCGCGACATCGACGCCGGCCGCGCCGCGGTGATCGCGGAGATCAAGAAGGCCAGCCCGAGTCAGGGCCAGATCAGCCCCAACTTCAACCCGGAGGCCTTCGCCCGCAGCTACGAGGAACACGGGGCCACCTGCCTGTCGGTGCTGACCGACGTGGACTTCTTCAAGGGGCGCGATGGCGACCTGCGCGATGCGCGCGTGGCCTGCAAGCTTCCGATCCTGCGCAAGGACTTCGTGATCGACCTCTATCAGGTCTACGAGGCGCGGGTGCTGGGGGCGGACTGCGTGCTGCTGATCGCCGCGGCGCTGGACGATACGGCCCTGCACGAGCTGTACTTCCTGACCCGCGAGCTGGGCATGGATGCCCTGGTGGAGGTGCATGATGCCGAGGAGCTGGAACGGGCGAGGAAGATCGGCGCCGACCTGATCGGCATCAACAACCGCGACCTGCACAGCTTCGAGACCCGACTGGAAACCACGCTGGAGCTGAAGGATCAGGCGCCGGAGGGCGCGCTGCTGGTAACCGAGAGCGGCATCCACACCCGCGAGGACGTCGCGCGCATGCAGGCTGCCGGGATCCATGCCTTCCTGGTGGGCGAGGCCTTTATGCGGACCGAGGATCCGGGCAAGGCCCTGGGGCAGTTGTTCCGCGGCGAATCGTAACCGCCTCCAGCGGGGCGTCGTGCCTTCAGGCTGGAGGCGGTGGCCAGGTACTACGCCCTTTCCGGCCGCAGGGCCCGGCGCGGCGGCACGGGCGTCAGCGCGTGCCGAACACCACGATGGTCTTGCCGTGCGCGGTGATCAGGCCGCGCTCTTCCAGATCCTTCAGCACGCGACCGGCCATCTCGCGCGAGCAGCCGACGATGCGCGCGATCTCCTGGCGGGTGATGCGCAGCTGCATGCCGTCCGGGTGGGTCATCGCGTCGGGCTGGCGGGCGAGATCCAGCAGGGTGTGGGCGATACGGCCGGTGACGTCGACGAACGCGAGGTCCATCACCTTGCGCGAGGTCTGGCGCAGGCGGGTGGCGATCTGGCTGGTCAGCAGCATCAGGATCTCGGGGTCGCGCTGGACGATCTCGCGGAACTGGGTGTAGGGGATCTCCGCGGTCTCGGTGTCCTCGCGGGTGGTGACGGTCGCGCTGCGCGGGTCGTCCTCGAACATGCCCAGCTCACCGAAGAACTCGCCCTTGTTCAGATAGGCCAGCACCAGCTCGTGCCCGTTGTTCTCGCCCAGTACCGAGACCGAGCCGCTGACGACGTAGTACAGCGTGTCGGGAACCGTGCCCGAATGGATGATGGTGGTGCGCTTGCGGTACTGGCGGCGGTGGCAGTAGCCGAGAAAACGCTCCAGCGCGGGCGACGGCTGGGCCGGGCGGTAGACGAACGGGTTGTTCAAGGCTTCCATGGTCACGTCCGATAGCAGCTTCCTGTGGATGTGCGCCAGTGTAATGCAGCATCTGGCCCCCGCACGCCGGGGTGGCTGGAACCGTTCACAAAATCCGCCGACAGGCCACTGATTTTGTGCAGCAGGTCCGCCCTGAGTAGAGTCCCTCTGAAGTATAGGCATGGATCCCTTCATCCAACAGCAGGAAGGGAGCACTGGTTCATTGATTGGCACCTCTTTAAAGGACGAGCGCGATGCAGGTGAAAGTGAAATGGCTGGACCAGGTGGCCTTTGTCGGCGAGACCGACAGCGGTCATGCGGTGGTGATGGACGGCGCGCCGGACGCGGGCGGCCGCAACCTGGGCGCGCGGCCGATGGAGATGCTGCTGCTGGGGATGGGCGGTTGTACCAGCTTTGACGTGATTGCGATGCTGAAGAAGGCGCGCCAGCAGGTGCTGGACTGCGAGGTGACGGTCGCAGGCACCCGGGCGGAGACCGTGCCCAAGGTCTTTACCGATATCCACGTGCATTTCCGGGTGTACGGCCATGACCTGTCGGAGAAGCAGGTGGGGCGCGCGGTCGGGCTCTCGGCCGAGAAGTACTGCTCGGCTTCGCTGATGCTGGGGGCCTCGGCGAAGGTGACCCACGACTTCGAGATCGTCGAGGGGCCGGCCCCGCGCTGAACGGGAACCCGGGTTCTTTCCTTGGACTCGGAGGCCGAGGCGTCTACAATTCGCCGCTCGCTGCGGCCCGGGCAAGAGGACACGCCATGCCTCGTCACAAGAAGCAGATCAAGCTCCACGGTTTCAACAACCTGACCAAGAGCCTGAGCTTCAACATCTACGATATCTGCTATGCCTCGGGTGACCGGCATCGCGACGAATACATCGCGTACATCGACGAGGCGTACAACGCCCAGCGGCTGACGCAGATCCTCTCCGATGTGGCCCATCTGATCGGGGCCAATATCCTCGATATCTCGCGCCAGGACTACGATCCGCAGGGCGCGTCGGTGACCATGCTGATCTCGGAGGAGCCGGTGGCCACCGAGAAGATCGGCTACACCGAGGGCCCCGGCCCGCTGCCGGAGACGGTGGTCGGTCACCTCGACAAGAGCCACATCACCGTGCATACCTATCCGGAGGCGCACCCGGAGGGCGGGATTGCAACCTTCCGTGCCGATATCGATGTGTCCACCTGCGGGCGCATCTCGCCGCTGCGCGCCCTGAACTACCTGATCCACAGCTTCGAGTCGGACATCGTGATCATGGACTACCGCGTGCGCGGTTTTACCCGCGACGTGCGCGGCAAGAAGCACTTCATCGATCACAAGATCAATTCCATCCAGGACTTCCTCTCGCGCGATACCAAGGAGAAGTACCAGATGGTGGACGTGAACGTGTACCAGGAGTACCTGTTCCACACCAAGATGGTGCTGAAGGACTTTGACCTGGACAGCTACCTGTTCGGGCTGGGCAAGGACGACTACTCGGCCAAGGAGGCCAAGCGCATCTCCAAGCTGCTCAAGCACGAGATGATGGAGATCTTCTACGGCAAGAACATGAGCCGCCCGAGCTGAGACGGCAGGCGCCGCGCGTTGCGCGCGGCACCTGCCGCCCGTCCTCTCGCCTGGCGGGTCAGATCCAGTAGGCGGTGCGCGTCATCACGCTGGAGGTCAGGGGCATCAGCAGGTTCCGGACCGGCCACGGTGGCGCCTTGCCGCCCAGCGCCATGGCATGCGCGCCGTGTTCCACCTCGTCCTGCTTCATCTGCGCCAGGATGCGCGCCGAGACCTCGTCCTGGGCCGGCAGCCGCTCCAGGTGGCGGTCCAGGTGGCGTTCCACCTGGCGCTCGGTCTCGTCGATAAAGCCCAGGCTGTAGGCGTCGCCGGTCAGGCCGGCCAGGGCACCCATCCCGAACGAGCCGACATACCAGAACGGCCCCAGCAGGCTGGTGCGCCCGCCCAGGTCGTGCACCCGGCGCGCGCACCAGTGCAGGTGGTCGCCCTCCTCGCGCGAAGCCTGGTCCAGGTGGTCGCGGATCGCGGGGGTGCGGGCGGTCAGCATCTGGCCCTGGTAAAGCCCCTGCGCCGCGACTTCCCCGGCGTGGTTCACGCGCATCAGACGGGTGGACAGGTCGCGCTCATGATCCTCCAGATGCGGGCCGATATCGTCCCCGCCCGGCGACGGGCGGCCGGTGGAACGGGCCTGGCCGGAGATGACCTTGACGAAGGCATCGGCCTGGTTGATCAGGTGATCCAGCGGGGAGAGTCGGCGCATGGTTCCGGTCCGGTTGGGGCATCAAGGCGTACCCCTCAAGAGTACCGCAAGCGGGGCCCGGGATCAGCGCCCAGCGGGGTCGTGGGCAGGGTTTTTCAGGCGCCGCGCCAGGAATCGCGCGGGCGACAGGATGGCCGGCATATCCGCCTGGTCGCCGGCCAGGGCGCGCAGGTGCACGCTGCACCCGACATTCGGACTGATGATCACGTCCGGCGTGCCATCGCAGAGCGCCTGCAGCGTCTCGGTGCCCAGGCCGTCCGCCATGGCCGGCTGGGTCAGCATCGCAGTGCCACCCGCGCCGCAGCAATTCGGTGCGCCCGAGACCGGTGTCAGCGCGACCCCGGGCAGGCGCTCCAGCAAAGCGGGCAGTTCGCGCGCCTCGCGGGTGACGTTGCGCTGGGTGCAGGGCAGATGCAGCGCGATCCGGACGGGGGTGTCATCCCAGAGGTCCGCGGTGGTGCCCGCTTCCAGGTGCTGCGCCAGGAAGCGCGTGAGGCTCAGGCTGCGCCGGCCCAGGGTGCCCTCGGGGTATTCGCGCAGCGTGGCCTCGCAGCCACTGTCGAGGGCGATGACTGGCTGATCCCCGTCGCCGAAGGCCTCGAGGTTTCGTGTCTGCAGGGCCTGCGCGGCCGCGCGATGGCCGGTGTGCTGGTCCAGCGCGCCGCAGCAGACCTGCCGTTGCGGGATCGCCGCGCGCAGACCGAGGGCCTCGAGGACGTGCAGCGCCGCGTCCAGGTCGGGCCCGGTAAAGAAGCGGTCCATACAGCCGGTGAACAGCAGGACGTCGGCCTCGTCCGGCCTCGCGGTTGGGCGCAGCCGGGGGGCGGGGACCAGGGAGTCCCGGGTATGGGCGAGGCTGCGTTCCCAGCCGCCGCGCGGGAGCAGGCGCTCTGCCCCCAGGCGTGCACCGGTCCGCGCGACCAGTCCCCCAAGGCTGCGCAGGGTTGGATGCAGCAGCGCCCGATGCTGGACGCTGTGCCGCCAGCGGTCCGCCCGCGACGGGGCGGCCGGGTGCTCGTCGAGGATCTCGCGGGCGCGATCGATCAGCGCCCCGAAGGGCACCCGTGCCGGGCACACTGCCTCGCAGGAACGACAGCCCAGGCACCCCTCGAGGTGCCCGCGCAGGCGCTCGGATTCGGGCGCAAGCCGGCCCTGCGCCAGACCCTGCATCAGGGTCAGTCGTCCACGCGGAGAGTCGCCCTCGACGCCGTGCCAGCCATAGGTCGGGCAGTGCGGCAGGCACAGCCCGCAGTGTACGCACTGGTCGGCGGCGGAAAGCCCCGAGAATCTCAGGGGCTGGTCCGATGCCCCCAGCGGCTTTGCTAGGGTTTCGCCTTCATTTGATTCCGGGAGGTTTCCCATGCTCGTGCGTTCGTTTCGGCCCGTCGGGTCTGCGTTTGCCTCGCTCATCCTGCTGAGCATACCAGTCTCGCAGGGCCTGGCCTGGGAGGCCGAAGGCTGGCAGTCGACGATCGAGCTGGGGGCTTCCATGACCACCGGGAATACCGAATCCACCACGGCCTCGGGGCGCTTCCGCGCGGAGCACACCACCATCGACTGGCGGAATCGCATCCGGCTGGATGCCTACTTCCACGAGGAGGATGACGAGACTACCGGCGAGCGTTACGTCGCCGGCTACCAGGCGGACCGCAAGCTGGGCGAACACGACTATCTGTTCGGGGCGCTGCGCTACGAGCGGGATCGCTTCAGCAACTACGACTACCAGGGCTCGGCCACGGCCGGTTACGGTCGTCGCCTGATCGACGGCGAACGCGTGCGGCTGGACGGCGAGATCGGTGCCGGTATGCGCCAGGTGCGCATCCGCACCACCGGCGAGACCGAGAGCGAGCCGGTCGGTCGCCTGGCCGGCAATTTCCGCTGGGAGATCAGCGAGAACGCCCGTCTTACCGACGAGCTGCTGGTCCTGACCGGCAGCGACAACACCGAGATCGAGAACATCCTCGCCCTGACCGCTGACGTCACCAGTCGGATGTCCCTGCGCACCAGCTTTACCGTCAAGCACAACACCGACGTCGAGCCCGGCGTGGAAAATACCGACACCATCACGGACGTCAGTCTGGTCTATCGCTTTCGCTGAAGCGCCGACGCGCTGAAGGCACCGACGCGAACGTTGCCATCCGTCGTGTTGCGGGCGGCAGGGTTATCATGAGCCGCAGGGATCACTGGAGACTTCCATGGGCTACTACCAGCGCCATATCTTCTTCTGCACCAACTGCCGCGAGGACGGCAACTGCTGCGAGGACCACGGGGCGACCGAGATGCGCGCCTACGCCAAGACCCAGGCCAAGGCCATGGGCATCCACGGCAAGGGCCAGGTACGCGTGAACACCGCCGGTTGCCTGGATCGCTGCAACGAGGGTCCGGTCGCGGTGGTCTACCCGGAGGGCGTCTGGTACACCTACCAGGACGAGCGCGACATCGACGAGATCCTGGAAGAGCACCTCAAGAACGGACGCGTGGTCGAGCGCCTGCAGATCTGAACCCTGCCCCGTGCCCCGCTGGCTTGACTTTATGCGCCCGCCTCCGGAGAATTCGCAGCCCGCGTGGCTACGTAGCTCAGCTGGTTAGAGCACATCACTCATAATGATGGGGTCCCCTGTTCGAATCAGGGCGTAGCCACCATCGAATCCCGGACAGGGGCTGTCAGCGATATGGCAGCCCCTGTTTTGTTTGGGGCCCCGGGTGGGGCGGTGTTGTATTGCCGGTATGCAGGGGCTCGGATAGACTGCGCGCCGGGTCGCGTGCCTGCGCGCGGGCGGCCCCTCAAGGGAGCAACCTCGGACGAATCCATGAAACGCTACGGAATCCGCATCCGCCTGCCGGAAGGCAGCACCATGGCCATGCCGCACCTGCTGGGGCCGGACTGGGAATCCTATCGCTGGTACGACAGCGAACAGGCGCGCGAGAAGGCGCTGGCCGACATGCAGCGCGACCTCCCCAACTACCGCAAGGGTGATCACGTCGCCCAGGTCCTCGAGCGCGTCGAACGCGACGCCTGACCGCCTCCGTCTGTCCGCCGGTCGCCCGACCGGTGCTCGCATGATCACGTCATCCTGACCGACTGGATGCCGCGAACGGCGTCCTTCGCATCTTTGTGCCTCCTCGTGGTTGAAACATGCCCCCCTGCGTGCTTTAGTGCGGGGCACAAACGGAATTGCATCACATTTTTGGGGCCTATTCCGGCCGCTCGGACTGCAGGAGTCGTTGACCATGCCGACAGAAGACACCAGCGAGAACATGGACCACGCAGTGCAGACCGAGCCGGAGGCGACCCGGACTGCCGATACCGAGACCTCGATCCGCAATCCATCGCGGGCGGCCCGGGCGACCCAGCCGCGCAACGCGGCGCGGTCGAATGTCCTGGAGGGTCAGGTCGAGCGCGGCGGCGAGCCCCACTACTTCACCGAACGCGATCTGGACCGGATCCTCGAGAATCTGGACCACCTGCGCAATTCGGTCTTCCCGCGCCTGACCAAGGGCAGCCCGACCGAGGAACAAAAGCAGCAGTTCTTCCCGTCGGTGTGTCTTATTGGCGTTGGCCGCTGCGGTTCGAACATCGCGCTGGACGTGGCGGCGCTGGTGCACAGTGCGCGCTCCAACTATCTGCGCGAACTGGATAACGAGGAGGCCGGTGGGCGCGAGAAGGAAGGCCGTCCGCTGCGCTGGATTCGCAAGAGCCTGAATCTGCCGCCAGCCAACGCGGTGAAGCCCGTCTTCCTGATCGAGCCGATGGTGATGCTGGGCGACCTCGACAAGGACATCGAGGGCCGCATCCGCTTCTCCAACCGGGCGGGGCAGAACAACTTCATCGACAACTACAACAAGATGAAGATCATGGACCTGTCCGAGGTGCACGCGGGTGGCGCGGGCAATGCCCCCATCCTGGGCCAGTACCTTGCGCGCATCATTCTGAACAAGGACACCGACCAGTTCGCCAACGAGGACTGGAAGTTCATCCATTCCTATCTGATCGATTCCTGCGGTATCAAGGCGAATCAGTCACGACTGTACTTCTATATCTTCAGTGCCGGCGGCGGCACCGGCTCCGGGATGGCCTCCGAATTCGGCCTCGCGCAGCAGTACTCCTATATGCGCAAGACCTTCGATCCCAAGCTGGAGAAGCGCGAGGCCGCGAATCGCGACCATTCCTTCGTGTTCGAGCCGATCTTCGCGGCGGGGATCTGCATCCTGCCGAACATCCAGGACAACCGCGTCGAGATGTCCGAGGCGCTGCACATCAACGCGGGGCGTCTGCTGTGCAAGTACCTGGCGGAGGAATGGGACTTCTCCTACAACTTCGAGGCCGAAGAGACGCGTGACGAGGACATGATGCATCGCATCCGGCCGTGGAACGCGATGATGCTGATATCCAACGACATCATGCGCTACGCGGAGGAGACCGACGACGGCAACATCCGCCACGTCGACGTGAACGCGATGGAGCGTTACGCCAACCAGTACATCTCCCAGCAGATCTTCAACATCCTGACCGCGCAGGCGGTGACCACCGACTACGACGAGGACTACTTCCGGCGTGCCGGGGTGGATATCGGCGAAACCATTCGCCTGGATGCCAACGACCTGTTCATGAGTCTGGCCGGTCCGGTTGCGGTCGCCTACGCGGAATCGGAGGTGACTACTGGCGAGGAGGCTTCCTCCAAGAGCTCTGCGCTGGATATCGACGACTTGTTCTTCCGCTCGATCGACCTGCCCCACTTCAACAAGCAGACCGAGGCCATCGAAGGGATCAGCCTGCTGCCGATCGACGCCCCGCGCTACCGCGAGGCACTGAAGGGGTACAAGGAATCGGACATGGACGCGACGCACCTGCGCGATCTGCATTTCTTCAAGAACTGCTCGTCCATTGTCACGATTCTGTCCCTGCCGAAGGACTACAAGCTGTCCTACATGGACCTGAATCGCCTGAAGTCCCACCTGAACGGCCTGTTCCCGAATACCACACTCAAGCGCTACGCCCTGGTTATTGGCGCCTCGGCCAATCTGTCGCTGACCACCCTGGTGGTGAAGAGCCCGTGCCTGTCGGACGACTTCCTGACCCTGTTCGTCGCCTACATCAAGCGCTGCTTTGCCAACGACAAGACGCGCTTCGACGACACCCTGGACCATGCGGTGCTGGATCTCATCCGGGCCGAGGAGTTCGACGAGGCGCGCATCGACGAGATGCTGAACGAACACGAGAACCCCACGCGCATCCTCGATACCAACTGGTACGCGATCAAGCCGATGTACGAGAAGAAATACCGCGAGATGTGCAGCAACGAGAAGAGCTTTGTCTCGATCAACGACATCCGTCTGAGCCGCGAGAACGTCAAGCAGGCGATCCGTTACCTGCGCGAGATCTACCGTCACCGCACGAGCAAGACGCAGATCATCAGCCTGAACGACGGCGGCAAGGCGGCTACGGCGGCGTCGAAGCGCCGCGCCAGCAGCAAGAAGTAGGGTGGCGGCCGCCGCAACGGCAGCCGCTGGGGCGCGTCAGGGAAGGGACAGCGGCTCCATCAGGTAGCAGAGGCAGTCCTGGGCGATGACCCGGGTGTCCAGTGTGAGCATGGACGGCATGGCCGGGCGCTTGAGCCGGATCTCCTGGCCGGCGCGCTCCAGATAATCCCCGGTGACCTCGGAGCCGTCCTCGGCGATCGCGACCAGCGGCTCGTCGGCATCTTCGTGCACCTGTACCAGACGGGAACCGGCGGGCAGCAGCTGGAAGTTCAGGCCGTCGAGATCGGGTTCCAGGCGCACGTCGTGCTGTGCCTCCAGCCCGGCCTGCAAGCCGGGGCGCACCCGGACCTGCGCGACGGTGTGGAAGAGCTCGATGGCGCCCTCGCGTGGCGGCTCGGGCGCGAAGTGGTCCAGGTGCAGCACCGCGTCGATCATCTCCCGGGCGTGGTCCACGCCGGCGGCGTCACCGGGGTGGCCGCACTCCAGAGTGACGGCCGGCGCGATGCGGGCCAGGGCCATGGAGGCAACCCCGCGCGGCCGGGTGAAGTAGACCAAGGTGCGCCCGAACAGCGCGGCCAGGTTCAGAAACGGGGACTCCAGGCGATTAATGCAGGCGTAATGGGGGTTGCGCCCGGTGTTGTTGTGCAGGTCGATCGCGGCGAACAGGCCGCGTCCCTCCAGGCGGCGGCAGAGCTCGGCAAAGACATCGGCCTCGCGCGAACCGGCCTGTTCGGTGCCCGGCCAGATGCGATTGAAGTCCGGCTGGTCGTCCAGGTGGCGCTGATTGACCGCCGCCGCCTGCGGGTTGCCCACGATCAGCGTCAGGGCGCGTGGCAGCGGCCGCCCGGTGTAATGACGCAGGAGCTGCTGTACCGCATGCAGGCCCACCGGTTCGTTGCCGTGCAGCAACAGGACCACGGCCACCGCGGGTTCGCGCTGGCCTTCCAGGTGGATCAGGGCCGGGCCGGGCACGCACTGGTGCAACGTCTCGGGCGTGGCCTCGAGGAAGCCGTCGGGGAGTTCGAAGTGTTCGATGATGGATTGCGTCACGGGTTTCCTCAGAGTCCCCAGGTGTGGACCGGCGCGCCGGTGTTCTGCCAGCCACGATAGGCGCGAACCAGCCCGGGCCAGTCGCGCCCGTGGCGTGCGACCCAGTCCCGCTGCCAGCGTGCGCCGGTCTGGCGGCTGGCCACGCGCGCGGCGATGATCCCGAGCAGGGCGTCGCGTTCGCTGCGCTCGATGTCCAGGCGCTCCAGGCCTTCGGCTGCTCGGGGCAGCAGGTCGCGGGTGATCAGGCGGGGCGCCGGGGCCGGTTCGCGGTGGCCCCAGCGCAGGCGCGCGTCCAGTCCGTGTCGGGCTGCATTGTAGAAGTTGTCGCGGGCCTCGGAAAACGGGGTCTCCAGCGTGCCGTCCGGCGATTCGGCGACCAGGTGCTCGATCAGGCCCAGGGCGAAGGCCGTGTTGGCCAGCATGTCGATCAGTGAGGGGCCTGCGGGCAGGCAGCGGAACTCCAGGCGCAGACTGCGGTGGCCATCGGCATCGCAGCCGACGATGGGGCGGTTCCAGCGCCAGATGGTCCCGTTGTGGAAGGCGAGGTGAGCCAGCTGGTCGGCCGGTTCGTCCAGTGCCACCGGCAACAGGACCGGGAAGTGCTCCAGGTTCTCGGTGAACAGCTCGCCGATCGAGTCATGCAGATAGCCGGTGCCGAAGGTCACGCGCCGGATCGGGCCGCGTGCCGAGTTGGCGAATCCGCCTACCTCCACGGACTGCTCGAACAGCGGGATGCGGCTCTCGGCCCACAGGTCGTGGCCGAAGATGTAGGGCGTGTTCCCGGCGGCGGCGAGGACCGGAGCGGCCGCCACCAGCGAGGCGTTGTAGGCCCGATGGGCGCGATCGGGCCGGGTCTCGATATGCACCTGGAAGGAGGTCGCCGCGGCCTCCAGCATCACATCCGCGTGGCGGTGCCGCAGGTGTTCGTGGCCGACGATATCCACCTCCAGCGGGCGCTGGGCGCGCTGTTCCAGGATGGCGCTGTTCAGCGCCCGGTAGCGGGCCTGCCGGGACATGTGGTGGAGCCCGAGATCGGCTGGCTCCAGGGTCGGCAGGCTCCCGGCCATCAGCAGGTCGGCTCCGGCATGACGGGCGGCTCGCCGTGCCTGGCGCAGGGTCTCGCGCAGCTCCTCGAGGATCCCGCCGAAGCAGCCGGGGCCGGCGCGGAAGACGCTGCTGTTCAGTTCGACATTGAACTGGGCCAGCTCCCGGGTGGCCAGCGGGCTGTCCATCGCCGCGAGAAAGGCCTCGTTGACCGGCAGCGGGCGCCCTTGTGCGTCGCACAGCCAGGCCTCGATCTCGAAGCCGAGTCGCGGCGGCGGCGCGGGGTCGGCGGCCGCCTGTGTGCGCAGCCAGTCCAGCAGCCGGGCCGTCTCGTCGGCCAGAGCCTGGTGAAAACGGTCGAAATCCGCCGCGCCGAAGTGCTCCTCGCGGATTTCCCGGCCCAAGATCTAGTCCTCGTCCCGGTCGTCGGTGTCCGGGGCCTCGTCGTAGAGGCTCTCCAGGAGATCACCCCAGATCTGTTCGTGGTGTTCGATGAAGGCCAGCAGGTGCTTGCGGAAGGCGAGGTAGTCGGCCTCGAAGGTCTCGAAATCGGCACCACCGTTCAGTAGCTTGGCGGCGCGGTCGGTCTGCTGCAGGCTGTCGCGCAGGTTGAGGCTGGCGGCCATCGCGCCCTTCACGCGTTCGCGTTCGTGCGGGATCCAGGCGCGGTCCGACAGCATGGAGCGCAGGTTCTCGCCCAGCTCCAGCAGGCGCTTGCGCAGGCGCGGGACGGCCCCGATGGTGCCGGTCTTGAGTTCGCCCCAGACCGCGTCGGTGATCAGCCGTGACCAGCGTTCGCGCAGGTCCTGCACGGTATCGGGGTCGAACGCGAACGCGCGCTCCAGTTGTTGCGGATCGAATGGCATTGGGTATCCTGATCGACGGAATCGGGGATGCGCGATTTGTGCGGTCGCAAGGCCGGAGTATCGGAATAGCCCCGCGCCCGGTAGCGTCCTACAGGGTACAAGAACAAGCAAGGCCGCATGTACGGCCTGCGGATGGAGGAAACACAACATGGCAACCTGGTTCGCGCAGCGCAGGCTGCGCCAGAAGGTATGCGACCTGCGGCCCCAGATGTACCGCATGGCCTTTGCGTGGTGTCACGATGCCGCGCTCGCGGATGATCTGGTGCAGGAGGCGATGATGAAGGCCCTGACCCGGCTGAAGTCGCTGCAGGACGAGAGCGCCCTGAAGGCGTGGGTGTTCCGGATCATGACCAACTGCTACCGGGACTGGGGGCGGCGGCAGAAGGACACGGTGGACGTGGACAGCATGGAGCTGCCCTGCGAGGACTGCCCGGAGCAGCAGACCGAACGCAACCGCATGGTGGCGGACGTTCACCGGGCGATGGCCGAACTGAGCACCGATCACCGGCAGGTGGTTGCGCTGGTGGACCTCGAAGGCTTTGCCTACTCCGAGGTCTCGGAGGTGCTGGATGTACCCATCGGCACCGTGATGAGTCGCCTGAGCCGGGCTCGGGCACAGTTGAAGAAGGTGCTGCTGGAGCAGCAGGCCGACACGGGGAAAGCGGCCGATACACCCTATCTCAAGGTAGTGAGGAATCGGCATGTCGAATGAACGACTGAGTGCAAGGAACCGGCCCAGCGAGGAGATCCTCAACGCCTTCGTGGACGGCGAATTCTCGCCCGAGGATCGTCTCTACACCCTGAAGACGATTGCCTCCAGCGAGCACCTGAGCCGCGAAGTCTGCGACATGCACCAGCTCAAGGAGCTGGTGAACATGGCGTACGAGGACGTGCCGGCCGGTCGCACCGGGGCTCCCGGCGGGCGCTGCCGGCTGTCGCGCGGCGGTCGTTCGGCCTGGTTCCCGTCGGTGGCCGCCGGGGTGCTCGCGCTGGTCGTGGGCTCGCTGGGCGGCTACGAGATTACCCGGGATGCCGGTTTCTTCGGCGGCGAGCCGTCGGCCGCGATCGATCAGGACGCCGGGGCCATGGCGCAGATGGCCGCCAGCGATGACGTCGCGGGCGGCGCGGCGGCACCACAGCAGGTGTTTTCCGCCACCGAGACCGACCAGATCCTGCTGCATATCAATGAAGCCGATCGCCGCGCGATGGCGGAGCTCCTGGATGACATCGAGAGCATGTACCGCGAGGCGGCCGCCGTCGGGCGCGATCTGAACGTGCAGGTCGTGGTGCACAACAATGCGATGGACCTGCTGCGTACCGACAGCGCCCCGTATCCGGAGCGGGTTGCCAGCATGGCGCAGGATTACCCCACGCTGCGCTTCACCGCCTGTGCCCAGACCCTGAACCGCCTGGCGCGCGAGGAGGGCAAGACGGTCGACATCCTGCCGCAGGCCGAGCTGATCGATTCTGGCGTCGCCGAGGCGGCCCGCCGTCAGGCCGAGGGCTGGATCTACATCAAGGTCTGATCCGGCCTTGCCGGCACCCCGCATGTCGCCCGCGAACCGCACAAGACGCCCCGGCTGGTTTCTGGCCGGGGCGTTTCTGTTGATGCTGATCGCGGGCGGCGCGACGGCATTGTTGTTTGGCACGGTCGCCGACGCCCCGGCCGCCGATGAGCCGCTCCGGGTGGTTTATCACATCAATTCCGATGACCCGGAGCTCCACCTGAATGCCCTGCGT
This sequence comes from Thioalkalivibrio sp. ALE30, assembly GCF_000377465.1. Taxonomy (NCBI): domain Bacteria; kingdom Pseudomonadati; phylum Pseudomonadota; class Gammaproteobacteria; order Chromatiales; family Ectothiorhodospiraceae; genus Thioalkalivibrio; species Thioalkalivibrio sp. ALE30. The sequence continues at coordinate 268,908 of NZ_KB898169.1, read as the reverse complement.
AATCTGCAGAATCACATCGATGGCAGCCCTGATGGCTCACCGCTGGAGATCAAGGTGCTGATGCATGGCAGTGGCATCACCCTGCTGCAGCACGCGCGCAGCGATCCGGATCTGCGCAGTACGGTGAATACCCTGAAACTGCAGGATGTCCGTTTTCTGGTGTGCGGCAACACGATGGCCTCGCGCGGGCTGGAGCGCGAGGATCTGCACGAGGTGGCGGAGCAGGATGTGGTGCCCAGCGGCATCGTGGAACTGACCCGGTTGCAGCGCGCCGGGTATACCTACATCAAGCCCTGATCGGGGCGATGGCGCGGGTGCCGTTCACTTCGTGACGGCGGGCGCTCAGCGTTTCCCCAGCTCGGCGTCCAGAGCCGCCAGGCGCTCCGGGGTACCGATGTCGCGCCAGTCTCCAGTGTGGTACTCCCCGGTGACACGGCCGGCGGCGATGGCCGGGCGCAGCAGGGGGGCGAGCGCATGGCGGCCGGGCGGCAGATCGCGGAACAGGGTCGGGTCGTACCAGCCGATGCCGCTGAAGGTCAGGGCCTCGCCGTCGTCGAGTCCGATCTGTGCGTCCTTCAGGGTGAAGTCGCCCCGCGGGTGATGCTCCGGGTTGTCCACCAGCACAAGGTGCGCGAGGGGCCGGTTGGTGGACCGGCGCAGGGTCTCCGGCGGGGTCAGCGGATGGTCGCACCAGACATCGCCGTTGACGACCAGGAACGGCGCGTCGCCCAGCAGCGGCAGCGCCTTGCGGATGCCGCCCGCGGTCTCCAGGGCCTCCTCGGGCTCTGGTGAGTAGTGGATCGCCAGACCGGCGTGCTGCGCGCCCAGCGTCGTGCGGATCTGCTCGCCCAGGTGCGCCAGGTTGATCACCACCTCGCGGTAGCCCGCGGCCGCCAGGCGGTCCAGGGTGTAGGTGATCAGTGGGCGCCCGCCGACTGGCAGCAGGGGTTTCGGGCAGTGGTCGGTCAGCGGGCGCATGCGTTCGCCGCGGCCGGCGGCCAGGATCATCGCGCGCATGGATCCGTGTGTCCCCATGGTCTAGTTGTCCTGCAAGCGTTCGGGCATGTCGGTACGGAACCAGGCAGCGACCGGCTCCAGCTCCGGATGCATCAGCCCCTGCGCCAGCAAGCGGTGCAGGCGGGGCAGGTGCTCCAGGTAGCGGGGCTTGGCATCGCGCCGCGCGAGGCGCACGAAGATCCCGAGGATCTTGGTGGTGCGCTGGACGCCGAGGACCCGGTAGTGGTGCATGAATGCCGCGCGGTCCCAGGATGCAGCCGCGAGGTAGCGCTCCAGGCCCTGCGCCACGGTGTCCGGCGACACCTCGCGGCGGGCATCCTCCAGCAGCGAGACGACATCGTAGGCCGGGCTGCCGATGACTGCGTCCTGAAAATCCAGCACGGCGCAGGCCCGGTCCTCGCCGGGGGGCAGCATCAGGTTGTCGACGTGGAAATCGCGCAGGACCAGGGTCCCGTCCAGGCTCGGGCGCCCGTCCAGCGCCGATCGCCAGGCCTGCAGGAAGGCGTCGCGCCGGGCCGTCGCCAGCGGCGCTCCCCGCTGTTCCGGCCAGTACCAGTCGACAAACAGGGCGACCTCGTCGAGCAGACGCGGCATGTCGTAGGCGGGCAGGGCCGGGGCCGTCGCGGCCCTGGCCGGCCAGGCGCTGTGGAGCTGGAGCAGGGTGTCGATGGCGCGGTCGTACAGCGGGCCTTCTGTGGACCCCTCGGCCAGTGCCCGGGTAAAGGTCCGGTCACCCAGATCCTCGAGCAGGACGAATCCGGCTGCCGGGTCGTGCGCCAGCACGCGCGGCGGGCGCAGACCCAGCGACTCCAGCAGCCCCGCGATCTGCACGAACGGTTCGGTGGCCTCGCGCTCCGGCGGGGCGTCCATCAGCACCACCGGCTCGCCATCGCGGTGCAGGCGGAAATAACGGCGGAAACTGGCATCCGCACGCAACAGGGCAAGGTCCGTGAAATCGCCTGGTTGGCGCGCGAGCCAGGCCTGGAGCTGATGGCTGCGGGCGTCATCCGGGATCATGTGCGAGCCTCCTCGCTCACGCGCTGGATGCGGGTGTCGATCCGCCCGTCCGGGTGCAGGTCCAGCACCCGATAGCCGGCGGCCTCGGTATCCAGCGCGAAGCGTTCGGATTCGGGGGCGAACTGGATACAGGTGGAGGGGCAGCCGAGCAGCTCGATGCCCTGGCGTTTGCCGCGGAAGTCCTGGTGGATGTGGCCGAACAGGCAGGCGCGCACACGCGGGTGGCGATCCAGCACCGCGAACAGGTCGTCCGGATTCGACAGGCCGATCCGGTCCATCCATGCGCTGCCAATCGGGACGACCGGGTGATGAATCGCGATCAGGCCCCAGTGGTCCGGATGGGTGGTCAGCACCTGATCCAGTCGATCCAGCTCGGCGGGTTCGATACGGCCGGCCGCCTGGCCCGCGACCGCCGAATTGACGCCGATCAGGAGCCAGCCGCCCAGTGTGCGATGGCCGTCCAGGGGATACCCGGCCGCGTCGAACGCGCGGTGCAGGGTGTGCCAGTCGTCGTGATTGCCGGCCAGCCCGGCGACGGGCCAGCCCTTTACGTACTGGTCGAGCAGGCCCAGCAGACGCGCATAGGCGGCCGGCGCGGGATCTTCGGCCAGGTCGCCGGTCAGCCAGAGCAGGCCCGGGCGATCCTCGTTCCGGGCCAGTGCCTCGAGGACCCGTGCGAGCTGGCGGTCGCTGTCGGGGTAGCCGGCCCGGATCGGGCCTGGCTCCCGGCCCAGGTGGGTGTCGCTGATCTGGAGGATGCGCTGCATGCGGGCTGTGTCGGTGTCCGTGGTTCCAGGGATGTGCATCGGGGCGGGTTTTTCTGTTTGCCGCCCGACGGGGGGATTGCCCTATACTCGATCGGGTGTACCGCGTATCGCGCCGGGGCCTTTCCGCATGGGGCGGCAAGGGGCCTGGCGAGGGGCCCGAGATGAGCCAAGATGCCAAGACCCGCCCGGATTCCGGGTACCGCCCGTCCGAGGACGAACCCTACATGAATCCGCGTCAGCTGGACTACTTTCGCGCCAAGCTCGAGGCCTGGCGTGCCGAGCTGATCGAGGAATCGGAACAGACCCTGGAGCACCTGCGCAGCGAGAGCTGGCAGGAGCCCGACCCCAACGACCGGGCCAGTCACGAAACGGATGCCGGCTTGGAGCTGCGCACGCGGGATCGCTACCGCAAGCTGCTGAACAAGATCGACGCGGCGCTGGCGCGCATCGACCGCGGCGAATACGGCTACTGCGAGGAGACCGGCGAGCCGATCGGGATTGCCCGACTGGAGGCGCGGCCCATCGCCACCCTGAGCGTTGCCGCCCAGGAGGCCCACGAGCGCGACGAGGCCCGCTACGCGCAGTAGTCCCTGGCTATGCTTCGGTCAGGTTGCGGGTGAAGACCCGCGAGTTGCGCGCCTGGTTGTACCGGGTCTGGCGGCTCGCGGGGAGGTCATCCACCTGGCCCGGGGTGTAGCCACGCTCCTGGAACCACTGCGCGGTGCGCGTGGTCAGCACGAACACCCGCCGGATCCCTTGCTCCCGCGCCAGCTGTTCCATCGCCTGCAGTAGTCGGTCGCCGCGGCCGCTGCCGCGGTAGTCGCCGTGAAGGGCCAGGCAGGCGATCTCCGCCGCATCCGCCTCGAACGGATACAGCGCGGCCGTGCCAATGATCAGGCCGTCCGCCTCCAGCACCTGAAAGCGGTCGATCTCCAGCTCCAGGTGTTCACGCGCGCGATGCACCAGGATGCCTTCGGCCTCCAGCGGTTCCAGCAGCGCGTGGATGCCACCCACGTCGTCGAGCGTCGCCGGGCGCAGGCGTTCCAGCGGCTCGCGCGAAACCAGGGTCCCGATCCCCTGACGGGTAAAGAGTTCGGTCAGCAGCCCGCCGTCGTCGTGCCGATCCACCAGGTGCACCCGCATCGCGCGCTGGTGGCAGGCATCGATTGCGCTTCTCAGGTGGTTCGCCAGTTCCTCCGGCAGGTCGGGGCTGGTCTCCAGCAACTCCTGAGCGGCCGGTACGGTGAGCTGGTCGAGCACGCCGTGTTCCGGATCACGCAGCACGCCGGCCTCGGTCAGGAAGATCAGCTTGTCGGCATTCAGCGCGATCGCCACCTGGGTGGCGACGTCTTCCCCGGAGAGATTGAAGACCTCGCCGGTGGGGGAGTAGCCCAGCGGTGACACCAGGGCGACCTGCTCGCGCTCCAGCAAGGCCGCGAGCGCGTTGGTATCCACCCCGCGGACCTCGCCGGTGTAATGGAAGTCCACCCCGTCGCGCACGCCCAGCGGGCGGGCGGTGACGAAGTTGCCGCTGGCCACACGCAGCCGCGCGTTGCCGGTACCCGGCTGGCCCAGGCTGCGGGACAGCAGCCCCTCGATCTGCAGGCGCAGTCGGCCGACCGCATCCAGCACGGCCTCCAGCGCCGGGGCGTCGGTCACGCGCAGGCCATTGGCATAGGCCGGGGTCAGCCCGCGCTCGCCCATGCGGGCCTCGATCTGCGGCCGGGCGCCGTAGACCAGCACCACCCGGATGCCGAGGGCATTGAGCTTGGCGATGTCGCGCATCAGCGCCGGGAATTCCGGCGCCTGGGCGGCCTCGCCCGCCAGCGCGATCACCATGGTGCGTCCGCGGTGGGCCGCGATATACGGCACGGCATCGCGGAACCACGCGAGTTCCCCGGGCTGCGGGGCTCGCCGCGACGGTGTGTGCTGGCCTGCGGGTGTTGGGGGGGCGGTAGCCACGGCGCGTTCCGTTTCCTTCGGATGTCCTGAGCCGACAGTCTAGGGAAACACGGATCAATTTGCGCGTCGGCAGCCCAGGCCGCGTTGTGCTGGAAAGGTGTCAGTCGTTCCCGCCGACGATTCGCTCCAGGTCGGGTACGCGATCGCCGGCCGCGACGCCGTGCCGCTCGAACCAGCCGGCATTGACCTCCAGCGCGTAGCGCACGGGGCGTTTCGCCTCATGGATGCGGGTGGAGTGGGGTGTCATGGATGCGATGTTGGTGATGGTGTAATCGGCATCGATAAAGGCCACATCCAGCGGGATGCGGGTGTTCTGCATCCACATGCCGTACTGCGCCGGACGCGGCCATATGAACAGCATGCCGTGGTCGTCCGGCAGGTGGTCGCGGTGCATCAGGCCGATCCGGCGGGCGCGGTCCGTCGCGGCGATCTCGACGGTAAGGGTCTGTTCACCGATGTCCAGGTCGGCCGTCGGGAGCCCGTTTTCGGCCTGCGCGCACCCCGCGCCAAAGCCGACGAACAGGATCAGCCAGGCCAGCCCGGCCCAGGCCCGGCCCGGCGATCGGAGTGGCACGGCCTAATCGCCGCTCATGCGCCCCACAGCGCAGCTGGCGAAGGACTTGGCCTTGGCACTGGTGGAACGCCAGCCGGAGACCGATCCCACCTCGGGGTAGCCCATGCTGGCGAGCTTGGCGGCGACCGCTTCGCGGGCGCTGTCCGGGGCCTGGACCTCGACGGCGCCGCCTTCCACGTCGACCTCGGCCTCAGTGACGCCTTCGACCTGCAGCAGGCCCTTGCGGATGGAGCTGGCGCAGCCGCCGCACTTAATGTTCTCGACCTCGATTTTCATTGCCGGGACCTCGGGATACTGGGGTTTGTACGACTCATTATGTACGATTCCGCTTCTGCGTAAACGTTCACGAGACCCGACCATGCCCGCCTATCGCTCCCGCACCACCACCCACGGCCGCAACATGGCCGGCGCCCGCGCCCTGTGGCGCGCCACTGGCATGAAGGATGGCGACTTCGGCAAGCCAATCATCGCCATTGCCAACTCCTTCACCCAGTTCGTGCCCGGGCACGTGCATCTGAAGGATCTGGGCCAACTGGTGGCCGGCGAGGTGGAGAAGGCCGGTGGCGTGGCCAAGGAGTTCAACACCATTGCGGTGGATGACGGCATCGCGATGGGTCACGGCGGGATGCTCTATTCGCTGCCCTCGCGCGAGATCATCGCCGACTCAGTCGAGTACATGGTCAATGCCCACTGCGCCGACGCGCTGGTGTGCATCTCCAACTGCGACAAGATCACCCCCGGGATGCTGATGGCCGCGATGCGCCTGAACATCCCGGTGGTGTTTGTCTCCGGCGGCCCGATGGAGGCCGGCAAGGTGCAGGCGCCGGGTAGCGACAAGGTCATCCATCTGGACCTGGTGGACGCGATGGTCAAGGCCGCCGACTCCAGCGCCAGCGACGAGGAGGTGGAGTCCATCGAGCGCTCCGCCTGCCCGACCTGCGGCTCCTGCTCCGGCATGTTCACCGCCAACTCGATGAACTGCCTGACCGAGGCCCTGGGCCTGTCGCTGCCGGGCAACGGCTCGCTGCTGGCCACCCACGCCGGGCGCAAGTCGCTGTTCGAACAGGCCGGTCGGCGCGTGGTCGAGCTCGCGAAGCGCTACTACGAGCAGGACGACGCATCCGTGCTGCCGCGTTCGATCGCCACCTTCGAGGCCTTCGAGAACGCGATGAGCCTGGACATCGCCATGGGCGGCTCCACCAACACCGTGCTCCACCTGCTGGCGGCCGCGCGCGAGGGCGAGGTCGACTTCACCATGGCCGACATCGACCGCCTGTCGCGCAAGGTCCCGAACCTGTGCAAGGTGGCCCCGGCCACTCAGCTCTACCACATGGAGGACGTGCATCGCGCCGGTGGCGTGGTCGGCATCCTCGCCGAGCTGGATCGTGGCGGGCTGATCCACCGCGACATCCCGACGGTCCACGCCGACACCATGGGCCAGGCCCTGGAACAGTGGGACGTGATGCGCCACGCCGCCGAATCCGAGACTCTGTACAAGGCCGCGCCGGGCGGTGTGCCCACCCAAGTCGCGTTCAGCCAGGACAAGACCTGGGACAGCCTGGATATCGACCGCGAGAACGGCTGTATCCGCGATATCGAACATGCCTACTCGCAGGACGGCGGCCTGGCCGTGCTCTACGGCAACATGGCCCCGGACGGCTGCATCGTGAAGACCGCGGGGGTCGACGAGAGCATCCTGAAGTTCTCCGGCCCCGCGCGGGTGTTCGAGAGCCAGGACGCGGCCGTCGAGGCAATCCTCGGCGACCGCATCCAGGCGGGTGACGTCGTGATCATCCGCTACGAGGGCCCGAAGGGCGGCCCCGGCATGCAGGAGATGCTCTACCCGACCTCGTATCTGAAGTCCAAGGGGCTGGGCAAGGAATGCGCGCTGATCACCGACGGGCGCTTCTCCGGCGGCACCTCCGGGCTGTCCATCGGGCACGTCTCGCCGGAGGCCGCGCAGGGCGGCGCGATCGGCCTGATCGAGGAGGGCGACACCATCGTGATCGACATCCCCGGGCGCGAGATCCGCATCGACGTCGACGACGCCATCCTGGCGGCCCGGCGCGAGGCGATGGAGGCCCGCGGCGCGAAGGCCTGGAAGCCCGAGTCGCGGACCCGTCCGGTCACCCAGGCCCTGCGCGCCTACGCCCTGATGACGACCTCCGCCGCCTTCGGCGCGGTGCGCGACATCTCCCGCTTCGAGGACTGACCGAGGGCAACAGGCGGGCTTGCAGGATGTCTTGAGCGGCGCCCTGGACCGAAAAACCAAACGACCGAACCACAGGGAGGTGGGGATGGCGATTACCGACTGGCCCGCGGCCGAACGCCCGCGGGAGAAGCTGATCGAGCGCGGCGCGGCCGCGCTTTCCGATGCGGAGCTGCTGGCGATCTTTCTGCGCACCGGCGTGGCCGGCAAGAGCGCGGTCGATGTCGCGCGCGACCTGCTCGGCCGCTTCGGCGGGCTGCGGCCGCTTTTACAGGCCGATCAGGCGGGGTTCTGCGCGGCGCCGGGGCTGGGCGACGCCAAGTACGCCCAGCTCCAGGCGGTGCTCGAGATGGGGCGGCGGCACCTGGCCGCCGATCTGGAGCGCGGCGATGCGCTGACCTCGCCGACCGCGACCCGCCAGTTCCTCGCGGCGCGCCTGCGCGACTATCCCTTCGAGGTCTTCGCGGTCCTGTTCCTGGATAACCGCCACCGGGTGATCGCCTTCGAGGAGCTCTTTCGCGGCACCATCGACGGCGCCTCCGTACACCCGCGCGAGGTGGTGCGGCGTGCCCTGCGGCACAACGCGGCGGCGGTGATCCTGGCGCACAACCACCCCTCGGGCGTGGCCGAGCCGTCGCGCTCGGATGTCGCCATCACCCGCCGCCTGGCCGATGCCCTTGGGCTCGTGGACGTCCGGGTCCTCGATCATGTGATCATCGCCGACGAGAGCGTGTCCCTGGCCGAGCGCGGCGAGTTGTAGCGCCTTGTCCCTGGCGGGCCCCGCCGGTCAGCCGCGGATCTCCCAATGCCCGGGCTCCGACGGACAGGCGGTGCCGGTGTGACGCTGGCCGTCGATGGTCATCTCGAAGTCGCGGCAGCCACTGTCGCGGTTGCGGCGCGGGGTCAGCTGTACCGGCTGGTCATGGGCATTGCGCCAGTGCACGGTCTGGCCGGTCTCGGCCAGTTCCAGGGCGTGTCCCATGCAGGCCTGGTCGTTGCGATCCATCTGGCGGCCGATCATGCCGCCCAAAACCGCGCCCCCGGCCGCGCCGATCAGGATCGCGACCGGGTCGCCATCGCCGACCCGATGGCCGATCACGGCCCCCGCGCCGCCACCGATGGCGGCCCCGATCGCGTCGCGGTTGCAGCGCCCGTCCATCACGCCGTAATCCCGCTCCCAGCGTTCATAACTGTGACCGTGGTAGCCGTGATAGCCCGGGTCGTTCTGTGCGCGCCAGCCGTGAGCCGGTGCCCAGGGCGGTGGCGAGGCCAGGGTATCGGCGGCAAATCCGAACAGCAGTGCGGCGGCCAGTACCTTCAGGTGCGCGGGCAGGCCGCGACGGGGTTGGGTGCGTTTCCGTGCCATGGTCCGTCTCCTTTTGATCGGATATGGGCCCAGCTTGGCGTTGTTTTGCTGAACGGTTGTTTAACGTGACGGGGTGTTTTGTGGAAGCGTGAACGGCTGCGTGTCGGGACTGTGCGCGGTTTCACGTGGTGGTGGCGGCGAGCGCGTGCTCCAGCGCCCGTAGCAGCGTATCCACTTGAGACTCGGTGTGGCTGGCGGACAGGGTGATGCGCAGCCGCGCCTGGCCCTCGGGGACCGTCGGCGGGCGGATGGCCGGGACCAGGAAGCCGGCGGCCAGCAGCCTCTCGGCCACGGCGCTCGCGCGGCGGGCGTCACCGATGTGGACCGGCTGGATCGGGGTCAGGGGCGGCGGGTGCTGCAGGCCGAGCCGGTCCAGGCCTGCCCCCAGGCGCTGCAGCAGGCCCTGCAGGTGCGCACGGCGATCCTCGGCGGCCTCGGCGATGCGCACGGAGGCGAGCGTGGCGGCGGCCAGGGCGGCCGGCATCGCGGTGGTATAGATGTAGGGGCGCGCGGTCTGGATCAGGGCCTCGATCAGGGCCTCGGAGCCGGCGACGAAGGCCCCGGCGGTGCCGAAGCCCTTGCCCAGCGTGCCCATCAGGATCGGGACGTCGTCCGCGCCGAGGCCGTGGTGCTGGCAGCTGCCGCCGCCGGTCGTGCCCAGCACCGACAGGCCGTGGGCATCATCCACCATCAGCCAGGCGTCGAACTCGCGTGCCAGCGCGGCCAGTTCCGGCAGCGGGGCGATGTCGCCGTCCATGGAGAACACCCCGTCGGTCACGATCAGCCGGTGACCACGATCGGGGGCCTGCTCCAGACGTTCGCGCAGGTGCCCGGGATCGGCATGGTGATAGCGCTGGCTGCGCGCGCCGGCCAGGCGTACCGCGTCGATCAGCGAGGCATGGTTCCAGCGGTCCTCGAACACCGTGTCGTGGCGGCCGGCCAGCGTCTGTACCAGCGCCAGGTTGGCCATGTAGCCGGTGGAGAACAGCAGCGCGCGCTCGCGCCCGGTAAAGCGCGCCAGCGCCTGCTCCAGTTCCACATGGGCGCGGGTGTGGCCGTTGATCAGATGGGCCGCGCCGGCCCCGACCCCGCAGCGGTCGAGGGCCTCGCGGGCGGCGGCGGTGACGGCCGGATCGGCCGCCAGGCCCAGGTAGTCGTTGGAGCAGAAGGCGACGACTGGCTGGCCGTCGATGACCTGTTCCGGCTGCTGCGGACCGTCCAGCGTGCGCAGACGGCGCCAGCGTCCGTCCGCCCGTACCCCGTCGAGGCGGGCCTGCAGGAAGGCCTGCAGTGACTTGCTCATGGTGAGTCGCTCACGGCCGCAGCCCGGCACGCAGGAAGATCGGCCAGTGCACGCGGACGGTGATGTCCGCGTTCGGCCACAGCGCGCGCAGGGCCGGCTCCAGTGCGGCCAGTGGATCCTGCCCGGCGGCCTGCGCGCGGCGGATGGCCGACCAGGTGCCGAGATAGCCGAGCAGGGTGTCGCGGTCCCAGTCGCGGTCGATCCGAAACTCGGGCGTCTCGATCTCCGGCCAGGGGAACGGCAGGTCGCGGTAGTGGCTGCGGATGTGGCTGCGCTCTTCCGGCCACCAGGGCGCCAAGGTGGTGTCGTGGAAGTCGGTCAGCAGGCGGTCCAGCGCCGGATCCTCGGCGCGCAGGATGCCGTAGCCCCAGATCGCCAGCAGGCCGCCCGGGCGCAGGACGCGTGCAACCTCGTCATGGAACTCGGAGTGGCGAAACCAGTGTGCGGCCTGGGCGACACAGGCGAGATCTACCGAGGCGTCGGCCAGCGCGCAGGCCTCGGCGGCGCAGGCGATGCGGTCGATCCCGGTGGTCGCCGGCAGGGCGGCCAGCAGGGCCGGGGCGGCGTCTGTCGCCACGACCTGCGGGAAGTGCGGCTGCAGGCCCTGCGCGGCCTGGCCGTTGCCGCTGGCGCAGTCCCAGGCCCGTTCGTGGCGCGGGGTGTGCGCGGCCAGCCAGTCAAACAGCTCGGCGGGGTAGTCCGGGCGGTGGCGGGCATACGCCGCCGCCACCGCCGAGAAATGATCGGGAAAGTCGCCCGCCACCGGCCGCTTGGCTCAGGCCGATGCGGAGGCGGGCCGGTCCGATTCCGCAGGGGCTTCCGGCCCGGTCTCCGGGCGCAGGCCCAGGCGTTCGAACAGCGCGAGGTCGTGGTTCTCGCCGGGGTTCGGCGTGGTCAGCAGGGTGTCGCCGTAGAACAGCGAGTTGGCGCCGGCCAGGAAGCACAGGGCCTGCATCTCGTCGGACATCTCGGTGCGCCCGGCGGAGAGGCGCACGTAGGAGGCCGGCATCAGGATGCGGGTCGCGGCGATGGTGCGCACGAACTCCAGCGGGTCGAGGTCCTCGATCCCGTGCAGCGGCGTGCCCTCGACCTGGATCAGCTGGTTGATCGGGACCGATTCCGGGTGCTTCGGCAGGTTGGCCATCTGCTGCAGCAGGCGCGCGCGGTCGCGCCGCGACTCGCCCATGCCGAGGATGCCGCCGCAGCAGACGTTCATGCCGGCCTCGCGCACGTGCTCCAGGGTCTCCAGGCGGTCCTCGTAGGTGCGCGTGGAGATGATGTGGCCGTAGAACTCCGGCGAGGTGTCGAGGTTGTGGTTGTAGTAGTCCAGCCCCGCCTCGGACAGGCGCTTCGCCTGTTCGGCCTTCAGCATGCCGAGGGTCATGCAGGTCTCCAGCCCCTCGTCCTTGACGGCGCGTACCATCTCGATCACGCGCTCCAGGTTCTTGTCGGTGGGGTTGCGCCAGGCCGCGCCCATGCAGAAGCGGGTCGCGCCCTGGGCGCGGGCGTTGCGCGCGGCCTCGAGCACTTCCTCCAGCGGCAGCAGGCGCTCGCGCTCCAGTTCCACGTCATGGTGCGCGCTCTGCGGGCAGTAGGCGCAGTCCTCCGGGCAGGCCCCGGTCTTGATCGACAGCAGCGTGCTCACCTGCACCGCGTTCGGGTCGAAGTGCTCGCGGTGCACCGTCTGTGCACGGAAGATCAGGTCGTTCAGCGGCAGGTCGAGCAGGGCCTCGACCTCGTTGGTATTCCAGTCGTGGCGGGGCGTGCTCATAGGTGGTGGTCCTCGTCGGATTCGGCGGGGATCTCGACATCCGCCCAGGGCTCGCGGTAGATGGTGAACAGCGCGTAGATCGTCCAGGGCAGCAGGATGGCCGCGGCGATCGCCCAGTAGGCGCGGTAGTAGTCGAGATCCGGCGGGAAGAAGGTGGCGACCACGATCAGCGCGCCCATCAGGGCGTAGTAGCGGTACGCGGCCCACTGGGTGTGATGGCCGACGCGCGGATCGGGGTGGTGCTTGTTCAGGGCGTAGACCAGCATGGAGCCGCCGAACCACAGGACCAGCGGGACGATCCCCATGATCGCGGCGATGATGAAACCGACCCCGACGCCCTCGCTGCTGACCACGAACAGCGGGATGCCGGCGATCGACACGCTGATCAGGTTGCCGATGTCGAACATCGACGCGGCGCGCCGAGAGCTGCGCCCGGAGACGGTCCTGGTGGCCATGGTCTACCCTGCATGCAAAACGCAGAGCATACCATCATGCCCCTGACCCCTTCATCGCAACCGGGCCCTGTGCATGCCGTGGCCGCGCGCTGGACGGCCTGGTCCGCTGCCTGCGCCGAGTGGCTGGCGGAGGCCCTGTACCCGTCCCATTGCGGCCTGTGCCTGGCGCCCGGACCGGCGGTCTGCGCGGGCTGCCGGGGCGATCTGCCACCGCTGGAGCGCCCGTGTCCCACCTGTGCGCTCCCCTTGCCGCCGGCCGGGGTGTGCCCGGCCTGCGTGCGCCAGCCCCCGGCGCTGGACGCGCTGCACGCCGGATGGGCCTATGCCTGGCCGCTGGACCAGTTGATCCTCGCCTACAAGCATGGCGGCAATGTTCGGGCCGAGCGGGCCCCGGCGGCGCTGGCGGGCCATGTCGCCCGGGTGGCCTTTGACGGTGGCGGCCAGGGACGTCGGTCCTCGCCCGATACGGTGCTGCCGGTGCCGCTGCACGGGCGGCGGCTGCGCGAGCGCGGTTTCAATCAGTCGGATGTCCTGGCCCGGCGCGTGGCGGCGGAATTGGGGGCGGCGCTGGAGACCCGGGCGTTGCGGCGCATTCGGGCCACCGCGTCGCAACAGGCGCTGGGCCGCAAGGCCCGCCGGAGCAATGTGAAGGGGGCCTTTGCCTGGCGCGGCGAGGATCTCGCGGGGCGGCATGTGCTGCTGGTGGATGATGTGGCCACCACCGGGGCGACGCTGTCGGCGCTGGCCGGCGTGCTGCGGCGGGCGGGTGCCGAGCGAGTGGAGGGGCTGGTACTGGCGCGTGCCTGAGCCGCCCAGGGGGCGCGTCAGGCGCCGAGGTGATGGTCGGCGATCATCGCCAGCAGGACCACGGCGCCCAGGTAGTGGTTGTTTTTGAAGGCCCGCAGGCAGTCGGCAGGCTCGCGCTCGAAGATCAGGAACTGCTGGTAGAACATCAGCATCGCCACGATCACCAGCCCGGCCGTGTAGTAGCCCCCGAACCCGGCGTGCTGGCCGACCAGGTAGAGCCCGTACCAGACCAGGACCTGCAGCCCGGCGGTGATCAGGCGGTCCAGCTCGCCGAAGGCGATCGCGGTGGACTTCACGCCGATCTTCAGATCGTCCTCGCGATCCACCATGCCGTAGAAGGTGTCGTACACCACGGTCCAGGCCAGAACCGTCACGAACAGCAGCCAGGCGACGGGCGGTGGATGCTCGCCGGTGACCGCGGTGAAGGCCATTGGCACGGCCCAGGCAAAGGCCGCGCCCAGATGGACCTGCGGGAAGTGGTGGAAGCGCTTGGAGAACGGATAGGTGCCGGCCAGCGCAACGGCCACCAGGGAATACAGGATGGTCAGCACATTGGTGAACAGCACCAGCACGAAGGCGACCACGCTGAGCGCCACGAAGGTGCCCAGGGCCTCGCGCGGGGTGATCGTGCCGATCGCCAGCGGACGGTCGCGGGTACGGGCCACGTGGGCGTCGAAGTCACGGTCGGCGTAGTCGTTGATCGCGCAGCCGGCCGAGCGCATCAGGACCACGCCGGCGGTGAAGATGAAGATCAGATAGGCGGGCGGCCAGCCGTCGGCCGCTACCCACAGGGCCCAGAAGGTGGGCCACAGTAGCAGGTAGATGCCCACCGGGCGATCCAGTCGGATCAGGCGGGCGAGTTCCCACAGGCGTTCGCGCTCGGTCATGGCGGCTTAGGGAGACACTGATTGGATTGCACGCTCGCGCTCGAGTCGCTTTTGCGTGCGAACAAGGCACGGTGACTGCCGTGCAGTCATTCTGCACAAGGGAACCGTAACGCCGTTCCCACGCAAAAGCGGCCGAGCCCCTTCGTGAAATAAATTGTGGGGGTGGCACCCCCTGTTCCCCGATCCTGCGTTGCGGCCCTTGCCGGTAGAACCACTACCGGCTGCGCACCGCGCCTTGTCTCGAGAAACAGGGGGTACCAACGCGAGCGTGCAATCCAATCAGTGTCTCCCTAACTTACCAGCCTTGTGGCGCAAGGGCGCCGGGCGCGCCACTCCGGCACTTGGGGATGCTACAGGTGCGCCTCCAGCCACCCGTCCAGGTCTTCCGGTTCCACCTCGCCGCGATGGGTGTCGAGGATGGTGCCATCGCGGGCGATCAGCACGGTGTAGGGCAGGGCGCCAATGCGGTTGCCGTATTCGCGGCCCACGGCGACCGCCTCGTCCTGACCGATCAGGACCGGGAATTCGATCCCGAAGTCGTCCACGAAGTGCTGGGTGGCTGTCTGTTCGTCCACCGCCACCGCGACGATGGTGAAGCCGTCGTCCCGGTGCGCCTCGTAGGTGTCCTGGAACAGCGGCATTTCCTTCTTGCAGGGCGGACACCAGGTGGCCCAGAAGTTCAGCACGATCAGGTCGCCGTCCCATTCGCTGAGCTGGCGTTCGTCCCCCGCGAGATCGGGCAGGGTGAAGTCGATGCGCTGGTTACCCGAGGCCTCCTCGGCTGCGACCTCGGGGGCCGCGTCGGTGGTGGCGCCAGCGGTATCCATCTCCGGTTCCGGATCGCCGCAGGCGGCCAGCATGAAGGCGCCGGCCGTGGCGAGTGCCAGCCCGGGGAGCGCGTGCGTGTGATGCCTCATGGTGTCACCCCGATGGCGCTTTCCACATGCGCCAGGAAACGGTCGGCATTCAGGTACCCGACGTTGCGGTAGTTGCGCAGTTCATTGCCGTCAGCGTCCCAGAAGATCATGGCCGGGGGCCCGAACAGGTTGAACTCGCGCATCAGGTTGCGGTGCTCCGAGGTGTTGTCGGTGACATCGGCCTTGAGCAGGTGCACGTCCGCCATCGCGTTGATGACGCGCTGGTCCTGGAAGGTGGTGCGGTCCAGGCGCACGCAGTCCACGCACCAGTCGGCGTAGAAGTCCAGAAACACCGGCTGGTTATTGCCCTGTGCCTGCTCCAGCTCGCGTTCGAGATCTTCGAGGCTGTCGATGTAGGTGAACTGCATCTCCGTCGGCCCGGCCTGTTCGCCGCTGGCGGTCACCGCGGGCTGATTGAGCGTGGCCAGCGGGCGGAAGATGTCCTTGCCGCCGGTGGCCGCGCCCAGCATCAGCAGCACGCCGTAGATCAGGAGCACCACGCCCAGGCCTTTCCACAGGGTGTGCCAGCCGGAGGTGCCCTCCGGCAGGGTCTTGAGTGCACCCATATAGACCGCGGTCACGATCAGCAGGATGGCCCACAGGAACATCGCGATCTCGCCCGGGATGACCCGTTCGAGCAGCCAGATGCCGATGGCCAGCAGGCCGACCCCGAAGGCCGCCTTGATGGTGTCCATCCACGGGCCGGCCTTCGGCAGCAGGCGTCCGGCGGAGGTGCCGATGGCCAGCAGCGGGGCGCCCATGCCCATGCTCAGCGAGAACAGGGCGATACCGCCCAGCACCGCGTCACCGGTGTGGCTGATATAGAGCAGGGCCCCGATCAGCGGCGCGGTCACGCAGGGGCCGACGATCAGGGCGGAGAGAAAGCCCATGATCCCGGCGCCGACGTAGGTGCCGCCTTCCTGCTTGTTGCTGATCTGCGACAGCTTGCTCTGTACCCCGGCCGGCATCTGCAGGTCGTAGAAGCCGAACATCGACATCGCCAGCGCGATGAAGATGGCGACGAAGGTGCCGATGATCCAGGGGTTCTGGAACGCGGCCTGCAGGTTGGCACCCGCCAGGCCCGCGAACACCCCGGCCACGGTGTAGGTCACCGCCATCGCCAGCACGAACACCAGCGAGATCAGGAACGCCTTGCGCGTGGTCAGGTTCTTCTGCCCGATGATGATGTTCGACAGGATCGGGATCATCGGGAACACGCAGGGCGTGAACGTCAGCAGCAGCCCGAAGCCGAAGAACGCCAGCGCCACCAGCCAGATCTGGCCGTCGGCCAGCTGGGCCGCGATGCGGTCCTGCTGGGTGACGGGCGCGGCGGCCTCGTCGTCCTCGCGCGGCTCGTCGCCGGTCTCCGGCAGGGCATCGGTGTCGGCCTCGGCGGCCAGGTCGGAGGCGAAGGTGACCGACACCTCCTGGGTCAGCGGCGGGTAGCACACGCCGGCGTCGGCGCAGCCCTGGTAATCGATCGCCAGGGTGATGTCGGCGACGTCGTCCGCGTCACGCAGCACCGGGACGAGGATCTCGACCTGGTCGCGAAACACCTGGCTCTCGCCGAAGAATTCGTCTTCCTGCAGCTCGCCGTCCGGCGGGTTGACCGGGCCCAGTTCGATGCCGTCGCCCTCGGCGATGCGCACATCCAGCTGTTCGCGGTAGAGGTAGTAGCCCTCGGCGATATCGAAGCGCAGGATCACCGCGTTCTGGCTGATGGCCTCCAGCGATGCGGCGAAGGCCTTTTCCGGTTCCAGCAGGTCATCGGCGGCGCCCAGATCACCGGACAGTTCGCCAAGGTCGCCCAGCGCGCTGCGTTCCTCCGCGGGCTCGTCGCGGGGTTCTTCGTCCGCGTCGGCCTCGCCGTTCCCGCCCGGCAGGCCGGGCAGCTCGATGGAGACGGTCTGGAAATGCGGCGGATAGCACACGCCGAGATCCGCGCAGCCCTGCGAGCGCGCGGTCAGTTCGATGGTTGTGCTCTCGGCCGCCACGATCGGCAGCTCGACCTGCACCTGGCCACGATAGGTCTCGACCCGGCCGAAGAACTCGTCTTCCTTGACCTCGCCGTCCGGGATCCGGGCTTCGCCCAGTTCGAGTCCGTCGCTCTCCGGCGTGAACTCGAATTGCTCGCGGTACATGTAGTACTCGTCCGCGATGTCCCAGGTGAGGCGCACAGTGTCGGCGTCGATCGCCTCGGCACTGAGGGCAAAGGCGTCGTCCGGGTCCAGCAGGTCGTCCTCGAAGACGGCCTGGGCCAGGGCGGGCAGCAGCGTCAGGGCGAGGAGCAGGCTCGCCAGCCAGGTGCGCGGGTTCAGGAGGTGCATTGTGTAATCCAGTCCAGGTAATCGGGCAGCCCGTGTTCGATCGGCAGGGCGATGATCTCGGGTGTCTCGTAGGGGTGTTGGTCCGCCAGGCGCGTCTGGAGTTCGTCCAGACGTGCGGGCGAGGTCTTGATCAGTAGAGTGACTTCCGCGTCGCTCTCGATATTCCCTTTCCACAGGTAGACCGAGCGTCCGGGCGGCAGGATGTGCACGCAGGCCGCCAGGCCCTGTTCCACCAGGGTGCCGGCCAGGGTCTCGGCCGCGGCCGTGTCATCCAGGGTGGTGATCACCAGCCAGGCGCGGGCTTCGGTGGCTTGCCGGGTGGTACTCATGGTTCAGGAATCCCGTTCGATGCGCGCCGTCTGGCCCGGCCGCAGCGGCACACCGTCCGCCGGGGAGAACTCGACCTCGACGCGGTAGCCGCGTTCGGGCTCCTCGCCGGTCGGCTCCCAGCCCACACGCGCGATGGTGCCGGGCAGGCGCTGGTCGCCGACTACGACCGTAACCTCGGTCCCGGGTTCCAGGGTCGTGGCCGTGTCGGCCGGGACGGTCGCCGTGGCACGCATCGGGTCGGTGGTGCCGAGGATCGCGAGCACCGGCGGCAGCAGGGCCGGGTTCACGTACTGGCCGGGGTTGGCCTCGACGCGCACCAGGCGCCCGCTGGCCGGGGCGCGGATGGTGGCGTCGTCAAGATCGGCGCGGATGCGGTCACGCTGGGCGCGGGCCTCGGCCAGGCGCGCGGCGACCGTCGCGTAGTCGATGCGGGCCAGTTCCAGCTCGCGCGCGGCGATCAGGGTCTGGTCGTAGAGGTCCTCGGCCTTGTCGCGTTCGCGTTCGGCCTCGTCCAGTTCCATCTGCAGGCGCTCCAGCGTGGCCCGGGCGGCCCGCAGGTCGGCATCGGTGCGTCGAGTGTCCAGGCGGAACAGCACGGCATCGGCTTCGACCTGATCGCCGGCGCGGGCCTCGATCGACTCGATGCGGCCGGCAACCGGGGCGGTGATGCGGTAGCGCTCGCCCCAGTCGAGCTGGGCCGCGAAGCCGTCCTCGGCCAGCAAGGGCGCAGGGGTGACGGCGAGCAGGGCCAGCAGGCTGGCCGTGGTCAGCAGGGATGGGCTCGTGAATACGCGGGACATGGGCAGTTCTCCCGTCCGGTCGCCAGTGGGCCGGCGGCTCAAGGGGTTTCCTGGGTGGCGCGGAACGGGCTCAACTCGTCACGGCCGCTTAGCAGGGCCAGGCGCTCGTAGGCCAGGGCCAGTTGGTATTCGGTGCTGGCATTGAAATGCGCCGCGGCGCTTTGCTGCACCATCGAGTCGCCCAGATCGGCCTGGTCCTCGATGTCGTAGAGGTAGCGCGCGCGGTCGATGTAGAGCTCGCGGTAGTCCATGCGCCAGGCGGCCTCGTCGCGCTGGGTGCGCAGGGCGCGGATCTCGTCGTGCAGTTCGCGCAGGCGGTTGCGGGCCTCGATGCGTGCCTGGCCCAGTTCGGCCTCGGCGCGGTGACGGGCGGCGACGGCCTGGCCGACGCGGCTGTCGTGGCGACGGCCTTCGTACAGCGGGATCTCCAGCACCAGGCCGGCGGCGAACGGGTTGCGGTCTCCGCCGCCGAGGTCGCGGTTCCACCAGCCGGATTCGGCCTCCGCATATAGGCGCGGACGGCGCTGGACGCGCGAGGCGGCCACCTCGCGGCTGGCGGCCTCGACCTGGCGGCGTTCGGCCAGCAGGCGCGGGCTGGTGTTGTCGAGCTCGGCCAGCAGGGTGTCCAGATCCGGCAGTTCCGGCAGGTCCAGCGGCAGCATGGGAGCGAGCACGGTGCGCACACGCCGGTCCGGGCGGTTCAGGGCCTCGGCCAGGGCGGCGCGGGTGCGGGCCTGGTTCTGCAGGGCGCGGGTGCGCTGAACGCGCAGGGTCTGATATTCGGATTCAAGGCGAAAGACCTCGATATCCGACACCTGACCGCGCTGGTTGCGCTCCTCGGCGCGTTCCTTGGAGACGTAGGCCGCGGCCATTGCCTCGGTGTCGCGGGCAAAGGCCAGATCGGCCAGCAGCACATCGAAGTAGCGCTCGAGGACGTGGATGCGGTGGCGGGCGTGGGCCAGTTCCTCGTGCTGGCGGGCGGCAACCAGACGCTGCTCGCTGGCCGATTCGCGCGCGTGGGACTGGCCGAAGTCGCTCAGCAGCTTGCGCGCCACGATGGCGGCGCGTGAGTCGTTGCGGCTGCGGTCCTCGATCTGGTCGTTGGGTTCGATCCAGCGGGCCTCGAGCCGGGCGTTTACGCTGACGTCGCGTTCGGCACGGGTCGCTTCCAGCTCCGCGCGGGCCTGCTCGCGTTCGGCGCGTGCTGCGCGCACCCGTGGGTGCAGGGCGTCGACGCGTTCCAGTGCGTCACCGACCCGCATGGGGTTGGGCAAGGGCCCGGCATCGGCCGCGCCGACGCTGTCCTGTGCCATTACCGCTCCGGCCAGCGGCCACAGGAGCAGGCCGGCCAGCAGCAGGCGGGCCAGTCGGCGCCGGTGGTGGGGGCCGGACGAGCGGGGGTGCATCGGCGACATCAGGCGTCGATCCTCGCGGGTTGAGCGGATGGGGCTCAGCGGCCGTCTTGTTCGCGCTTGAAGCGCGTGAAGTTCTGGTCCTTGTAATGCCCCTCGGCTACGAACTCGCCCAGCTGGAGGAACTCGCGGACGTCGCGCGTGGCCCCGGTGAACCGGGCGATGGGTTCGCCCTCGAGGTTGAAGAACTGGAACACGGGCGTGGCGCGCACCCGGTAGTCACGGGTGGCCCAGTCCATTTGGGTCTTGGTCTCGCCCTCGAAGGTGACGATCTCGATGGCGCCCTCGACGTCGACGCTGAATACGAGAAAGTGCTCGCTGAAGTATTCCTGAACCTCGGGCTGGTTCAGCACCTGGTTCTTCATGCGGTGGCAGAACGGGCAGTCGGCCATCTCGAAGAAGATCAGGATGCCCTTCTTGCCGGCCGCGCGCGCCTCCTCCAGCTCCTCGGGGAACTCGCCGAAGGTCGGGTCGAAGAAGTGGTGTTCCGGATCGCGCGGGTCTTCCACGGCGGCGGTCGTCAGGGCCGGGACGAGGAAGGCCAGCAGGGCCAGCATCAGGATCGGTGTGCGCAGCATGGTTCGTTTGCTCTCCGGAATATCTCGTCAGGCGTATGCACCAAAGACGTGCGGAAGACTGGCTTAATTCCCTTCCCCTTGCAAGGACAAAACGGGTCGCGGCCAGCGCGTCCCGGTGTCAATGGTTTTTGGAGTATCCGCGTCGCACCGGGGTTCCAATCGACAGCACCCGGGGGGCATGTTCCAATAATCGGGCCTGATCTGCGGAACCCCCTCGATGCGCAACCCCCTCTTTCCCCTGTTCGTCTTTCTCGGTCTGGTACTGCTCGAGATCTTCGGCTTTGCCTGGGTGGGCGACGCCGTGGGCGCCCTGATGACGGTGGCGCTGGTGATTATCACGGCCGCGGCCGGGCTGCTGCTGTTCCGGTTGCAGGGTTTCTACCACTGGCGCCGTCTGCAGCAGAGCCTGGCGCGCGGGGAGGTGCCGGCGCGGGGTCTGGTCGAAGGCTGGCTGCTGATGAGCGCCGCCGTGTTGCTGTTGCTGCCGGGTTTTTTCACCGATGCCGCCGGCTTCGTGCTGTTGATCCCGCCGCTGCGGCGCTGGGCGGCGGACGGCATCCTGCGTCGCGGCATGGTCCGCGCACGTGGGGCTGGCCCTGGCGGCGCACAGGGCAGCGACACCATCGAGGGCGAGTTCCGCCGTCACGAGGACGGTGGCGAGCCGCCTGACGACCGGCTCGATCACGACGACCGTCGCTGATCTCCCCGCGGTCTCCGGATTTGTAACGCGCGCCCTTGACTCGCCTTTGTGTGCCCCTATTATTAGCACTCGTCAGGGGCGGGTGCTAACAGGGTGCCCGTCCGACACCCCAACTTTCCTGTTGCAGACACTTTATAAGGAGTTCGCACCATGAACCTGCGGCCTTTGCACGATCGAGTCATCGTGAAGCGTATGGAAGAAGAGCGCACCACCCCCGGCGGCATCGTGATCCCGGATTCCGCGGCCGAAAAGCCGATCCGCGGCGAGGTCCTGGCGGTGGGCAACGGCAAGATCCTGGATAACGGCGAGTCCCGTCCGCTGGACGTGAAGGCCGGTGACAAGGTCCTGTTCGGCAAGTACTCCGGCACCGAGGTCAAGGTCGAGGGCGAAGACGTCCTGGTGATGCGCGAAGACGACATCATGGCCGTCATCGAGGGCTGAGGCCCCGTCCCGCGTCCGTCTAACACGAATTTTCAGGAGTAGAACGAATCATGAGCGCTAAAGAAGTACGCTTTGGTACCGACGCCCGTACCCGCATGGCCAAGGGCGTGAACACCCTGGCCAACGCCGTGAAGGTCACCCTCGGTCCCAAGGGCCGCAACGTGGTACTGGACAAGGCCTTCGGCGCCCCGACCGTGACCAAGGACGGTGTGTCCGTGGCCAAGGAGATCGAACTGGAAGACAAGTTCGAGAACATGGGCGCGCAGCTGGTCAAGGAAGTCTCCTCGCAGACCTCCGACGCCGCCGGTGACGGCACCACCACCGCGACCGTGCTGGCCCAGTCCATCGTCCGCGAAGGCATGAAGGCGGTCACCGCCGGCATGAACCCGATGGACCTCAAGCGCGGTATCGACAAGGCCGTCAAGTCCGCGACCGAAGAGCTGAAGAAGCTGTCCAAGCCGTGCACCGAGCACAAGGCGATCGCGCAGGTCGGTTCGATCTCCGCGAACTCCGATACCGCCATCGGCGAGATCATTGCCGATGCGATGGACAAGGTCGGCAAGGAAGGCGTGATCACCGTCGAGGAAGGTTCCTCGCTGGAAAACGAGCTGGATGTCGTGGAAGGCATGCAGTTCGATCGCGGCTACCTGTCGCCCTACTTCATCAACAACCAGCAGAACATGAGCGCCGAGCTGGAGGATGCCTACATCCTGCTGTTCGACAAGAAGATCTCGAACATCCGTGATCTGCTGCCGATCCTGGAAGGCGTCGCCAAGGCCAACAAGCCGCTGCTGATCATCGCCGAGGACATCGAGGGCGAGGCCCTGGCCACGCTGGTGGTGAACTCCATGCGCGGCATCGTGAAGGTCGCCGCCGTGAAGGCCCCGGGCTTCGGCGATCGCCGCAAGGCCATGCTGCAGGACATCGCCGTGCTGACCGGTGGCCAGGTGATCTCGGAAGAGGTCGGCCTGTCGCTGGAGAAGACCACGGTGGAAGACCTGGGCCGCGCCAAGAAGGTGCAGGTGACCAAGGAAAACACCACGATCATCGACGGCATGGGCACCAACAAGGACATCAAGGGCCGTGTTGACCAGATCCGTGCGCAGATCGAGGAAGCGACCTCCGACTACGACAAGGAGAAGCTGCAGGAACGCGTGGCCAAGCTGGCCGGCGGTGTTGCGGTGATCAAGGTCGGTGCCGCCACCGAGGTCGAGATGAAAGAGAAGAAGGCCCGCGTCGAGGACGCCCTGCACGCCACGCGTGCGGCGGTGGAAGAAGGCGTGGTCCCCGGCGGTGGCGTGGCCCTGCTGCGTGCCTGCGCCGCGATCACCAAGCTCAAGGGCGACAACGAAGAGCAGACCGCGGGTATCAATATCTGCCGCCGTGCGATGGAAGAGCCGCTGCGCCAGATCGTCTACAACTCCGGTGACGAGCCGTCCGTGGTCCTGAACCAGGTCCTGGAAGGCAAGGGCAACTACGGCTACAACGCCGCCACTGGCGAGTTCGGCGACATGATCGACATGGGCATCCTGGATCCGACCAAGGTGACCCGTTCCGCACTGCAGAACGCCGCGTCCGTGGCAGCCCTGCTGATCACCACCGAGGCCATGATCGCCGACATCCCGAAGAAGGATGACGGTGGCGGCGCCGGTGGCGACGACATGGGCGGTATGGGTGGCATGGGCGGAATGGGAGGCATGGGCGGCATGATGTAAGCCGCGCCTTCTCCGTACATCGCCGATGTACCCGGGACCCCGCTTCGGCGGGGTCTTTTTGTCTGGCGAGACGATCGGCCCCAGTGTGGTCTCGTGGGTCGGCGCCGCGTCAGGGAACCCTTAATGCGACTGTGTGTCCCTTGAGATACGCGGGATCCCCGCAGGGGCTGTTGCAATGACGTGACAGTCCCGCCGAAAGTGGCTGGATCCCGGCCAGTTTGCGGAATGTGACGGCGTTGTGATGCCGATACAAAAATTGCGTCTCGTTGCGTGCAAAACCCGAACTTGTGTGCCAGTATCAGGGTACTGTAGAGGGCTTGGCGCAAGGAGCTCGCTGCTTTGGATTACGTATGCGCGTGCGACACTGGTTTCCGCACGACCGCAAACGGGGTCCGACGTCGATTGTTTTTACATGGAGGCTATGCAATGAATCATAAGCTCGTTAAGAATCTTCTGGCCGCGTCCGTGGCTTCGCTGGTGCTGGGCGCCGCCGGGCAGGTCGTTGCGCAGGAACCGCCGGCCGCGAACGTCACCGACCGCAGCGGCAAGGTCGTGGTCGATCGCTCTGGTGAGTGCGTGCGCACGCGTTCCTGGGCCCCGGAAAACGTGAAGTTCGAACAGTGCGCGGGCTACATCCAGGAAACCGCCGAAGCCCCCGAGCCCGAGCCCGCCGCTGCCCCGCAGCCGGAGCCGGAGCCGGAATTCACCACTACCACGCTGAGCGCCCAGGCGCTGTTCGACTTCGACAGCGCCGAGCTGCGCTCCGAAGGCCGTTCCGCCCTGCGTGACCTGGCCCGCAGCCTGACCTCGACCGACGTGCAGTACAGCGCCGTGCTGGTCGAAGGTCACACTTGCACTATCGGCCCGGCCGACTACAACCAGGGCCTGTCCGAGCGTCGCGCTGAGTCCGTGGCCGAGTTCCTCGCCTCCGAAGGCGTACGTCCGGATGCGATCCGTACCGTTGGCTATGGCGAAGACCGCCCGACCGCCGACAACTCCACCCAGGCCGGCCGTGAGGCCAACCGCCGCGTGGAAGTGACCTCCGACGTGCGCCAACGCGCCAACTAAGGTCACTCGCAACACCCCGACCGCCGGTTTTCCGGCGCGTCGGCACAGGGCCCCGCCTCGGCGGGGCTTTTTTGTGGGTGCTCCCCTGCCAGGTAACGGACAACCCTTTCCTGGCTCTTGGTGCCAGTGGGATTGGGCGACAGGACCTTCAGCCTGCATTAATCTTGCGTCCCTAGACTGGGTCCAGACATCTGGAGAGGCCGATCATCATGACGATCCATCGAATCCCGAGACGCAATACGTTCGCGGCCCTGCTGGGGGGCGTTACCCTGATGGCGGGCTTGCTGCTGACGACCCCCGCGGCCGCCGGCGGCGTGGAGCGCGCGACCGATCTGCGGGCCCTGGCCGGTAACGGTGATGGTCGGCCGACCGTGATCATGTTCGCGTCCAGTAGCTGCCCCTACTGTGACCGGGCGGAACAACAGCACCTGGGCCCGATGGCCGAGGATCCGGCCTTTTCCGGAGTGCATATCCGTAAGGTGATGCTGGACCGGGACGAGGTCCGCGACTTTGATGGCGAGACGCTGCCCGGGAATCGCCTCGGCCGGAATTACGGGGTGCGTGTCGTGCCGACCATCATGGCCTTCGATGCCGAGGGTCGTCCGGCCGGCACGCCGCTGGTGGGCATCCCCAACGAGCAGCTCTACCGTAGCCAGATCCGCACCCGCATCGAGGCGGCGCGCAACGGGGCCCGCGACGCCTCGGGCTAACAGAGAACTCTGGACGCCCACCGTGTCGGTTCGGCGTCGTGACGTGGGCGCGTTGGAGTGGATGCCTCACCGATCGCCACGTCGCTTCGCTCCTCGCGATGACCGGCGGTCAGCGCCGGCCTCGAGAAGATTCTCGGGGAGTAGTCGTGATTCGAGTGTCGGTCAGCCGTTGCGAGAAAGCGCGGTGTTTCGGTGAGCTTGGTGTGCTAATGCCTGCATCCGAACCGCTTTTTCTTCGTGCCTTCGTGTGCTTCGTGGTGAACAACACCTCGGGTTCCCAATCCACAGTGCCCTAGCGTTCGATGCGGTAGATCAGGTCGACGGACTGTTCCGTGGTGCCGGAGGCGGTTTCCACGCTCAGGTTGCGGGTCAGCTCATAGCGCAGCAAAACCTTCGAGGTGTTGTCGAACAACCCGATGGAGTAGCGCAGCAGGAGTCTTGGCGAGAGGTACAGACCCAGCGTCAGCGCGCTCTCGTCCAGCCCGCCCTCGGTATCCAGTTCCACCTCGTCCAGGCCCAGTTCGCGGCCGATGCGCTCGGTGATGACCGCACCCTGTTCCAGGCCGTAGGCCGCCGCGGCGGCGGCGATCATGTTGCCGTCCGATTGTGATGCGCCCGACAGGGGGCGACCGGTCAGCAGGAACGCCATCGCCTCGGTCTCGTCCATCGGCGGGTCGGAGATCACCCGCGAGCGCAGGTTGTCCGGCGTGCCGCGGATCTCCAGGCCGACCGTCACGTTGTACTCGCGCACGGTGCGCACCGCGCGCAGGTCCAGTTCCGGGGTTTCCGCCGGCCCCTGGAAGACAAGGCTGCCGCGTTCCACCCGCAGATCCTGGCCGTAGTCGCTGTATTGCCCCTCGGGGATGGTGATCTCGCCAAAGAGCTGGGTGGGCTGCCCGGTGATCTCCTCGACATCCACCTCGCCGGCGAAGCGCGCGGTCAGGCCGAAGCCGTCGAAGCGCACGTCGTCGCCCAGCCGGATCCGCATCCGGATGTCGGTCTTCAGCCCCTGGGCCTCCTGGATCTCCTCGCCGAGGATGACCTCGTCGCCGGAGACCCGGATCGCGCCTGGCGGCAGGTCCGGCGGGCGGATGCGCGCCCAGGGCAGGAACACCTCGCCGCGCACGCGAATGCCGTCAGCGGGGGTGAAGACCAGCTGCAGGTCCGGTGTGATGCGGGCCTCCGCGTCCACCCGGTTGACCACCAGGAAGTCCGTGCCGGCCAGATTCAGTTCGGCGCGCGGGCCGTCGTCCCCGAGATCGACCCGGCCGTCGAGGTCGATGCCGCCATCGCCCGACTCCAGCCGCCCGGCGAGCGTCAGCTCCTCGGCCGACACCACGCGGGCCGTGATCTCGGGGATCACGACGTCGATACCCGCGTCCGGGATCAGCACGCCCCCGTCGCGGAAGGCCACCTCACCCTCCACCAGCGGTGCGTCGAGGCGGCCACCAAAGTCCAGGCGGGCGTCCAGCGACCCTCTCAGGCGCTGGATCTCGGGGCTCAGGGCGGCCAGCCACGCCAGGTCCTCGAGGCGCGCGACAAAGTCACCGTCCAGGCGCAGGTCCTCGCCGTCCGGGCGCAGGCGGATGTCGCTGCGGGCGGTTCCGCCCTCCAGGAAGTCAAGGCGCAGGGCGGCGTCCACGTCGCGGTCGCGTACCCGGGCGCTCAGGCGTACGTCGCGGTAGGGGACTTCCTCGAGATCCCCGTCCTCGTCCCGCACGATCAGGTGGCCGTCGGTCGGCGTCACGGCCAGGTCGGCCGCCAGGGTGCCGTCGGGCTCGAGGCGGCCGCTGGCGTCGGCGTTCAGCTCGCCGGCGATGGCCAGTTCCGGCGGCAGGAAGGGTTCCAGCCACGCCAGGTCCAGGGCCCGGATGTCGGCATCGAATTCCGCCCCTGCGGTGCCGCTCCAGCGGGCCTCGGTACACAGGCGCGCGTCGTCCCGCGCCAGGCACAGGCGCTCCAGCCGCGCCTGCTCGGGCCCGCCCTCCAGCGCGACCGGCTCGGCCAGGTGCCAGGCCCCGGCGGCGGGCTGGTCCAGGTCCAGTCGTGCGAGCTGTCCGCTCCAGTGCAGGGTCTCGGGGTCCAGGCCGCCGCGCAGCGCCAGTTCCAGTGAACCCAGGTCTGTCGCATCTGCGGCGAGGGTGACGCGGTGTTCATCCACGCGGCCGGAGGCGTCCAGCCGCAAAGACTCCACCCGCGTACCGTCGCCCGGTTCGAGCCCGCTCAGGCGCAGCTCGATCTCGGCGGGTGCGGCCACCTCGAGGCTCGCATCGGCCTGCAATTCCAGCCGTTCCAGGGTGATGTCCGCCAGTCGCAGGCCGGCGCCGCTGCCGCGCGCCGCGACGCGCGGACGCTCGGGGTCCCCCGTGATACGCGCATCCAGTTCCAGTCGGCCGCCAAGGTCGGGCCAGGCCCGGTCCAGCTCCGGTGCATCCAGTTGCAGTTCGAAGTCGAGGGCGTCGGTCCACTCGCCGCGGGCGCTCAGCGTGTTGCGCCCCAGTGCCAGGTCCAGGCGGTCCACGCGCAGGTGTTCGCCCTCCAGCGCGAGTTCCGCCTGACCGGAAACGGGCTGTTCGCGCAGGCGGCCCTCCAGGCGCTGTAGTCGGGCCTGGAGGCGCGGGCGGCCGTCGGCGTCCAGGTGTCCCTCGCTGGTCAGGGCCAGCGTGAGCTGGCCGGGGAGCTCGGCGGCCACCAGTGACGGGTCCAGCCTCTCGCCGTCCAGCGCGAGATCCCACGCCAGGCCTTCGGTCCAGTCGAGGTCGCCGCTCAGGGCCAGCCGCGCACCCGTGTCGGCAGCGAGCTGCAGCCGTTCGATCTGGCCACCGGTCTCGCTCAGCGCGACCCGGGCGTCACCCGTGATGTCGATCCCGCGCAGGCGGGCCTGCAGCGGGGCCAGCTCGAGCTGCGCGGCGAGGCCACCGCTGGCGGGTGCGTAGTCGCCGTCCAGTGCCACGCGCAGTTGTTCGATGCGGCCGTCCAGCTCCGGGTGCAGGCGTGCCAGTTCCGGGGCCGCGAGGTCCAGCCCGAGGTCGAAGGCGATGCGGTGATCGGGATCGGTCAGGTCGCCGGCCAGGCCCGTGGCCGCACCCGCCAGATTCAGCCGCGCGAGGTCGCGGATGGCCAGGCGGGTGTCCTCGATGCCGGCCTCGCCATCGGCCACCCATGCGTTCAGGCTCCCGCTGAGCGGCTGATCCTCGAAATGTCCTTCCAGTTCGGTGACGCTCGCGCGTGCCTCCAGGGCGGCCAGGGGCGGGGCGTCGGTCCCCAGCGGCAGGTGACCCTGCAGCTGCGCCTTCAGATGCTCGATCCCGGCATCCACGTCCAGACCCAGCGGCGTCGGCGTCAGCTGATGGGCCTCCAGGGTCAGGTCCCAGTCCAGGGCGTCGTCGAAGCGGACCGGGCCGGACAGGGCGATCCCACCGGCTTCGGAAGCGATCTCGAGGCCGTCAAGCTGCAGCGATTCGAGGTCTCCCCGTGCACGGGTGCTCACGGCGATGCGTGGCCAGGGTGCGAGGGCGGCGGCCGTGTCGATCTCCAGGGCCCAGGCCTCCGGTGTGCCGTGCACCTCAAGGCGCCCGGCTTCTATGTCAACGTGCAGTTCCGGATCGAGGTGGTAGGCGAAGGGCTGCCACTGCGCGGTCAGTTCCAGCTCCGGCGTGGCGAACAGTTCGCGGGCGCTGGCATGCAGGCGCAGCTCGATGCCGGCGCGCAGGTCATGGTCCACCTGTACGCGTTCCCGCAGGGCCCCGGTGACCCGCAGCTCGCCGTGTACCTCGTCGGTTCCCAGGCCCTCGGCAGCCGTCTCGGGCAGGGGGGCCTGCCACTGGCCGCGCAGCTCGAGCGGATAGTCCCCGTCGGTCTCTATCTCCCCGGTCAGTCGGGCGCGGATCTCTGGCATATCCAGTTCCAGCGCCTGCAGCTCGACCCGCGAACCGCGCGCCCGGGCGCCGGCCGTCAGGCGGGTGATGGTAGCCAGTGGCTCACCGGTCTGAAGGATCTCCAGATCCTCGACGAGTAGCTGGCCCAGGCGCACTGCCAGCGGTAGCCGGATGGATTCGGGCAGTGCGAAGGGTTCATCGTCGGAGGCCGCCTCGGGGTCGGGCGACGGTAGATCGACGCGCATGCCCGTGGCGGCCAGCACCTGGATGTTCAGTTCCCCGCGCAGCAGGCTGCGGGCACTGACGCCGATGCGGCCCGCGGGCAGATCGATCTCCGGGCCATCGGGGAGCGCCAGGTACAGGCCGTGCAGCCGCAGTTCGGTAAACAGCGTTCCCTCGACCCGGTCGATGCGCAGCTCGACCGGGGCCAGGCGCTCGCCCTGGGCGGCCAGCCAGCGGGTACCGGAATCGGTGGCGAGCAGGGCGCCGAGGGTCCCCAGCAGGACGATCACCAGGGTCAGGAGCGTGGACAGCCCCCACAGGCTGGCGCGCAGAACGGACTTCACAGGTCCGGCCCCATGGAGAAGTGGATGCGGAAGTCGTCTTCCGAATCCGGGCCGTGGGCCAGGTCCACGCGGATGGGACCGACCGGGGAGCGCCAGCGCACGCCGATCCCGACCCCGTAGACCGGGTCGAATTCGTCCCACTCGTTGACCACGTTGCCGGCGTCCACGAAGGCCGCGGCGCTCCAGTTGCCGACGACCGGGTAGTCGTACTCCAGGCTTCCAACCACCTTGTGGCGCCCGCCGATCACATCGCCGTCCTCGTTGCGCGGGCCGACCCGCTGATAGCCGTAGCCGCGGATACTGGCGTCACCGCCGGCGTAGAAGCGCAGGGAGCTGGGGAGCTCCTGCACCGCGTCGACCTCGGTGAAACCGGCGTCCGCGCGCGCCAGTACCCGTCCGGGGCCGAGGCCGCGCACGATCTTGCCGCTGGCCAGTACCTGCGCAAACGAGGTACTGGACAGGATCTCCTCGCGCGCGCCCTGCACGGTGGCCTCGAAGCGGTAGCCGCGCCGCGGGGTCATCGGATCGTCCGCATCCATGCGGCTGATGCGGTAGGACGGGATCAGCAGCTGGCTGCGGCCGCTGTCGTCCTCGCCGGCGGTGTAGTCCTCGTATTCGTAGCGCAGCCCCTCGGTGGTCTGCCAGCCACTGCGGCGCTGCAGGATACGGTTGGCCCCGATCTGGAAGCGGTCGGATTCCTGGGTGTCCGTCTTTTCCGTGCGGTAGGTGGTGAACAGGTTCAGGCGTTCACGCAGCGGGTCGCGCAGCGGGATCTCGTAGTTATAGCCGATGCCGGATCGCACCGGGGACGCCTCGATCTCGGCCTGGTAGCGGTGGCCCCGGGTGTTGGCGTAGCGATGTTCGTAGCGCAGGCGGATGCGCGGTCCGATATCGGTGGAGTAGCCGATGCCGGCCTCGTAGCTGTGGCGTTTGCGTGGTTCCAGCTCCGCGAGGATCGGGACTTCCAGCCCGTCCGCCGCATCGCGCTGCGGGCGCACGCGGACGCCGCCGAAGTAGCCGCTGTCGTTCAGGTTGCGTTGCAGTGCGATGATCTGCGCCGAGCTGTACGGGTCGCCGGCCTCGAAGGGCACCATGCGCTGGACGAAGTCGTCGGCGAGGATGTCCTGATCGATACGGACCTGGCCCATGCGGTAGCGATCCCCGGTCTCCATGTGCAGGCGGATGGTGGCGGCGCGCGCGTCGCGGTCTACCTCGAGGCGCCGGGTGTGGAGATCGGCGTCGAAGTAGCCGCGATCGGCGGCGATCCGCGTCATGCGGTTACGCAGGGCCTCGTAGCGGTCGTGGCGCAGGGTGTCACCCACGCGGATCTCGGTCTGGCTGCGCACGGCCTCGAAGCCCAGGTCGTCGGCCCCCTCGCCAGTGATCTGGATATCGATCCGCTCGACCGTGGTGGGTGGCCCGGGGTCCAGGGTGATACGGACGTCCCAGCAGTCCTCGCCGCTCTCGAAGTCCAGCTCCAGCTCGGCGTCGTAGAAGCCGATGGCGCGCAGGGCGTTGCGGGCGCGTTCCTCGGTGTCGCGCAGGACCCGGCGTTCGCGAAACCCCGGCAGGTCGCAGGGGTGCCGCGCCAGGTTGATGCTGTTGCGGATGTTCTCGCGCTGGGCGTCGGTTCCGCCCTCGATCTGCAGACCCGGGGTGGCGCCATTCTCGGCGGCGGCCGGGCTTGCCAGGCCCGCGAGCGCCAGCATTACCAGTGCGACCCCGCCGACGCGCGACAGGGCTAACCGGCGAATGAACAGGGCGCGGAGACGGGTCATGGAACGATGATAGCGGTTGCGAAGCGGGGCGCGTGTGAGGATCGGAACGCGCCAACTCACGCGAGTTCCCGCCCGCCCGACCGGCCGTTGCGTTACGCCGGCGGCGGATCAGGTCGCCGGGCAGTCCACCCCGCTGCCCCGCGAGAACACCACCAGGTGGGTGAAATCGAGACGCAGGCGTACGTGTTCGCCGATCACGAAGTTGTCGTGGGACGGGGCCATGCACAGCACGCTGAGCCCGTC
This sequence comes from Thioalkalivibrio sp. ALE30, assembly GCF_000377465.1. Classification (NCBI taxonomy): domain Bacteria; kingdom Pseudomonadati; phylum Pseudomonadota; class Gammaproteobacteria; order Chromatiales; family Ectothiorhodospiraceae; genus Thioalkalivibrio; species Thioalkalivibrio sp. ALE30. The sequence continues at coordinate 237,310 of NZ_KB898169.1, read as the reverse complement.
CGGCAGACGCAGGGTGTAGAGGAAGTCCGCTCCGCGGAAGGCCTTGTCGAGGATCTCGGTGCGGATGGTGCCGGCCTCGTTGTCGATCGCGATGTCGTCCGGGCGGACCAGGACATCCACGGCCGTGCCGGGCGGCAGCTGCTCCGACAGAGTCCCCTCGATCTCGCCGAAGGCGGTATCCACCACATGCTCGGCGCAGACCATGCCGGGGATCAGCGTGCCCTCGCCGACGAAGTCGGCGACGAAGCGATCCGCCGGGCGGTGGTAGAGGTTGTAGGCGGTATCCCACTGGGCCACGCGGCCCTGGTGGATGACCGCGATGCGGTCGGCGAAGGCGAAGGCCTCGTGCTGGTCATGGGTGACCAGGATGGCGGTGGTGTTCTCCGCGCGCAGGATACGCCGCACTTCGCGCGCGAGCTCGCTGCGCAGCTCCACGTCCATGCTGGAGAAGGGCTCGTCCAGCAACAGCAGTTTGGGCCGCGGGGCCAGGGCCCGGGCCAGCGCGATGCGCTGCTGCTGGCCGCCGGACAGGGCATGCGGGAAGGACTCGCCATAGCCCGACAGGCCCACCAGCTTGAGCAGCGAGCGGATGCGCTCGTCGCGATCCTCGCGGCCCCAGTGGCGAATGCCGAAGGCGATGTTGTCGGCCACGCTCAAGTGCGGGAACAGGGCGAAGTCCTGGAACACCATGCCGACCCCGCGCTTCTCCGGCGGCACCGTGCCCCGGGCGTCGCTGACGCTGCGCCCGTCCAGCTGGATGCTGCCGGCCATCAGCGGCTCGAACCCGGCGATGGCGCGCAGGAGCGTGGTCTTGCCGCAGCCGGAGGGGCCCAGCAGGCACCCGATCTGGCCCTTGGGCAGGGCCAGCGATACCTGGTGTACCACGGCGGTGCCGTCGTAGCCGATGTCCACCTGATCGAGGGCGATCAGCGGCGTGTGAGGCACCTGCAGGCTGGTGTCGATGGGCTGGGTCATGGCGGGCTGGGTCATGGGGAATTCGTCGTGCCTGCGGGCATGGCGAGGGGTTTCTGCGGCGGCTGTTCGTCCGCCGCGCGGGTCGGGCCCTGCTGGCCGGGGCGCGAGCGGCCGATGGTCACGGACAGCAGGATAACGGGAACCAGGCCCACCAGCACGATCGCCAGTGCGGCGGAGGAGGATTCGGCCAGGCGTTCGTCGCCGGCCAGCTCGAAGGCGCGCACCGCGAGGGTGTTGAAGTCGAACGGGCGCAGGATCAGCGTGGCGGGCAGCTCCTTGAGTACGTCGACGAACACCAGCAGCAGCGCGGTCAGCAGGGTGCCGCGCATGATCGGCAGGTGCACCCGCGTCAGGGTCTGCAGGGGGCGCATCCCGAGCGAGCGGGCGGCGTCATCCATGCTCGGCTGGATCTTGCCCAGCCCCGCCTCGACCGTCTGCAGCGAGACCGCCAGGAAGCGCACGGTGTAGGCGAACAGCAGGGCGAAGACGGTACCCGACAGCAGCAATCCGGTGGACAGCCCGAAGGTGTCGCGCATGAAGCCGTCCAGGGCGTTGTCGAACGCGGCGAACGGGATCATCACCCCGATCGCGATCACGATGCCGGGCACCGCATAGCCCATCCCGGCGACGCGTACAGCGGCGTTCGTGAAACGACCGCCTTCCATGCGCCGGGCATAGGCAAGGAGCAGGGCCAGGGCGACGGCGATCACGGCAGCCGCGATCGCCAGCCAGAAGCTGTTGAAGACCAGGCGCCCGAAGGCCGGGTTCATCCAGTGGTCGGTGGTCTGCATGGTCCACAGGCCGAGCTGGAGGGCCGGCAGCAGGAAGCCCAGCAGCACTGGCAGCAGGCAGCCGACGAAGGCCGCGGCCCCCTTCCAGCCGCGCAGTTGATAGCGCGGAAGGGTGGAGTAGCGGCGGCTGGTGTGATGGAAGCGTGCCCGAGCCCGGGACCAGCGTTCCAGCACGATCAGCACGAAGACGAAGGTCAGCAGTACGGCCGACAGCTGGGCGGCGGCGGCCGGGTCGCCCAGGCCGTACCAGGTGCGGAAGATCCCGGTGGTGAAGGTGCTGACGCCGAAGTAGGCGACCGTGCCGTAGTCGGCCAGGACCTCCATCAGGGCGAGGGTCAGTCCGGCGATGATGGCCGGGCGCGCGAGCGGCAGGGCGACCCGGCGAAAACCGCCGAACGGGCCGGCGCCCAGGGTGCGGGAGACCTCCAGAACGCACACCGACTGTTCCAGGAAGGCGGCCCGGCTGAGCAGGTAGACATAGGGGTACAGCACCAGTGTGAGCATGGCCATGGCGCCGCCGAGCGAGCGGATCTCGGGGAACCAGTATTCGCCGTAGCCCAGGCCGGTCAGGTCGCGGATCAGCACCTGTACCGGGCCGCTGAAATCCAGCATGCCGGTATAGGTATAGGCAATGATGTAGGCCGGCATGGCCAGCGGCAGCATCAGCGCCCACTGGAAGATGCCGCGCCCGGGAAAGTCGCAGACGCTGACCAGCCAGGCCACCGGCACCCCGATCAGCAGGACCCCGATACCGACCCCGATCAGCAGCGCCAGGGAATTGAACACGTAATCCGCGAGGACAGTCTCGCGCAGATGGGTCCAGACCTCCCCGGCGGGGATGAATACGTGCCCGAAGATGACCAGGATCGGCAGGGCGAGGGTCAGCGCCACGACGAGGGCAATCGCCGTCCACGGACTCGACGGCAGGCGCCGGCGGGTCGCGTGGGGTGCCGCTGGGGCGGCCGTACTGGTCGTCTGTGCGCTCATGGAGTGCGAATAGTAAAGGTTCTTGTTTCGAATACCACTATGGCCGCTTCAGGACTGGCGGATTAACGCCGGCGCGATGGCGGGCTCTTTGCATCCGAGTCTCCGATGTCTTCCGGAGTGCAAACAAAACGCCCCCGGAGGGCCGGGGGCGAGTGGGGGTACATAGTGTGATGGGGCAGACTCAGCGCCAGCGGGCCCGATCCATCACGCGCACGGCCTCGGCGTTGTGGTTGCCCAGCCGGTAGAGCTCGATGTTGTCGGCCTTGAAGTCGCCGAATCCCTGAAGGATCTCGCTCGCCGGGACGTCGTCGCGGATCGGGTACTCCTGGTTGACCTCGGCGTACCACTCCTGGGCCTCGGTGGCGGAGAGGAACTCCAGCAGGCGGATCGCGTTGTCCCGGTTCGGGGCGTGCGCGGTGACACCGGCGCCGCTGATGTTGACGTGCGTACCGCGGTCGTCCTGGTTGGGCCAGAAGACGCCGATCTGTTCGGCGACTTCGCGGTCACGCCCTTCGCCGTCCAGCATCAGGCCCAGGTAGTAGGTGTTGGCGATCGCGATGTCGCAGACCCCGTCGGCCACCGCGCGGATCTGGTCGCGATCTCCGCCCTGCGGCTGGCGCGCCATGTTGGCGACGATTCCGTTGGCCCACTCCTGGGCGGCGTCGGTGCCCTCGGTCGCGATCATCGCGGCCACCAGCGACTGGTTGTAGACGTTGCTGGAGGAACGGATGCAGATGCGGCCTTCCCATTGGCTATCGGTCAGGGCCTCGTAGGTCGACAGCTCGGAGGGGTCGACGCGATCCTTGTGATAAAGGATCGGGCGGGCCCGCGAGGACAGGCCGAACCACAGCCCGTCGGGGTCGCGATAACGTTCGGGGATGTTCTCGTGCAGCACCTCGGACTCGATTCCCTGCAGCACGCCGGCCTCGCGGGCCTGATGCAGGCGCGCCGCATCCACGGTGATGAAGACATCGGCCGGGGAGTTGCGGCCCTCGTGGCGCAGGCGCTGGAGCAGGCTGTCCGCACCGCCGGTCACCAGGTTGACCTGAATGCCGGTCTGATCGGTGAAGTCGTCGAGCAGCGGCTTGATCAGGTTCTCCTGGCGCGCCGAATAGAGGTTGACCTCGTCCTGATCGGCGGGGCTGCAGCCGACCAGCGGCATGCTGACGGCGATGGCCGCGGCGGTGCCGATCAGCCAGGCAAGTGGACGAAGCGTCATGGTGCGGTTCCTCATTGAACAATGGTCAGGTATTGGTATCTAGTAGACGAGAACGATTGTTATTTGTGTTCTCATCCCGTGTCAATACCCATTGGGTCGGCGGCGCGCTGGGCCGGGCACCCAATCGGGTGCAACGCTGATAGGCTTGGCACATGGACAAGCCTCTGCCCGAATCCCCCGCGTCCCTGCCCGCGTCGTTGCAGCAGGAGGTTCGCGACCTGCTGGCCGAGCTGGATGAGAAATGCGCCTGGCCGGATACCTTCCTCGCGGCGACGCCCGTGGCGCTGGCCTTCAGCCATTACCTGGCGCAGACGGTGCGCCAGCACCCGGAATACCTGCTCGAGGCCCTGGACCCGGAGGGCCGGGTGGCGGCCTGTGACGATGCCGCTTTCGAACGCACCCTCCAGGCGCGACTGGAGGGTGCCGCCGACGAGGCCGCGCTGCGGCATGTGCTGCGCGAGACCCGGCATCGCGAGATGATCCGCGTGGCCTGGCGCGATCTGTCGGGCCAGGCAGGCCTCGACGAGGTGATGCACGACCTGAGCCGGCTGGCCCGATCCCTGATCGAGGGCGGGCTGCAGTGGCTGGACCGGCACTTGCAGGAGCGTTACGGCCAGCCCCGCGGGCCGGCGGGCGAGGCCCAGTCCATGGTGGTCCTGGGGCTGGGCAAGCTGGGGGGCGGCGAGCTCAATTTCTCCTCCGACATCGATCTGATCTTCGCCTTCGAGGAGGCGGGCGAGACCGATGGCGAACGGGTGATCGAGAACCAGGCGTTTTTCCAGCGCCTGGGGCGGCAGTTGATCGCGGTGCTGTCGGATGTGACCGCGGATGGCTTCTGCTATCGCGTGGACATGCGCCTGCGTCCCTTCGGCGATTCCGGCCCGCTGGTGATGCACTTCGACGCCATGGAGGACTACTACCAGGCACACGGGCGCGAGTGGGAGCGCTACGCCCTGATCAAGGCCAGCCCGCTGGCGGGCGACCCCGAGGCCGGCGCGCGGCTGATGCGGCGGCTGCGCCCGTTCATCTATCGGCGTTACCTGGACTACGGCACCCTCGCCAACCTGCGCGAGCTGAAGCAGATGATCAACGACGAGTCGGCGCGGCGCGGCCGGTTCGAGGACGTGAAGCACGGCGAGGGCGGGATCCGTGAGGTCGAGTTCATCGCGCAGTCGTTCCAGCTGATCCGGGGCGGACGCGACCAGGCGCTGCAGCGTCGCGACCTGCTGGGCGTGATGGGGGTGCTGCGCGAGCGCGAGCTCCTGCCGGCCTACGCGGTCGAGCAGCTGGAGCGTTCCTATCGCTTCCTGCGCCGCGTGGAGAATCGCCTGCAGATGCTGAATGATCAGCAGACGCACCGCCTGCCCTCCAACGGGGATGACCGCCACCGCCTGGCGCTGTCGCTGGGTTTCGACGACGAGGCCGCGTTCGAGATGGCGCTGCTGCGCGAGCAGCGGCGGGTGCATGCCCACTTCGAGCAGGTCTTCAGCGCCCCGCAGCGCGCGGACGGGGCGGCCATGGAGGCCTCGCCGGAGGCGGATCGCGAGCAGCAGCTGAATCGTCTCTGGCAGGGCGCGCTCCCGGAGGATGACGCCCGCGCGGTACTGGAGACGATGGACTTCCAGCATGCGGACGAGGCCCTGCGCGGCATCGCCGATCTACGCGAGAGCCCGGGCGTGCGTGCGATGAGCGTGACCGGGCGCCAGCGGCTGGACCGCCTGATGCCGCTGCTGATCGGGGCCATCGCGGAGATGGAGGCCCCGGATGCGGTGCTGCCCCGGGCCCTGCAGATGGTGCGCACCATTGCCCGGCGTTCGGTCTACCTGTCGCTGCTGGTGGAAAACCCGCTGGCGCTGTCCCAGTTGGTGAAGCTGGTGGCCGCCAGCCCGTGGATCAACGAACAGCTGACCCGGCATCCGGTGCTGCTGGACGAGCTGCTGGATCCGCGTGCGCTCTACGCACCGCCGGATCGCGACGGGCTGCGCGAGGAGCTGGAGGCCGAACTGGCGCAGTTTCCCGAGCAGGACCACGAACAGATGCTGGACCGCCTGCGGCAGTTCAAGCAGGTGCAGACGCTGCGCGTGGCGGCCGCCGACATCATGGGCTTCCTGCCGCTGATGAAGGTCTCCGATCACCTGACCTGGCTTGCCGAGGTCCTGCTGGAGCGGGTGCTGCAACTGGCGTGGGAGAAGATGGTCGAGCGCCACGGCGAGCCGCAGTGCGGGGCGTCGGACGCGCGGCGGGTGGCGCGCTTCGCGGTGATTGGCTACGGCAAGCTGGGCGGCTTCGAGCTGGGCTACGGTTCGGATCTGGACGTGGTGTTCCTGCACGACAGTGAAGGGGACGAAGCGCAGACGGCGGGCCCGAAGGTGATCGACAACACCGAGTTCTTCGCGCGGGTGGCCCAGCGGGTGGTGCACCTGCTGGGGGCCTTTACCCCGGCGGGCCGCCTGTACGAGGTGGATACCCGGCTGCGGCCCAGTGGCACGGCGGGATTGCTGGTCAGTGGCCTGCAGGCGTTCCGGCGCTACCAGGACGAGTCCGCCTGGACCTGGGAACACCAGGCGCTGGTGCGGGCCCGCTTCGTGACCGGCGATGCCGAGCTGGGCGAGCGCTTTCACGCCCTGCGCCGCGAGGTCCTGACCCGCGAGCGCGACGCCGGGGCGCTGCGGGCCGAGGTCGTCGAGATGCGCGATCGCATGCTGGCGGAACACGCCTCGAAGAAGGGCCAGGGCTTCCATCTCAAGCGCGACCGTGGCGGTATCACTGATATTGAATTCATGGTTCAATACTGGGTTTTGGTATCCGCGCACGAGCACCCCGCCGTCTGCGACTGGCCGGACAAGATCCGCACGCTGGAGGCGCTCGGGCGCGAGGGTGTGATCGACGCGAGCCTGAGCGCGGCGCTGGCGGATGCCTACCGGGATCTGCGCAATCGCATCCACCGCCTCACGCTGGCGGGGTCGGATGCCCGAGTCGAGGCGCCCGACGACGCGCTCTGCGCCGTGCGCGATCGCGTGATCGAAGCCTGGAATGACCTGTTCGGCGAGCCGCAAACGGCCGCGAACCAGAACGCATAGAGGAACAAGACGATGTCGATGGCCGACCGCGACGGGGTGATCTGGCTGGACGGGCAGATGGTGCCCTGGCGCGAGGCGCAGACCCACGTACTGACCCACACCCTGCACTACGGCATGGGGGTGTTCGAGGGCGTGCGCGCCTACAAGACCGCGCGGGGCCCGGCGATCTTCCGCCTGCAGGATCACACCCGACGGCTGTTCAACTCGGCCAAGATCGTCGGGATGACCATCCCCTACACCGCCGAGGCGCTGAACGAGGCGCAGATCGCGTCCGTGCGCGACAACGGACTGGAAAGCGCCTACCTGCGGCCGATGTGTTTTCTCGGCTCCGAGGGCATGGGGCTGCGCGCCGACAACCTGCTGGTGCACGCGATGGTCGCGGCCTGGCACTGGGGCAGCTACCTGGGCGACGAGGGGATCGAGAAGGGAATCCGCATCCGCACCTCTTCCTACAGCCGCCACCACGTGAACGTGACCATGTGCAAGGCCAAGGCCAACGGCAACTACATGAACTCCATGATGGCCCTGCAGGAGGCCACCCGCTGCGGCTACGACGAGGCCATGCTGCTGGATACCGAGGGCTTCGTGGCCGAGGGCAGTGGCGAGAACATCTTCATCGTGCACGACGGCGTGCTGTTTACCCCGGACCTGACCTCCGCGCTGGACGGCATCACCCGCCGCACGGTGATCGAGCTGGCGCGTGAGGAGGGGCTGGAGGTCATTGAGAAGCGAATCACCCGCGACGAGGTGTACATTGCCGACGAGGCCTTTTTCACTGGCACCGCCGCCGAGGTGACCCCGATCCGCGAGGTCGACGATCGCCCGATCGGCACCGGCACCCGCGGCCCGATCACCGAGCGCCTGCAGTCACGCTACTTCGACGTGGTGCAGGGGCGCGACAGCCGCCACGAGGGCTGGCTGACCTTCGTCTGAGGCGCCCGAATTTTCCGTCAACCGGAAGCGAGAAGAATCATGGTGAATCCCGATACCGCCCACCATCAGGACCAGTACCAGACACCGAACGCGCAGACCGAGATCACGGTCACGCGCAAGGACCTGCCGCTGCACTGCCCCACGCCCAAGATGGCCCTGTGGGCCTCGCACCCGCGTGTCTTCCTCCCGATCGACGAGACTCCGGACGGCCGCTTCCAGTGCCCCTACTGCGGCACCCAGTTCATCCTGAAGGACGATTGAGCCACCGGTTGCCGGTTGCGTACCGTTTGGTGCGTAGTAGATTTCAGGCGCTCATTCTCCGGTGCCGGCCTGTGGGGTCCTGTTCTGATTGGGGCCGGCGCAATGCGCCGCAGTTGGTGCGTGCGTATCACGAGTCTGCCCCTGTCCAGCGTTGGTGACTGTTCCACTCCCTCCGGGTTTGTCTCGCTCCCGAGGGTATGGATGTAGCTGCCGTGATTTTTTCGGTCTGGCGCTCGCACACCAAAAGGTAAGATTTTCTGGTGCTCGTTTCCGTGAGGCATTCGGATGGCGGCACTACCGGCATGAGGCTGCGTGGCGATGCAGGAAATCCGCACACTGCAAATCATTGGCAGTAAGAAGCTGGGCGGCGCGGAAGGGTTTTTCATCCGTTTGCATGATGCCTTCAATCGCGCCCCAGGTCTGTCTTCTGTTGCGGTCACGCCCCCGGCCAGTGCGTTGAATGCGAGCTTGACGCCTCCGGCCGAGACCAGCGCCATGCGCAGCGTCTACGACCCCTTTTCCCGCCTGGCCCTGGCGCGTCTGATTCGGCGTTCCCGGCCGGATGTCGTGCAGACCTGGATGGGGCGTGCGACCCGGTCCGTGCGCCTGAAACCTTCTCGGCTCCCCGTGCATGTGGCCCGGCTTGGCGGATTTTACGAGCCGAACCGATACCGTCATGCCCACGCGCTCGTCGGGAATACCCGGGCGATCTGTGATTTTCTGGTCGAGTCAGGTATCCCGGCGTCACGGGTCTCTTGCATTGGCAATTTCGTGACCATGCCTCCCCCGATCAGTGAGTCCCAGTCGCTGGCGTTGCGGCGCGAGCTGGGTATTCCGGCTGATGCGCTGATTGTGTTTTCTCTTGGTCGCCTGCACGAAAACAAGGGCTTCGATACGCTCATTCGTGCCATCGAACGTCTCCCGTCCGCCGCGGCTGGGCGGCCGGTTCACCTGTTGCTGGCGGGCGATGGGCCATTGAGGACCGAACTGCAGACCCAGGCCAGAGATTCCGGGGCGGCCAGCCGGATCCATTGGCTGGGCTGGCAACAAAATCCGAGCCCCTATTTTTATCTGGCGGATCTTTTGGTGTGCCCCTCGCGGCATGAGCCGCTGGGGAATGTTCTGCTGGAGGCCTGGGCACATCGTTGTCCGGTCGTCTCAACCCGGACCCATGGTGCGCTGGAGCTCATCGAGGACGGGGTTTCTGGCCTGCTGTGCGATATCGACGATCCCGAGCAGATGACCGCGCAAATGCAGACCCTCTTGCAGGCTGCGCCTGCGCAGCGTGAGGGGCTGATCGCGCAGGGCCTGCGTACGCTGGATACGCGCTTTAGCGAACGGGCCGTTGTGCAGGCCTATCGGGGCCTGTATCAGAAGCTATTGGAGAAATTTCGCTGAATGTGTGGCATCGCCGGGGTGTATACGCCAGGTCGTCCGGTCTCGTTGCCTGCTGTCATGCCGATGTTGCAGGCATTGGCGCACCGAGGCCCCGACGGGCAGGGCCACTTTGTCGACAAGGATGTCGCGCTGCTGCATGCGCGCTTGTCGATCATCGATCTGGAACAGGGCAGGCAGCCGCTGTTCAGCCAGAGCCGCGAGCGCATCCTGGTGGCCAATGGCGAGGTCTACAACCACCCGGAGCTACGCCGGTCTCTGTGTTCCGAAGGGGTAAGGTTTTCCACCCAGTCCGATTGTGAGGTGATTCTGCCGCTGGCCGAGCGAGACCCGGAGGGCTTCGCCACTCACCTGAAAGGCATGTTTGCGCTGGCGTTGTTTGATCAGACGGCCCGCTGTCTGACGCTGGTGAGGGATCGTTTCGGTATCAAGCCTTTGTACTACATGGAGGTGCCGGGCGGCATCGCGTTTGCTTCGGAAACGAAAGCCCTCTTGCCGCTGCTGGGGCGCGCTCCGGAAGTCGAGGATCCCGCGGTTGGGCGGTTTCTTCAGGTCAACTTCGCAAGTGGGGACCAGACCGCATTCCGCAGGATCAAGCGCGTCCCCCCGGGTGGGCGCCTGACTGTCGATTCCCACGGGAAGGTTGCGCTCTCGGCCTGGTGGCGCCTGGCGGACGAGGTTGCTCTCCAGTCTGCATTCACCGGACAACTCACCGATGCCGTCGAGTGCTTTGACCAGTTGATGCATCGTGCTGTGACCGAGCACTTGCGTGCAGACGTTCCCGTCGGTCTGTTTCTGTCAGGGGGTGTCGATTCCAGTATCCTGGCGATGCAGCTAGCGCGGCAGCCCGCTCAGGCCGGTCGGCCGAAGGCCTGGAGCATGGGGTTCGAGACCCAGTCGGTACAGGATGAGGCGGTCGCCGCGATGGAAATCGCGCAGACCTGCGGCATCGAGCTGAAGCTGGTCCGTGCGAACCCGATCGCCCTGTTCGACCATCTGGTGTACGCGACCTGGGCGGCGGACGAGCTGATGGGCGATTTCGCCTCCCTGCCGACCTTGCTTCTGGCGGCCGAAGCGGCTTCGTCGTCACACAAGGTTGTGCTGACCGGAGAAGGCGGGGATGAAGTCTTCGCAGGCTATGGGCGCTACCGGATGCCGCGCTTGCAGCGCTGGCTGTATTCGCTTCGCGCCCCGGGAAGCGGCGGCTTTCGCACACGCGGGCGATTTGACAAGGCGTTGCCAGCGGCCTTGCTGAGGCAGGGCTGGGGGCGGCGGATGAACAAATCCTGGCGAGCACCTTTTAAGCAAGCGTGGCGGGAGACGCCGGGGTTTGATGACCTGCAAAAGCGGCAGCTCACCGATATGCAGACGTGGCTGGCCGACGATCTGCTTACCAAGGCCGACCGGATGTTGATGGCGCAGGGTGTAGAGGGCCGCGTACCTTTCCTGGACCACGAGCTGGTCTTGTTCGGTTTGTCCCTGCCGGCCTCTATGAAGATTCAGAGGCGTATCGGCAAGCAGGTGCCCCGTGCCTGGCTACAGGCACACGCGGGCGTGAACTCGATGGGGCGCAAGCGGGGGTTCTCGGTGCCCGTCGTGGATTGGGTGCAGTCCCTGGATCGTAAGCAGCTACTGCAGGCCCTGACCCGGTCAGTCGCTCTGCAGCCGCTACTGGATCCCGAGGCCCTGGCATCCAGCCTGAAAGTCCCGGGGCCGCTCGACAGACGACTGGTTGAGCCTCTGGCTGCGCTCGTGCAGTTCGCGATCTGGTCCAGGCTATTTATCGAGCGCGCGGGCGAAGCGCCGCCCAGGCAGGTTGATCCAGTCGCCTGGCTGCTGGAATGAGGGCGGGCGATTGACCTCGCCTAAAAGCGCGCCGTAAACCCGGGCCGCACCTTGGTTAGTGGTCAGTCTTCAGTCGATTCCCTGGATTCTTGGGCCAGGAGCTCTTCTGACCGGGTCCAGTAGGTGTCGATCCAGCTGGCTGGTCGAATCTTCTTGTAGAGCCTTTTTCTCCAGCGCTTTTCTGGCCACTTGCCCTGGAGCGCGTCCGGTGGGTTCGGCGAACCGGGGAATGCAACCACCCTTGCGCCTTCGGGGATCGCGGGCGTGCGCCAAAGGCGCATGGGCCAGGCCGGTACGCAATGCACCTTGAACAGGACACACCAGGCATCCGGCCAGAACTGCAGCGAGTCGATCTCGCGGCTGATGAAGGTCTGCTCGTTACGGTAACGCTCGAGATAGTGTGGAAAGTCGTCAAGAAGCCTCTCGAGCAAATAGCCGTGGGTGTTCATCCGGAACCGAAAAACCGAGGTGTTTCCGATGCCCTTGCCGCGCTGGGTCCAGTTTTGCATGACCACGAACGGGTGATCAGCTTCGTAGTCGAACAACGGGTCGAGCCTCCCGGTCACAACGACATCCAGATCGAGGAATAACCACTCCCCTTCCAGACCTGAGAGCGACGCGGGCTCGAGGTAAAGCGCCATTTTTCGCCACGTCGTATTGCGCCATGGTTCCGGAATTTCGATCTCGGGGCACGGGTGCGTCTCGATCTCTTCGCGTATGCCCTCCGAATCGTCTGTAAGGCAAACGAAACGCAGAGGGCCGCTCACCTGTCGACGCACACTCGCATACAGCCGGTTTACGTATTCAGGGCCGTACATAGTCCCCCATTTCATGCAGAGCACCTGTCTGGGGCGCGATGCGGAGGGATCGGGGCTTCGGCTTTTCTGTTCCATGGATTGGAAATCCTTGTGGGACGAGTGATTATGCTGTTGCCGCTCGTGAGGTCCAGCCACGAATTGTCGCCTAAAGACCGCTAGGTGTCAGGCCCTTCAAGAGGATGGATGGGGGATCTTCCGGTATGGTGTGTCGCTGCCTGCAGATTGGACTAAGGATGCGCGGGGTATGGACGGAGTAGTTGGGCAGCGCGACTGGCGCCTCGTGTCTGTGGTTGGACTTGTGGCGCTGGCATTTTTCCTTTTGCCGTTTGGTACCGGGGTATTTGTTCCTCTGGCCATCCTTGCTCTTGCGGGCATGGGGCTGCTTGTTACGCACCTTGGGGCGCTATGGCGGGATCGATGGGTCCGATGGGCGCTGGTGCTTTTGCTGGCTCTTTGGGTACCTCAGTTACTCGCTTTGACTGTTGCGGTTGATTTTGATCGCGCTATGCGCACCGCAATGACTTACCCCCTCTTTGCAATTTCCATCATCCCGCTCCTTTGGGTGGCTCGCCGCTGCGACTTGACGAACACGCTTCTGTACGCAGTGCTGGCACTTGCGGTTTTCTGGTCCCTGGATGGGATTCTTCAATTCCTTTCAGGCAGTAACATCTTCGGCTACCCATACGACGGTCGTCGCATTGACGGTCTGTTCCATCCGAATATGCGCTTGGGGATTGTGCTGGCACATCTCCTGCCATTTGTTCTGGAGGCGTCTCGACGGCTGTCCTCGTCCAACCGGCTCGCAGCGTTTCTGCCTCTGGTGGTCGTGATCGCCATCCTGCTTTCGGGGTCGCGCGCAAGCATGTTGGCGGCGGTTATTACGCTGTCTGCGTACGGAGTTTTTCTGGTCTGGTTTTATCGCCTGCGAGTGCGCACGATTTTCGCGTTGCTAGCGGCTCTGGCCCTAGGTGTGGCAGCCGCCCTTTGGGCTTCTCCCGAAACCCGTGATCGTCTGGGCGTGATCTCCGGCATGGCGGATCTGAGCGTTGAGGGACTGGATGCGGCGACCGCTCAGCGGGGCACCATCTGGCTGGCTTCCTGGCGGGTGGTCAAAGATGAGCCGCTACTTGGGGTGGGGGTGCGTGGCGTGGAGCCAGTTGCGAAAGAGAGGGGGTATGCCGATATGCCCTTCTCGCACGTCCATCTGTATTTTCTAGATGTATGGGTTTCCACGGGTTTGGTTGGGCTTGTTGCCTATTTGACGGCCTTGCTCGGCGTTCTCCTCGCGTTGTGGCGTAACGCTAGAGCCACCGAGGTGAATGTTCCGCTGCTGGTGACTGCGGGGGTAGCCATTTTTTCCGCTCTCAATCCAGTGAATGTCCATTGGACAGTCTATAGCTCGTATACCGCGGCGGTTCTCTGGCTTGTGTTAGCACTTGCCCTGGCGCCGCTAATACACGGAAACCATCGGGAAGTTGTTCGGGGGCGGCCCTCTTGATGTGCTGTTTCATCCGGGTGTGGGCGCCCGGCCGGTGTTATTCTGGAGCCAGCAAGCTGGCGTACACGCCGAGAGTTTCCTGTTGCATCTGCTGCAGGGTGAAGCGGGTTAGTGGGGCCGGGGTTGGTGGCGGAGCATTCGTCAGCCAGCCGGACAGTATGCGAACAGCTTCTTTGGGATGGCGGGGTGGGACGCTGCCCTGCGGGAACAGGGCTGACATCTGCTCACCAACACCTCCGTGAGCATAGGCAGCGACGGGCCGGCCGAGGGACAACGCTTCAAGGGAGACCCGGCCGAAGGCTTCAGGGTCTCGGGAGAGGGATAGTACGGCGAATGAAACGGACATGATTTCGCGCAAATCTGAGCGTTGCCCCAGCCATGTAATATGGCTATCAAGCTGCCTTTCCGATATTTCTCTACGGATCTCTAGTTCGTAGCGCCGCCGGCGTGCTTCGGTCCCGCCAACGAGGATGCCATGTACGGGATGGCCCTCTCGTATGAGCCCGTCCATCACGTCTATGAAATCCAGTTGCCCTTTCCATCGAGTGATGCGCCCGGGAAGGGTGATTAATGCCTGGTTTCTGGCGTTCGCTGGAAGCGACTGAAGAAATGTATTCTTCCAATCGTCTGTAGGTGTATAACCATGGGGGAATTCCGTTGGGTCGACCCCACGATGGATTACGTGAACGCATTCCGGCGGGCAGGCCGGATAATTGTTGCGGATGTATTCCGAGATGCTGTTGGAGACTGCTATTACGCCGTCCCCTCGCGTCATGACCGAGCTGTAGCGTCCTGGGCTGTAAAATCCATGGAAGGTTGTAACAAACGCGGGGCGTTCATCAGGCCGCATCCCCTGTAATGCTCGCCAGACAATCCAGGCGGGAACGCGGGAACGAGCATGAATCAGATCAATGCGTTGCGCGCGTATGAAGTTGCGTAATGGCCGCACGAGGCGGAGGGATCGTAGCGATTTTCTGCCAACGGGCCATGTAATGTGTTCGCTTCCCTGTGATTCCAGCGATGTTACAAGTCGTCCACCCCCAGACATCACTATGGACCGATGACCAGCGGCGTGGATTGCCCGGGCGATCTCCAGGGTGCCGCGCTCGACACCTCCTGATTCAAGGGCCGGAACTACTTGCAGGATTGAACGCATCATTTGCTGTGCTGGCGTGCCCTGGGGTCAGTCATTGGTGGGGCTGGATTCTTCTCGGTGCAGGATCGCGTTGGAGCGCGTCTGTGCAGTGACCGTGTAGCCGTGGGCCCGGAGAAGGTCGATGACGTCCTGCTCCCAGGTATGCTCGTGGCACTTTTCCACGACCATGCAGCGCGGGTACAGCGAGCGGGGCGCGTCCCTGAAGAAGGGCTCGAGCGCCTGGTATTCGTATCCTTCGATGTCGATCTTCAACCCGTCGATCTGGGTGATGCCTTCGGCTCCGAGGACATCGAGGAGTGGGCTGGATTCGACCTCGGTCGCGCCCGTTTCGTGGGGATCCATCTTTATCAATGAGGCCGATCCGAGCGTTTGCGTCTGATGCAGGGCTGCACGCCCCTTGGGCCCAATGGCAAGTTTGAGGGCGCGAACTGTCTTCGCGAATGGATTGCAGTTGATGTTGAATGCCAGGCGCTCGAAGGTGGGCGGGTTGGGCTCGATTGCAAGGACCTGCCGTGCCCCGGAAGCAGCAACCTGCAGGCTGTAGTAACCCGTGTTGGCACCTATATCGACGAATGTGCCCCCCGAACATGCGCGCGCAAGATGCTCGAGTTCGGTCTGATCGTATTTTTTGGAAGACAGGAGGATCTTGGCATCGGTAACGTTGTCCCCGATGTTCAGGCGATAGCGAATCCCCCTCGCCTCGACATCTACCACGTGGTCGAACCAGCGCATCCACAACCTGCGCAACCCGCGCGAAAGTTCGCCGCGAGCGAGTCCGATGCGAACGATCCAGAGGAATGGAAGCGCCCGCTTTTCGGGCCGATGGTTGCCGAATGCGAAGGGCTTCGGGTCGGGTCTGGATGTCATGGATCGCCTTGTCCGGGGCGCCACGCATCACGGCGTGGGCGGCTTGTAAAGACTCTGAATTCTAGCAGCTCGGACGTTCAGAAGTTTTGGCTGCTGTACCCGTTGCTTTACAATCGCTAGTTCTAATACCGAATTTTTTGAGGAAAGGCATGAGCCCGGTCGCAGAGGTGGCAGAGCAGGTCGAGGCATCGCTGCGGCGGGCATCGTCGGAGGGATACCCGTACCGGCGTTGGTATCCGCAGGCGGTGTTGCCGGAGGCGGCTGCGCGAGCGGTGGAGGCGCTGCCGTTCGAGCCGCCGGCGATCGGCGATACCGAAGGCAAGCGCGAGACGCACAACAGTTCCCGGCGCTTCTTCGACGCCGAGAATCGGAAGGCCTTCGAGGTCTGCGAGAGCGTTGCGGCGGCCTTCGAGAGTCCGCAGGTGCTGGATGCGATCTTTGAGGTGTGCGGCGTGGACGTGAGCGGCAACTACTTGCGTATCGAGCACTGCCTGGATACCGAGGGTTTCTGGCTGGCACCGCATACGGACCTGGGTGTGAAGAAATTCACCATGCTGCTGTACCTGTCCACCGATCCGGGCTACGAGAACTGGGGCACGGATGTGTACGTGGACGCCGAGACGCACTACGAGACCGCCCCCGGTACGTATAACAGCGCCTTGGTATTTGTGCCGGCCGACAACACTTGGCACGGCTATCATCGGCGCCCGCTTGAAGGTGTACGCCGGTCCCTGATCATCAACTACGTCACCGAAGAGTGGCGCAATCGCCATGAACTGGCCTCGCCGGATACCCCTGTGCAGCGGGGTGTGCCCGCTTGAGCGAAAGCCGGACGCGGGCCGCTTGGCTGTGAACGAGATCTCGTGCTGGACCCTGACCACCGGCGAGGCCGGGATGACCAGTCAGGTCCGTGGCCTGGCCGAGGCCGTCGGGCTGCCCTACGAGCACAAGACGGTGGGGCTGCGACGCCCCTGGCGCTGGATGCCCGGCTCCTTTGCCCCCGGTGTGCTGCGGGGCCTGACCGCTGGCAGTGATGCTCTGGAGCCCCCCTGGCCACGCCTGCTGATCTCTTGCGGGCGGCGGAGCGCCACGGTTGCCGTCGCCCTCAAGCGCGCCAGTCGTGGCGCCATCATGACTGTGCATGTGCAGGACCCGCAGATCTCTCCGCGCCATTTCGACTGGGTGGTGCCGCCGCGTCACGATGGGTTGGCCGGCCCCAACGTGATTGCGACGCGTGGCGCCCTGCACCGGGTGACGATCGAGCGGCTGGAGTCGGCGCGCACGGATCTGGGGGCCGCATGGGCGGCGTTTCCACGGCCCTGGATCGCGGTGCTGATCGGGGGCGCGACCCAACGCGGTGACCTGGGGCAGGAGCGACTGGATGCCCTGATCCGTGACCTGCGTTCGGCCGCAGAAGCCTCCGGGGGGAGTGTGCTGGTCACGCCCTCGCGGCGGACGGGCGCGGCCAGTACGCGACGACTGGTCGAGGGGCTGGCGGATGTTCCCGGGTTTGTCTGGGACGGGCAGGGCGAGAACCCCTTTATGGAAATGCTGGCAACAGCCGACCATATCGTGGTCAGTGCCGATTCCGTGTCAATGGTCTCGGAGGCGGCGGCGACCGGTGTCCCCGTATACACGGTGGCCCTGGGGCCGCTCGGCCGTCGCCTGCAGGCCTTTCACTCTGCCCTGGAGGCGGAAGGCGTGACCCGACCGTTCACCGGGGCGCTCGATCAGTGGTCCTACGCGCCGGTCAACGACACGCCGAAGGTGGCTGCGCATATCCGCCGCGAATTGGGTCTGGAAGACTGATCGCGCGCGAGCCTCAGCCCGCGTAAGGGTCGGGCATGCCCGCGCGCTTCTTGAAGCGCTTGTGGGTCCAGAAGTACTGGCCCGGGGCGTCCATCACGGCTTCTTCGATGATGTGGTTGATGCGCAGGGTGTCGGCGTAGGCGTCCTCGGTGGGGAAGTCCTCCACCGGGGGGTGGATGGTCACGACATAGTGGCCGTCGTCCCGGCGGTAGCCGAAGAAGGGCAGGACCGGGGCGCCGCTGACCCGGGCGATGCGATGGGTGGCCGTTTGCGTGTTCGCGGGTTCGCCGAAGAACGGGACCAGTTCGGTCTGGCGCCCGCTGGTGGCCTGGTCGGGCGCGTACCACACGGGCATGTTGTTGCGCAGGGTGCGCAGCAGGCCCTTCACGTCGTCGCGGGCGATCACGCCCGCCGTGTGCCGGTCGCGGTTGACCTTGAACAGGTAATTGATCAGCGGGCGCTCGCTGGGCCGGTACATCGCGGCAAAGTCCCGGTGCAGGCCCAGCAGGCGCCCGCAGAGCTCGAGTGTGGTGAAATGGGCGCTGACCAGCAGGGCCCCTTTGCCCTGCTCCAGTGCCCTGTCCAGATGTTCCAGCCCGTGGATTGTGTAATGTCCCTTGAGTTGCGTGTCGCGTCCCCACCAGGCCATGGCCATCTCGAGGATCCCCATTCCGGCCGCCTCGAAGTGCTCGTGCAGCCACTGTTCGCGCTGCTCGGTGGACTGGTCGGGAAAGCACAGTTCGAGGTTGGTGCGGGCGATCGCACGACGCTCGCGGCCGAAGCGGTAGAACAGTCGCCCGATGCCGCGGCCGAGTGCCTGCTGCCAGCGGATGGGCAGCCGGATGACCAGCCGTGCCAGGCCGATGACCGCCCACATGGGCCAGGTGGTGGGACCGCGGGGTGGGCGTTCGGTCGCGCTCGATGGTTCGGGCCGTGCCGTCACGGATCGGAGTCTCCCTGCGAATGACCCGCGTAGTCTACACGGCGCTGCTTGCGTTGCTGACCCCCTTGTTGCTGATCCGCCACGGCTTGCGCAGCCGTCGGGCTTCGGTGCGTGTCCGGCTGGGCGAGGTCATGGGCTGGGCGCGCGCGCCGGAGCCGGCCGAGATCTGGATTCATGCGGTATCGGTCGGCGAGGTGCTGGCGGCGGAACCCCTGATTCGCCGGCTGCTGGACGCCGGGCCGCGGCGCATCCTGGTGACGACCACGACGCCGACCGGGGCCGCCATGCTGGCGGAGCGGCTCGGTGGTCAGGTCATGCATCGGTTCCTGCCACTGGACCTGCCCTGGCTGCAGCGCCGATTCCTGCGTGCCGTGCGACCGCGCGCCATCGTGGTCATGGAGACCGAGATCTGGCCGAACATGCTGGCGGAGGCGCGGCGTGCCGCGGTGCCGGTCGTGCTGGCGAACGCCCGGATGTCCGGACGTTCGGCCCGACGCTATGCCCGGATCCCGCGGCTGATCGCGCCGGCCATGAGCGGATTTGACTGGATTGCCTGTCGCAATGCGCTGGACCGGGAGCGCTTCGTCGCCCTTGGGGCCGTGCCCGATCGCGTGACGGTCAATGGCGATATCAAGTTCGACATCCACATCGAGGAGGACGATCGCCAGGAGGTCCGGTCTCTGCGTCCGGTGGTTGACGGGCGCCCGGTGGTGATTCTCGCCAGTACCCATGCCGACGAAGAGGCCCAATTGCTGCCGGGGCTGAACGCCTTGCGCGCCGAGTATCCACGCCTTCTGGTGATCGTGGCACCACGCCATCCGCAGCGGTTTCCCGAAGTGGCAGACTTGCTGGAACGTTCCGGGCAAAGCTTCGTTCGCCGTAGCGAAGGTGTGCCGGATGCCGCCACGCATTTCTGGCTGCTGGACACGCTGGGGGAGTTGAAACGTT
This sequence comes from Thioalkalivibrio sp. ALE30, assembly GCF_000377465.1. Taxonomy (NCBI): domain Bacteria; kingdom Pseudomonadati; phylum Pseudomonadota; class Gammaproteobacteria; order Chromatiales; family Ectothiorhodospiraceae; genus Thioalkalivibrio; species Thioalkalivibrio sp. ALE30. The sequence continues at coordinate 217,785 of NZ_KB898169.1, read as the reverse complement.
TCTTTGGCCTGGCCGATGTCGCCTTTGTTGGGGGGTCACTGGTCGGTGTTGGCGGCCACAACCCGCTGGAGGCCGCATTGTGGAATTGTCCGGTCGTCATGGGGCCGCATGTCGACAACTTTGAACTTCTGGTGGAACGCATGGAGGCCGCGGATCTGCTATGGCGTTCAAGGAATGCCGAGGAGGCGGTCGCGCGGATGGCTGCGTGGCTGGGGGAGGATGAGTCCCGACGCGAGATTATTCGGCAGCGCGCAACCGTTTTTATTGCAGAGAATCAGGGTGCAACGGCGCGTTTACTGGAGTATCTGAACCGACATTCCTTCCCGGGATGATGACGGCGGGGTGCCGGGTTTTCATATGATCCCGGCGCGCCCGGATGCGTGTGCTTGATCGGGGGTGCGCGCGGTATCAGCTGCAACCGCTGCCGGAGCGTCGCAGCCACTGGCCGCATTGGCGGCATTGGTACCGATAGCCGCGCTTGCTAATGAGAAAGTGTCGGCGAGCGCTCAGGGGCTGGGGACCGCATCCGCATACATAGTCGTACTGGCGCATCGTGCGAGTGGTCAGCGCCGTCGCATGCGTGACACTCGGATTGGGGAAACCCAGCGCCCGCATCAGACCTTTCCATTCGGGGCCATGGGGCCGAACCCTTCGTATGCCGTGGGCGCGGTAGACCAGCGAGTGGGCCACCTCGTGCGCCACCGTTTCGGGAAAATGCTGATCCCATTCCAGGCTGAAGGCTTCCGGATTGAAGCGCAGGGTTTCCGCATTCTTTCTCAGGCGCCATTGCCCGGCTGCCCGGCCTTTCAGATCAAATCGAATGGCCGGGAGGTCTTTGTCCGGTGTGCCTTCGATCAAATGATACAGCCGTGCCACCTCGTCACATATCTGCTTTCTCTTTTGAGGAGAAAGAGTGCGAGCGGACGCTTGTATTTCCTGCGCATTCTTATAATCTTTCTGGCATCGTTCCATGGGTTCGTATTATTCTGCCGTGGCTAAGTATTAGAGAATGGTAAGGGGGCGCGAACCCCTGTCGTCCAAACCTGTCATTGAATCGATTTTCAGCATCCGGGAGTTCTGTATGAGCATGGATAACAAGAAGGCCTCCGATCTTTCAGCCGAAGAACTCTACGCCCTCGCGCGCCAGCGGGAAAAGGAAGAGGCCGAGCGCAAGGAGGCCGAGCGCCGCCAGAAGCGCGAGAAGCTGATGGAAAAGCGCAAGGAGATGCTGGCGCGCCACCGCAAGGAGCTCAACGAGCTGGAGCGCCAGATCCGCGAACTGGGCGGCCGTGTGGGCCGAGCCGCCAGCACCGGCGGTGGTCGTCGCGGGCGGCGCGCCGGAGGCGAGTCGATCAGCCAGAAGCTGTGCGAGATTGTCGCGAAAAAGCCGGAGATGGGTATCAAGGAGATCAAGGCCGAGGCCGAGAAGATCGGCCTGGATACCAAGAACATCAGCCAGACCCTGGCCTACCTGAAGCGCCAGGGCCGGCTGAGCTCGCCGCGTCGCGGGATCTACAAGGCGGCCTGACCGCCCCGCAGATCCGCCCGTTCGATGCTCACGGGCGGATCTGCAAGCCCTCCTCCGTACGTGCCAGTTCGCCATCGCCCGCAAACCAGCGGGCGATGGTCTTTCCGGCGATCTCGTGGCGCCAGCCGCTGCCCAGGCGGCCGGTTGTGCCGTCCCCCTTCAGCAACTCGATGACATCCTTGCGCTGGGCGATCGCGGCGGCGGTGATCTGGTTGCGTCGCGCGCATTCGCGCAGCAGGGCCATGCCGATGTCGGCCAGGACCTCCTCGGCCTCGGTGAGCTTCGCCTTCTCCGGGAGCTGTGGCCATTCCTCACGCGGCAGGGCCTGGCCCTCGCGGATCGCCTCCAGCAGTTCTTCCTGACGCGGCGGCTTCATGCCGTCGGGAAAGCCCCGCAGCTGGTGCAGGGCCGCGGTGTCCTGAGGGGTGCGCCGGGCGATGTCGATCAGGATATCGTCGGCCAGGATCCAGCGTCGCGGGCGATCACTCGCCTGTGCGGCGCGTTCGCGCCAGGCCGCCACGGCCTTCAGCACGCCGCGCTCGCGCGGCTTGAGCCGCTTGACGCCAGAGACGCGCTGCCAGGCACCGTCGGGATCCGGTTCGTACAGGGCGGGGTTGCTCAGCGCCTCCATCTCCGGGCGCAGCCAGTGCATGCGGTCGTGGCTCTCCAGTTCATGCAGCAGGCGCATGAACACCGTGGCCAGAAAGCGCACGTCGTCCGCGGCGTAGTGGATCTGCTGTTCGCTCAGCGGGCGGCGTGACCAGTCGGTGCGGGTCTGGCTCTTGTCGAGGTCGCGGTCGAGGATCGCCTTGACCAGGTTGGCATAGCCGATCTGCTCGCCGTAGCCGAGCATGCTGGCGGCGATCTGGGTATCGAATACCGGGGCGGGGACGCGCCCGAGCTCGCGATACAGGACCTCGAGATCCTGCGATGCCGAATGGAAGACCTTGGTCACGCCGGCATCGAACAGCAGGGGCTCGAGCAGGCCCATATCCAGCCGTAGCGGGTCGACGCAGGCGATCTGGTCGAGGGTGGCCAGCTGGATCAGGCACAGGCGCGGGTAGTAGGTCTTCTCGCGCATGAACTCGGTGTCCAGCGCGATCCAGTCGGTCCCGGCGATGGTGTCCAGAAAGCCCTGCAGGGCCTCCGGGGTCTCGATCAGGCCATGATCATGCATCGTGCGATTTCTGGCTGGCCTCGAATGCCGCCTTCTGCTCGGGGGTCGCTTCTTGCTGGTAGCGCGCCTTCCATTCGCTGTAGGGCATGCCGTAGACGATCTCGCGCGCCCCTTCGTAGTCGATCGACTCGCCGCGTTCCTCGGCGGCGGCCACGTACCATTTGGACAGGCAGTTGCGGCAGAAGCCGGCCAGGTTCATCAAGTCGATGTTCTGCACGTCCTTGCGCTCGTCCAGATGCTGCAGCAGGCGGCGGAATACGGCGGCCTCGATCTCGGTTTGCTTGTTCGTGTCCATGGCAGGGCTCCTTGTTTCGGGTTGGCGGGGCACAGTATGCGTGACCGTTCACGCTGCTTCGAGCCGGGCGCGGGTATGTGCACGAATCGCCGCCTCCCTCAGGTCAGGTGCAGGAGCCAGCGCCGGCGCACGTCGCGCAGCAGGAAAAAGATCAGCGGCCAGAGCAAGGCGCTGGTGATCACCGGGGCCCAGTACGTAATCCGGTCCGGTGGAAAACCGGTAATCCCCTGGGGCCACAGGGCCAGCAGCTTGTACAGGGCGATCAGGATCGCGACCACCATCATCTGCTGCCAGACCGGGTACACCCGCAGGCGCGGATGGATCTGCAGCACGATGTAGATGATCACCGCCAGGGCGATGGCATTCTGCCCCAGCAGTTGCCCCATCAGGGTATCCAGCAGCAAGCCGGCGACAAAGGCGGTCAGGATGCCCACGCGGGTCGGAAACGCCATGGCCCAGTAGATCAGGACCAGTGCCAGCCACTCCGGCCGCGCGGGGCGCAGGGTCTCGGGGATTGGCACGATGGCCAGGGCCAGGGCCGCCAGCAGGGTCAGCGCCACCGGCCAGGGGATGCCGATGGCGCGGGTCATGGCGTTGCCGGCGCGTTGTCGTCCGGCTCGGGTTCCGGCGTGAATGCGCCCGGCCTTGCCTCCGCATCCTCATCCAGTTCAAGGGGGGCGATGCCCGGCATGATGCCCTCGGTCCACAGCAGCAGGACCTCGCGGGAACGGTCCAGCGCCGCCAGCGGCTCGGCCTGGATGCTCAGAAAGGGCTGGCCCTGCGGGCGCTCGACGGAGGTGACCCGGGCGACTGGATAGTCGGCCGGGAAACGGCCGCCCAGCCCGGAGGTCAGCAGCAGGTCGCCGGGTTCGACGTCTTCCTGCAGCGGGACGTGGCGCATCTCGAGGCGCTGCGGGTTGCCGGTCCCGACCACCAGCCCCCGCAGGCCCGTGCGCGCGCTGAGCACCGGCAGGGCATGGCTGGGATCGGAGATCAGCAGGGCCACGGAACTGGTCAGGCGGGTGGACAGGACCTGCCCGATCACGCCGTCGGCATTGATGACCGGCTGGCCCGCGTAGACGTCGTCCGCGCGCCCCTTGTTGAGCACGATCTGCTGGCGGAAGGGGTCTAGGTCCACGGCCAGCAGCTTGGCGATCTCGACGCGTTCCTCGGCCTGCTGCGCGGTATTGAGCAGGGCCCGCAGACGGTCGTTCTCCTGCTGTAGGGCCTCGAAACGCAGCTGGCGGGCGCGCAGTTCCGCGTTCTCGCTGCGCAGGATGCGGTTCTCGGTGATCAGGTCCTCGCGGCGGGTGAACGACTCGAACACCCGGCTGACCGCACGGACCGGTGTGTCCACTGCGACTTGCAGCGGGTAGGTCACGGTGGCCAGGGTGCTGCGGACAAACTGCAGTTCATTGACGCGGTGGTCCAGCGCCATCAGCGCCAGGCCCAGCAGGATGACCGCGAGCAGGCGCAGAGTGGGCGAGACACCCAGTCTGAACAGCGGCTTGCTGATGGCGTGACCTCCGGTTGCGGATCGCGTCGACGAGGCAGGGTTGCGGCGTGTTGTACCCGCGATCCTGCCGACCAGTTGCGGTCCGGAGTGTAACCCGAGTCACCGGCCGCGGGAGAGTCAGGGCTCCCGTGGCCGGAGTGGGGGTTATTCCATTGCCAGGAAGTCGACCCGCTTTTCGTCGAGCATCTCGAGCACGCGGCCGCCGCCGCGGGCGACGCAGGTCAGCGGGTCGTCGGCGATGACCACCGGAATGCCGGTTTCCTCCATCAGCAGGCGGTCCAGCTGCTGCAGCAGGGCGGAGCCGCCGGTCAGCACGATGCCGCGCTCGGCAACGTCCGCGCCCAGTTCCGGCGGGGTCTGTTCCAGCGCGGTACGCACGGCGGAGACGATGCCGTACAGCGGGTCCTGCAGGGCCTCGAGGATCTCGTTGGAGTTCAGGGTAAACGAGCGCGGCACGCCCTCGGCCAGGTTGCGGCCCTTGACCTCGATCTCCAGCAGTTCCTTGCCCGGGTAGGCGGAGCCCACCGCGTGCTTGATGCGCTCGGCGGTGGCCTCGCCGATCAGCACGCCGTAGTTGCGGCGCACGTAGGCCATGATGGCCTCGTCGAAGGTGTCACCGCCGATGCGCACGGATTCCGAGTAGACGATGCCGTTCATCGACAGCACGGCGACCTCGGAGGTGCCACCGCCGATATCCAGCACCATCGAGCCCACCGCCTCGTCCAGCGGGATGCCGGCGCCAATGGCCGCGGCCACCGGTTCCTGCAGCAGGTAGACCTTGCGCGCCCCGGCGCCGAAGGCCGATTCGCGGATCGCGCGGCGTTCCACCTGGGTCGCGCCGCAGGGCACGCAGACCAGCACGCGCGGGCTGGGCCGGAAGATCCGGCGTTCGTGCACCTTCTTGATGAAGTACTGCAGCATCTTCTCAGTGGTGGTGAAGTCGGCGATCACGCCGTCCTTCATCGGGCGCACCGTTACCACGTGCTCCGGCGTGCGGCCGAGCATCTTCTTCGCCTCGATCCCCACGGCCTCGATGGAGCGCGGGCCGCCCGGGCCGCGGTCCTGACGAATGGCGACCACGGAGGGTTCGTTCAGGACGATGCCCTGGCCGCGCATATAGATAAGGGTGTTGGCGGTGCCGAGGTCGATGGAGATGTCGTTGGAGAACAACCCCAGGAGGCGTTTGAACATGAAGAAGAAACCTGCTTGAGTGGGCGGGCGGGAAAGCCGTCGACTCTAGCAAGCGCCCGGGGTTTGGGCAACAACGGCTTTGTGGTAAGTTTGCGCTCCGTTTTGCCCGTTGAACTGAACGCAACAGGACCCTTCCCGCCATGTCCGTCGATACCTCCGAAGTCCGGCGCATCGCCCATCTCTCCCGTCTGGCCATGAATGACGATCAGGCCCGGGATTTTGCGGGAGGGCTGAGCGATATCTTTGCCTTTGTCGAACAACTGGATGGCGCGGCCATCGAGGGTGTCGAGCCGATGGCCCACCCGCTGGATGCCGAGCAGCGTCTGCGTCCGGATGCGGTCACCGAGCCGGACCGGCGCGAGGCCTACCAGGCGATCGCCCCGGCCGTCGAGGGCGGACTGTATCTGGTCCCGCGCGTGATCGAGTGATCCCCCGCGCGTGATCCACTCCACGTTGTCACCGTTCTGTTGAATCCGTCACGCTTCTAGCCAGCAAGAGTCCCCGAAACCATGGCCCAGGAAACCCTGTCCGGCTGGGTGCGCAAGCTCCAGGCCCGCGAGATCAGTTCGCGCGAACTGACCCAGCTGTATCTGGACCGGATCGAGCGCCTCGATCCGGAACTGAACAGCTTTATCACCGTGACCGCCGAGCAGGCGCTGGCGCAGGCCGACGCCGCCGATGCGCGTCTGGCCCAGGGCGAGCAAGCGCCGTTGCTGGGGGTGCCGATCGCGCAGAAGGACATCTTCTGCACCGAGGGCGTGCGCACCTCCTGCGGCTCGCGCATGCTGGATCCGTTCGTCTCGCCCTATAACGCCACCGTGGTCGAGCGCATGAATGCCGCCGGGGCGGTGATGCTGGGCAAGACCAACATGGACGAATTCGCGATGGGTTCGTCCAACGAGACCAGTTTCTACGGGCCCGTGCGCAATCCCTGGGATACCGGGCGGGTCCCGGGTGGTTCCTCCGGGGGCTCCGCCGCCGCGGTGGGCGCGCGCCTGGTGCCGGGGGCCACCGGCACCGACACCGGCGGCTCGATCCGCCAGCCGGCCGCGTTCTGCGGCATTACCGGGCTTAAGCCGACCTACGGCCGCGTCTCGCGCTACGGGATGATCGCCTTCGCCTCCAGTCTCGACCAGGGCGGGCCGATGGCCGCGACCGCCGAGGACTGCGGCCGGATGCTGAACGCGATGGCGGGCTTCGACGAGCGCGACTCCACCAGCGTCGAACGCCCGGCTGAGGACTTCACCGCCGGTCTGAACCAGGACCTCAAGGGCCTGCGCATCGGGCTGCCGACCGAGTTCTTCGGCGAGGCGGGCCTCGACGAGCGCGTGCGCGGCGTAATCGACGCGGCCATCGAGGTGCTCAAGGGCCGCGGTGCCGAGGTGCGCGAGGTCGGCCTGCCCAACAGCCACCTGTCGGTGCCGGCCTATTACGTGGTCGCCCCGGCCGAATGCTCCTCCAACCTCGCGCGTTTCGACGGCGTGCGCTATGGCTATCGCTGCGAGAACCCCGAGGACCTGATGGACCTCTACACCCGCTCGCGCGGGGAGGGCTTCGGCGACGAGGTGAAGCGCCGCATCATGGTCGGCACCTACGTGCTGTCCGCCGGCTACTACGACGCCTACTACCTGAAGGCGCAGAAGGTCCGCCGTATCATCGCCGACGACTTCCGCCGCGCGTTTGCGGACGTGGACGTGCTGCTGGCCCCGACCACCCCGGAACTGCCGTTCGCACTCGGTGCCAAGGCCGACCCGGTCAGCATGTATCTGTCCGACATCTACACCATCGCCGCGAACCTCGCCGGGCTGCCGGCGATGTCGCTGCCGGCCGGCGAGATCGACGGCCTGCCGGTGGGGCTACAACTGATCGGCAACTACTTCGACGAGGCGCGCCTTCTGGGCGTCGCCCATCAGTATCAGCAAGAGACCGACTGGCACACGCGTGTGCCGGCGGCCTTCGCCTGAGGATCGCCGCATGGAATGGGAAACCGTCATCGGGCTGGAGATTCATGCCCAGCTCAATACCGTCTCCAAGATCTTTTCCGGGGCGCCCACCGCCTACGGCGCCGAGCCCAACCGCCAGGCCTGCCCGGTGGATCTGGGCATGCCGGGCGTGCTGCCGGTGCTGAACCAGGGCGCGGTCGAACGGGCCGTGATGCTGGGGCTGGCGATCAACGCCGAGATCACCCCGCGCTCGGTGTTCGCGCGCAAGAACTACTTTTATCCGGATCTCCCCAAGGGCTACCAGATCTCGCAGTTCGAGCTGCCGATCGTGGGCCTGGGGCACCTGGATATCGAGCTGGAAGACGGCACGACCAAGCGCATCGGGGTGACCCGCGCGCACCTCGAGGAGGACGCCGGCAAGAGCCTGCACGAGGGCTTCGAGGCGATGACCGGTATCGACCTCAACCGCGCCGGTACCCCGCTGATCGAGATCGTCTCCGAGCCGGAGCTGCGCTCCGCGAAGGAAGCCGTCGCCTACATGAAGAAGCTGCACTCGCTGGTGCGCTATCTCGATATCTGCGACGGCAACATGCAGGAAGGCAGCTTCCGCTGTGACGCGAACGTCTCGATCCGACCGAAGGGACAGACCGAGTTCGGTACCCGCGCGGAACTGAAGAATCTGAACTCCTTCCGCTTCGTCGAGCGCGCGATCAACTTCGAGGTCGAACGCCAGATCGACGTGATCGAGAGTGGCGGCACGGTGGTCCAGGAGACCCGCCTGTACGACCCGGACCGCGACGAGACGCGTTCCATGCGCAGCAAGGAAGAGGCCAACGACTACCGCTACTTCCCCGATCCGGATCTGCTGCCACTGGTCGTGGACAGCGCCTTCATCGAGACCGTGCGCGAAAAGCTCCCGGAGCTGCCGGACGCCAAGCGCGCGCGCTTCGTCGAGCAGTACGGCCTGTCGGACTACGACGCCGGCGTGCTGACCGCGACCCGCGAGATGGGCGACTTCTACGAGGCCGTGGCCGCCGGCTGCGATGCACCCAAGCTGGCCGCCAACTGGGTGATGGGCGAATTCTCCGCCGCGCTCAACCGCTCCGAGGTGGAACTGGGGGAGGCCCCGGTCAACGCCGACGGCCTGGCCGGACTGATCGCGCGCATCCAGGACGAGACCATCTCCGGCAAGATCGCCAAGGAGGTCTTCGAGGCGATGTGGAACGGCGAGGGCGACGCCGACGCGGTGATCGAGGCCAAGGGCCTCAAGCAGATCACCGACACCGGCGCGATCGACGCCATCATCGACGAGGTCATGGCCAACAACCCGCAGCAGCTCGAGCAGTACCGCGGCGGCAAGGACAAGCTGTTCGGCTTCTTCGTCGGCCAGGTGATGAAGGCCACCCAGGGCAAGGCCAACCCGGCCCAGGTCAACGAGCGCCTGAAGGCGAAGCTGGACGGTTGATGCGCGGACCGCGATCCCATGCGTGAGGCCGACACCCTGCATCGCTTCATGCTGGAGGAGGCCGGGGTGCGTGGTGAATGGGTGCACCTCGACGCCGCCTGGCAGGCCCTGCTGCAGCGCCACGAGTACCCGCCCTTGGTGCGCGATCTGCTGGGCCAGGCCTATGCGGCCGTGGCCCTGACCGCGGCCACGCTCAAGTTCAATGGCTCGTTGATCCTGCAGGTGACCGGTCCCGGCCCCGTGCACATGATCGTGGCCCAGGCCGATGGCCAGGGCCGGCTGCGCGGGCTCGCCCGCTTTCGCGAGACGCCGCCCGAGGGCGCCACACTGGCCGAGTGCGCCGGAGAGGACGCGCGGCTGATGCTGACGCTGGACCCCGGCGACGGTGGCGAGCGCTACCAGGGTGTGGTCGAGCTGGAGGGCGAGACCCTCGCGGATGCCATGAATGTCTACTTCGAGCGTTCGGAGCAGCTGCCGACCCGGCTGTGGCTGGCCAGCGGGTCGGAGTCCGCGGCCGGCATGCTGTTGCAGGCGCTCCCGGGCGAGGGCGGCGATGCGGTCACGCGGGACTCGGAGGCATGGAACCGCGCGACGATCCTGGCCGAGACCACCACCGCCGAGGAGTTGCTGGAGCTGGATGCCGGCACGCTGCTGGGCCGGCTGTTCGCCGAAGAGCGCGTGCGCCTGTTCGACGGCACGGGCGTCAGTTTTCACTGCCCGTGTTCCCGCGAGCGTATCGGCGAGACCCTGCGCAGCCTCGGCCGTGACGAGATCCGCGGCATCATCGAGGAGCAGGGCGCGGTGGATGTGACCTGCGAATTCTGCAACGCCCACTACCACTTCGACCCGGTCGATGCCGAGGCCCTCTGCGCCGCCGAGGGTACCCAGCCCCCGACCCCGGACACCCGTCAGTAGTCAGCCCTTTGCGGCCCTCCCGCCGCACCCTCTCGTTAGCCCGCCGTGACCCCCGGTCGCCGGCCGGGCGCGGGCCGAGCCCCCGAGCGCCCGTGGTCTTGCTATAGAAGCAGGACTGATCTAGCAGCGTTCGCAGACGGGGGCGCAATGTATTCCCGGCATACCGAAATCCCGACCCTGGATGTCCGCCCCGGCTGGCTGGTGGAGGCGCGTTACTTCAACCAGGTGCGGCGTGCCCTGGCCCGTCTGGGGCCGGAGGTGCGCCTGTCGCCGCCGGGGCTGAAGCATCTCGACCTGATCCTCCAGCGCGATGCGTGGATTGTGGTCGACCGGGTGCTGAACGATATGCCGGTGGTCGCCTGGACCGCCTTTCACTCCCGGGGGCGGCGCAGCCTGCATCGCCCAGTGGCCTGCGAACTGCTGCTGTTCCACGCCATGGCCAGCATGGTGATGAACCGCACCCTGTCGGCGATGGAGCCGGAGCTCGCGGCCGCACTGGCCGAGGCCGGGCCGCCGGCGGCCTCCGGCAAGGTCCTGCCGTTTAATCCGCGCTCCTGCGCCTGAATCGGGGTTGCCCCGGGTTCAGGACGGGGCGTGGCGGTGGCCACACGCGGGGCAGCCGGGGTCGCGCCGCAGGCGAATCTCCCGGAACTGCATGGCCAGTCCGTCGAGGATCAGCAGCCGGCCGCTCAGGGTCGGCAGGCCCATCAGCAGCTTCAGCGCCTCGGTGGCCTGCAGGCTGCCGACCACGCCGGGCAGACTGGCCAGCACCCCGTTTGCGGCGCAGGTGTCCTCGTCGCCGCCCCCTTCGCCGTAGAGACAGTGGTAGCAGGCCGCCTCGGGATCGCGGTAGTCGAAGGTGGTCAGCTGCCCCTCGAAACGGATCACGGCGCCGGAGACCAGTGGCGTGCCGGCTGCCAGCGCGGCCCGGTTGATGGCCCCGCGGGCGGCGAAGTTGTCCGTGCCGTCCAGGACCGCGTCGGCGTCGGCGAACAGCCGGCGCATGGCCGCGTCGTCGAGACGTTCGGCGCGCGCCTCCACCCGGCAGGCGGGGTTCATCGCGGCGATGCGGTCGGTCGCCGAGGCGACCTTGTCGCGGCCGATGTCGGCATCGGTATGCAGGATCTGGCGCTGCAGGTTGGTCACCTCGACGTGGTCCGGGTCCACAAGGGTCAGGCGGCCCACGCCGGCCGCCGCCAGATAGGCGGCGACCGGAGAGCCCAGCCCGCCCAGTCCCATGATCACCGCATGCGCCTGCTGCAGGGCCTCCTGACCCTCCACCCCCACGCCGGGGAGCATGATCTGGCGGCTGTACCGCAGGAGCTGGTCGTCATCCATGGAGCAGGTCTCCGGAGAAAGGCCGAAATTGTAACCGGCGTCACGCTCGCCGGCGGCCTCAGTTGGGTACCGTTCAGGAACGCGGAATAGGCTGAATCCTGGCAATCCTGCCACAACCACGGGTCGGTCGACGCTCCTGAGGAGCGCGCGGACGACCCGAATGGAAGGAGGGATCACTTATGAAGCGACTCACGATTCTGGTACCTGCGGCTTTGCTGGCGCTTGCCCTGGCCGCCCCCACCCATGCGGCCCATCCGGTCACCGGCCCGATGCAGGCGGCGGGTGCCGCCAGCTTCGATGCCGCCGCGCTGCAGCCTGTGCGGCATGGACATTCTCGGGGGTACAAGCACTACCGCGGCCACCCGGGTGCCCACGGCCACAAGCAGGCCAAGCGCGCGAAACACCGCGGCCGCGGCCACCACAAGCACTCGCGCAGCTACGAGCATCATCACTACCACTACTATGACAACCGCTCGAGCCGCTACCGCCACCGTTCTTCGCCCAGCGGCTCGGTCAACCTGCACCTGCGCCTGCCGCTCTGATCCGGACGCAGCCTGATGCAACGCGAGCCCCGGCCCCTGGCCGGGGCTTTTTCGTGATGGTTGCAAGCGCCAACTGATTCAGTGGTCGCCCAAGGTCAGTGCATCCCCAGCGTGGTCCGTTCCTGGCCGGCGGGGTCCCTCAAGGTCCGGATCGCCCGGTAGCCCGCCTGTTGCAGGCGGTCCCGCACGGCCGGGCCCTGATCGAAGCCGTGTTCCAGCAGCAGCCATCCGCCGCGATTCAGGTGGGGCCGGGCGGTATCGATCACCCGGTACAGGTCGGCCAGGCCATGGGCGTCCGCCGCCAGGGCCGAGCGCGGTTCGAAGCGCAGGTCGCCACGGGTCAGGTGCGGATCATCCGGGTCGATGTACGGCGGGTTGCAGGTGATGATGTCCAGCCCTGCCGTTGGCGTCAGCGCGTCCAGCCAGTCGCCCTGCCACAGCCCGACCGGCAGCCCCAGGTCGCGCGCGTTGGTCTGCGCCTGTTGCAGCGCCGCATGACTGCGGTCGCTGGCGAAGGCCCGGATGCGCGGGCGTTCGCTTTTCAGTGCCAGGATGATGGTACCGGGGCCGGTGCCGAGGTCCAGCACCCAGGGGGTGTCGGTTGCGAGCGTGTCGATGGCCAGGAGGGCCTGTTCCACCAGCAGCTCGGTTTCGGGGCGCGGGATCAGGCAGGCGGGGGAGATGCCCAGGTCCAGTGTCCAGAAGCTGCGTCGGCCGAGGATGTGGGCCATCGGTTCGCCGGCGCAGCGGCGCTGGCAGAGCGTGTCGGCGCGGGCGGCCTGTTCGGCCGTGGCGGGGTCGGTGCCGTGGGCGATCAGCTGCGCGGTGTCCAGGCCGGTGGCGGCGCCCAGCAGCATGCGGGCCTCGAGTCCGGGCGCCTCGATCCCGGCGGCCTCCAGGCGGGCACGCAGGTCCCGCAGCAGGCTGTCCAGCGTGGCCGGGGTTTCCATTACGTTTCGGAGAGGGTGGCGAGCTGCTCGGCCTGGTATTCGTGGATCAGCGGGTCGATGACCGGGTCGAGATCACCGGCCATCACCTGTTCCAGCTTGTACAGGGTCAGGTTGATGCGGTGGTCGGTCACGCGGCCCTGCGGGAAGTTGTAGGTGCGGATGCGCTCGGAGCGGTCGCCGCTGCCGACCAGCCCCTTGCGTTCGGCACTCTGCGCGGCGGCCTGGGCCTCGCGTTCGGCCTCGAACATGCGTGCGGCCAGATAGGTCATGGCCTTTGCGCGGTTCTTGTGCTGCGAGCGTTCTTCCTGGCATTCGACCACGATGCCGGTGGGCAAGTGGGTCAGGCGCACCGCGGAGTCGGTCTTGTTCACGTGCTGGCCACCGGCGCCGGAGGCGCGGAAGGTGTCCACGCGCAGGTCGGCCGGGTTGATCTCCGGCATCTCGACCTCCTCCAGTTCCGGCAGGATGGCGACCGTGGCCGCGGAGGTGTGGATGCGGCCCTGGGATTCGGTCTCGGGGACGCGCTGCACGCGATGGGCCCCGGATTCGAACTTGAGTCGCGAGTAGGCGCCCTGACCGGCCAGGCGCCCGATCACCTCGCGGTAGCCGCCATGCTCGCCTTCGCTGGCGCTGAGGATCTCCAGCTTCCAGTTCTTCTGCTCGGCGTAGCGGGTGTACATGCGCAGCAGGTCGCCGGCGAACAGCGCGGCCTCGTCACCGCCGGTGCCGGCGCGGATCTCGAGGAACACGTTGGCGTTGTCGTGCGGGTCCTTCGGGATCAGGTGGCGGTAGAGCTCGGCCTCCAGGGCCTCGGTCTGTTCGGTCAGGGCCTCGATCTCGGCCTCGGCCATCGCACGCAGTTCGGGGTCGTCCTCCGCGAGCATCGCGCGCGCCTCGTCCAGTGCGGCGTGGTTTTCGTGCCAGGCCTTCCAGGCCTCGGCGACCGGCTCCAACTGGCTGTATTCCTGGGACAGACGACGCAGCTGGTCCGGGTCCTCGGCGGCATCCGGGGTGGCCAGCAGTTGCGCGATCTCGGCGTGGCGCTCGGCCAGGCCCTCGAGCTTGGTGCGGAACGAGGCCTTCACGAATGGGTGCCGGAGTCGGGATCGTTGCCGGGGTCGTCTTCCGGGGCCGGTAGCTGGAACAGGCGGTGCGCGGCCTCCAGCAGGCGGGCGTCGCCCTCGTGGGCCGCGGTGTTCAGCGATTTGCAGGGGGCGTGCATCAGCTTGTTGGTCAGGTTGTGCGCCAGGAGCTGCATCGCCTCCTCCGGCGACTTGCCGGCGCGCAGCATCGCCTCGGCTTTCGCCAGGGCTTCCGCCTTCACGCTGTCGGCGCGCTGGCGCAGCTGGCGGATGCTGTCCACCGAGTCGCGGGCCCGCAGCCAGCGCATGAATTCGCCGGCGCGCTGGGTGATGATCTCTTCGGCCTGTTCGGCCGCGGCCTGGCGCGAGGCCATGTTCTCGTCGATGACCTCCTGCAGGTCGTCGACGGTGTAGAGGTAGACGTCCTCGAGCTGGCCCACTTCGGGCTCGATGTCGCGCGGCACGGCGATGTCCACCATGAACATCGGCTTGTGGCGCCGCTTGCGCAGGGCGCGTTCCACCGCCCCCTTGCCCAGGATGGGCAACGGCGCGGCGGTGGAGGAGATCACGATATCGGCATCGGCCAGGCGGTCCGGGAGCTGGTCGAGGCTGATGGCCTCGGCGTCGAAACGCCCGGCCACCGCGCGGGCGCGCTCGACCGTGCGGTTGGCCACGATCACGTTGCCAATGCCGCCACCGGAGAGGTGCTGCAGGGCCAGTTCGATGGTCTCGCCGGCGCCAATGACCATGGCCGTCAGGGGCTTCAGGTCACCGAAGATCTGGCGCGCCAGCGAAACGGCTGCAAAGGCCACCGAAACGGCGCTCTGGCCGATGGCAGTCTGGGTGCGTACATCCTTGGCGGTGGCGAAGGCGTGCTGGAACAGCCGTTCCAGCGAACGCCCCAGCGTGCCGGCGTCGTGGGCATGCTGGTAGGCGGTCTTCATCTGTCCCAGGATCTGCGGCTCGCCCAGGACCATGGAGTCCAGCCCGCTGGCCACGCGCAGGGTGTGGCGCACGGCGGAGCCGTCGTGGTGCAGATAGAGGTAGGGCTTCAGTTCGTCGCGGTCGATGCCGTGGTAGCCGCCGATCCAGTCGAGCACGCGCTGTTCGCTGTGGGGGTCGCCCTCGCGGAAGTAGACCTCGGTGCGGTTGCAGGTCGACAGGATCGCGGTTTCCGGCAGCAGCACGCCGGAGCGCAGCGAGTGCAGGGCCTCGCCGAGCTCGTGCTCGTTGACGGAAAGCCGCTCGCGAATGGCGACCGGTGCCGTCTTGTGATTGATCCCGAGAGTGAACAGCATGCTGGCGCGTATTGTGCCGGAAAACGCGGGCGCGTGGCCGAATTTCCCGATAGTGTACTGTGCTGTAGGCTTGCGGTGGATTGCGGCGGGGATGGAACCCCGCAGGTGCCTGCCCCGTCCCACCCGGTATGCCTGTGCTGATGCCGACTGGATACAAGATGATTCGAAGCCTGCTCGCGCTGACCGCCGTGTTCTCCCTGGCGGGCTGCGCGCACACCCAACTGGATGCCTCGGAACCGCCGGAGTCGGATCGCCCCGAGGTGCTCCCGCTGATGCAGACCGAGGATCCGGAGGCCGCGCTGATGTTCAGCGTGCTGGCCGCCGAGATCGCGGTGCGTTCCGGCGAGCATGCCGAGGCCGCGCGCTACTACGGGGCGGCGGCCCTGCTGAGTGACGATCCCGCCATTGCCGAACGCGCCACGCGCATCGCGCTGTTCGCGCGCGATCACGAGCAGGCCCAGCGGTCGGCCGACCGCTGGCTGCGGCTCGCGCCGGAGAGCATGGAGGCCAGCCAGGTCTCGACGGTGCTGCGGATCAATGCGGGGGATGCCGAACAGGCGGCCGAGCAGCTGGATTCGCTGATGAATCGGGTGGTGGTGCAGGGTGGCGACCCCAACGCCACGCTGGGCGGTGTGATCGGCCAGGCCCAGGACCAGGCCGCCGCCCTGGAGACCATGCGGCTGCTCGCCGAGCGGCGCAGCGACGATGTCGGTGTCCACCGTGTACTGGCCGAGGCCGCGCTGCGCTTCGGCGAGCCGGGCGAGGAGGTGCTGGCGGTGACCGGGCCGGCCAGCGAGCGCTTCCCGGATTCGGTGCCGCTGCAGCTGCTGCATGCGCGAGCCCAGAGCGAGGCCGGGCAGGAGGACGCCGCGATCGAGACCCTGCGCGCGACGGTGGAGGCGCATCCGGAGAGCCGCGAGGCCCGGCTGGGCTACGCGCGCGTCCTGACCGAAATGGAGGATGACGCCTTCGCCCGCGAGGAGATGGATCGCCTGGTGGAGCTGGCGCCGGAGGATACCCAGCTCCTGCTGGCGCTGGCCCTGATGAACCTGGAGGCGGAGCAGTTGGGGCCGGCCCGGGATTATCTGGAGCGCCTGGACGCACTGGGGGAGCGCGAGAACGATGTCGCCTACTACCTCGGTCGGCTGCACGAGATGGCCGACGAGCCGGACGCCGCCCTGGCCGCCTATGGCCGCGTAGAGGGGGGCGATCACGCCGATGATGCACGCCTGCGCAGTGCGCGCCTGACGCTGCGGCACGACGGCCAAGAAGCGGCGCGCGACTTGTTTGCGCCGATGCAGCAGGGCGTGGACGACGATCTGGCCCGGCGCGCCTATCTGGCGGAGGCGAACGCACTGCGCGAGATCGGCGACTATGCCGAGGCACGCGCCCGGTTGAATCGCGGGCTGGTGCAGTTCCCCGGGGATACCCGGCTGCTGTACCTGCGGGGTCTGGTCCACGAGCGCGAAGACGACATCGCGGCCGCCGAGGCCGATTTCCGCACGATCCTCGAGTCCGATCCCGAGAACGTCGCGGCCCTGAACGCGCTGGGGTACACCCTGGCGGATCGCACCGAGCGGTATGACGAGGCCTATGACCTGATCCTGCGTGCCTACGAGCAGGAGCCGGACGATGCCGCCATCATCGACAGCTACGGCTGGGTGCTGTATCGCCTGGGCCGGCTGGAGGAGGCCGAGACGCAGCTTCGCCGCGCGTACTCGCTGTCGGACGACGGCGAGATCGCCAGCAATCTGGCCGTCGTCCTCTGGGAGCGAGGTGCGCGCGACGAGGCGCGGGAGATCCTCGAGGCTGCGCTGGAGCGCGAGCCCGATCATGAACGCCTGCAGCGCGTACGCAACGACCTGATCGAATGAGTCGGGCTGCGGGGATGCGGAAGCCCGGGGATCTTGCGGGCGGGGCGAGGCTGGCCGGTCTGCTGGTCGGCCTGGGTCTTCTGCTGGGTGGCTGTGCCGCGCCCCTGCCGGAGGCGGATACCTCGCCGGCCGCCGAGGCCGCCTTCGAGGCCCGCACCGCACAGCTGGAGGCGCTGGACAGCTGGCGACTGGTCGCGCGCCTGGGGCTGGCCTCCGGTGAGGAATACTGGTCCGCCCAGCTCAACTGGCGGGTGCAGGAAGGTCAGCACGTGCTGGACCTGTCCGGCCCGATGGGGCGCGGTGGTGGCCGGCTGACGCTGTCGGAGAACGGCCGCGCGCTGCTGGTGACCCGGTCCGGCGAGCGTTTCCAGGCGCAGGACCCGGATGCGCTCGTCGCGCGGGTCCTGGGCGAGTCGATCCCGGTCAGCGGCATGGTCTACTGGGTGCGTGGCCTGCTCCACCCCGAGGCCTCGTACCAGCTGGATGTCGACGCGGACGGCCGGCCACTGGAGATCCACCAGTCCGGCTGGACCATCGAGTACAACGAGTTCGAGGAAATCGACGGCCTGGCGATGCCGGTCACCATGGTGCTGGAGCGCGAAGGGGTGGAATTGCGGGCCCGCATCGGTCGCTGGCAGCTTGGTGGTGATCCGTCATGACCGCTGCCGTCGCGGGCGGGGCCTTCGACACCACTTTTCCCGCGCCCGCCAAGATCAATCGATTCCTGCATATCACCGGCCGGCGGGCGGACGGATATCACGAGCTGCAGACGGTGTTCCAGTTCCTCGGGCTGGAGGATCGCCTGCGCTTCGAGCCCCTGCCGGCGGGGCGCTTCGAGATGGCGGGCGCGGCCATCGACGGGGCCGACAACCTGTGCCTGCGCGCGGCCCGGCGCCTGGCCCGGGTGGCGAAGACCCCATTTGGCGTGCGTATCCATCTCGACAAGCGGATCCCGGTGGGCGGTGGCCTGGGGGGCGGCAGTTCCGATGCCGCCACCACGCTGGTGGCCTTGAATGCCCTGTTCGAGCTGGGGTGTGATGTCGAGCAGCTGGTGGGGATCGGCCTGGAGCTGGGTGCCGACGTACCGGTGTTCGTGGTCGGCCAGGCAGCCTGGGCCGAGGGTGTGGGCGAGCGGCTCACGGCCGTGGCCCCGGATACCGGCTGGATCCTGCTGATCGACCCCGGGGTTTCGGTCGCCACCGGGGCGATGTTCGGGTGTGCGGAATTGACACGCGACTGCCCCACCGAGACAATTTCGTCCGCCGTCGACGCCAGCCGGTTCGTCAACGTGTTCGAACCGGTGGTGCGGGCTCGTTATCCGGAGGTGGATCGAGCGCTGCACTGGCTGGCGGAGCAGACGCCGCGGGCGCGCCTGAGCGGGAGTGGCGGTTGCGTGTTCGGGGTGTTCCCCGACGAAGCGGCCGCTGGGGCGGCGCAGTCCGCGCAGCCGGCTCCGTGGCGCAGCTGGGTGACACCGCTGGTAAACGTGTCGCCCCTGCGGGCCTGGCTGCCGCCAGGCGGTGTCGAGACAGAGTAAGTCCAGAGTTATTGGGCCGTAGCCAAGCGGTAAGGCAGCGGGTTTTGATCCCGCTAAGCGCCAGGTTCGACGCGAGCGGCGCAGCCGCGACCGACCGTCGCCGAAGGTGACGGCCCGTAAGGGTGGCGCGCAGCGCCATCATCCTGCCGGCCCGGATCGGCGCCGCCGATCCGCGGGATGTGCCGGGCACGACGCCGGCCGGGCAGTACAATAGAGTCCAGTGAGTTATTGGGCCGTAGCCAAGCGGTAAGGCAGCGGGTTTTGATCCCGCCATGCGCAGGTTCGAATCCTGCCGGCCCAGCCATACAACGAAACCGCGGCGCATGGCGCCGCGGCGCCGGCCAAAGGGCCGACAGGGTGAGAACCGGGTTCGACTCGAGCGGCGTAGCCGCGAGCGCACGCCACCGCAGGTGGCGCCCGAAGGGTGGCGCGTAGCGCCATCATCCTGCCGGCCCAGCCATTTCCCGCCTCGCGCCAGAAAGGCGCGAGGCACAACCATCAAGACCCCGGCCCAGCACCGGGGTCTATACTGGGGCCCGGGCGATATCGCAGCCCGCCCCACTCCATCCAGACCGGGACGAACCGTGGTCGACAAGAATCGCATGATGATCTTCGCGGGCAATGCGAACCCGCGTCTCGCCCAGGCCGTTGCCGAGCACCTGGGGCTGCCCATGGGCAAGGCCATCGTCGGACGTTTCAGTGATGGCGAGGTGCAGGTCGAGCTGCTGGAGAACGTCCGCGGTCGCGACGTGTTCCTGATCCAGCCGACCGGCCAGCCAACCAACGAGAACATCATGGAGCTGGTGATCATGGTGGATGCGCTGCGCCGCGCCTCGGCCGGCCGCATTACCACGGTGATCCCGTATTTCGGGTACGCGCGCCAGGATCGGCGCGTGCGCTCGGCGCGGGTGCCGATCTCGGCCAAGGTGGTCGCGAACATGATCGAGGCGGTCGGCGCGGACCGCGTGCTGACGATTGACGTGCACGCCGACCAGGTGCAGGGCTTCTTCAACGTCCCGGTAGACAACATCTATGCCTCGCCGGTCCTGCTGGGCGATGTCTGGCGGCATGTCTCGGGCGATCTGACCGTGGTGTCGCCGGATGTCGGCGGGGTGGTGCGCGCCCGCGCGATCGCCAAGCGGCTGGACGACGCCGACCTGGCGATCATCGACAAGCGCCGCCCGCGCGCGAACGAGTCGGAGGTGATGCACATCATCGGTGACGTGCGCGGCAAGTCCTGCATCATCATCGATGACCTGGTGGATACCGCCGGCACGCTGTGCCAGGCCGCAAAGGCCCTGAAAGAACACGGGGCGCACTCGGTGATGGCCTACGCCACGCACCCCGTGCTTTCTGGCGCGGCAATTGATAACATAAACGGTTCGGCGCTTGACGAGCTTGTGGTGACCGACACGCTGGCCCTGCAGCCCAACGCGCAGAGCTGCGACAAGATCCGGCAGTTGTCGGTGGCGGAGATGCTGGCCGAGACCATCCGCCGCATCAACCGCGAGGAATCCGTCAGTTCGCTGTTCATGGACTAGCGAGAGCGTCGGGCCGAAAACGATTTCGGGAGGTTCGCCTCCCTTCAGCGCCCCGCCTGGTCGCGGGCGGGGTGTGTTCAGGGCGCTTCGGGTGAAGCGCCTTTCATTTTGGAGACCGTAGCAATGAGCATGAGCTTTACCATTGAAGCCGAGAAGCGTGACGAACAGGGTTCGAGTGCGAGCCGCCGCCTGCGTCGCGCCGGCAAGCTGCCCGCCATCCTGTACGGGGCGGACAAGGACGCCGTGGCCATCACGCTGGATCACAACGCGATGGTCCATAACCTGAAGGAAGACGCGTTCTACTCGCACATCCTCAGCGTGAAGCTGGACGGCAAGACCGAGAAGGCGATCCTGCGCGACGTGCAGCGCCATCCGTTCAAGCCGACCATCTACCACGTCGACCTGATGCGCGTGAGCGCCAACCAGCCGATCCGCGTCAGCGTGCCGCTGCACTTCCATAACGAGGAAGAGGCCAAGGGCGTGAAGCTGGGCGGCGGCATGGTCAGCCGCATGATCAACGAGCTCGAGGTCGAGTGCCTGCCGGGCGATCTGCCCGAGTCCATCGATATCGATGTCGTCGAGATGGATGTCGGCGACACCCTGCATATCTCCGAGCTGAAGCTGCCGGAAGGCGTGCAGAGTGTCGCGCTGATGCATGGCGAGGAATACGACTACGCCGTGGTCAGCGTCCTGCTGCCGCGCGCCGCCAAGACCGAGGAAGAAGAGGTCGGGGAAGGCGAGGCTGCCGAGGCCGAAGGTGGCGAGGAAGCCGCGGGTGGCGAAGAGGCCTCCGGCGACGAGTCGGAGTCCGGGGACAAGGAGTAAGCCCCTGCGGCTTGCCGCCTGAACGATGGCGATCCAACCCGAACCGATTCGTCTGGTGGTCGGGCTGGGCAACCCGGGCCCGCGTTATGCCGAAACCCGGCATAACGCGGGTTTCTGGTTTGTGGACACCCTGGCCCGCCGGCATGGCGCGGACTTTCGCCCCGAGAGCCGCTTCGATGGCGAGGCGGCCCGCCTCAATCTGCCCGCGGGCGACTGCTGGCTGCTCAAGCCCATGAGCTTCATGAACAAGAGCGGCCTGCCGGTGCGCAAGTGCGCCGATTTCTACCGTATACCCCCCGAGGGCATCCTGGTCGTCCATGACGAACTGGACCTTGATCCGGGCGTGGTGCGGCTGAAGATGGGTGGCGGGCATGGCGGCCACAATGGCCTGCGGGATCTGCACCGACACCTGGGCGGCCCGAACTACGCTCGGCTGCGGGTCGGCATCGGCCACCCGGGGCATCGCGATGATGTGGTGCCCTTCGTGCTGGACCGTCCCGGCAAGGCCGATACCCAGGCGATCGAGGAGGCCATCGACAAGGCCCTGGATCAGGTGCCTGCGCTGGTGGCTGGACGCTGGGACGAGGCGGTGCGCAATCTGCATGGCGGCAACTCGAAGCCGGCCACGAATTCCGAGGAAACCCGATGAGTCTTAAATGCGGGATCGTGGGTCTGCCGAACGTCGGCAAGTCCACCCTGTTCAATGCCCTCACGCGTGCGGAGATCGCCGCGGAGAACTATCCCTTCTGCACGATCGATCCGAACGTGGGCGTGGTGGAGGTCCCGGATCCGCGCCTGACCCGGCTGAGCGAGATCGTGAAGCCCCAGCGCACGCTTCCCACCACGGTCGAGTTCGTGGACATTGCCGGGCTGGTAGCCGGGGCGGCCCAGGGCGAGGGGCTGGGCAACCAGTTCCTGGCGCATATCCGCGAGACCGACGCCATCGCGCAGGTGGTGCGCTGCTTCGAGGACGACGACATTGTGCATGTCGCCGGCAAGGTCGATCCGATCGCCGACATCGAGACCATCAGCACCGAGTTGATGCTGGCGGATCTGGAGACCGTGAACAAGGCGCTGAAGCGTCTGGAACGGGCGGCCAAGTCGCAGGACAAGACCGCGATCGCCCAGCTCAAGGCCGCCGAGAAGGTCGGGGCCGGCCTGGATCAGGGGGTTCCCGCGCGGGCCCAGGATCTGGACGAGGACGAGCGCCGGGCTCTGTACGATCTGCATCTTTTGACCCTCAAGCCGCTGATGTACATCGCCAATGTCGACGAGGCCTCGCTGGCCGCGGGCAACGCGATGGTGGAGGCGGTGCGGGCTCGAGCGGCCGAGGAGGGCGCCGAGGTGGTCAGTGTCTGCGCTGCCATCGAGGCGGAGATCGCGGTGCTCGACCCGGAGGAGCGCGCGGAATTTCTGGCCGATCTGGGGCTGGAAGAGCCGGGGCTGGACCGGGTGATCCGCACCGCCTATCGCCTGCTGAGCCTGCAGACATTTTTCACCGCCGGCGAGAAGGAGGTCCGCGCCTGGACCGTGCGCCAGGGCTCCAGCGCGCCGCAGGGGGCCGGGGTGATCCACACCGATTTCGAGCGCGGTTTCATCCGTGCCGAGGTGGTCGGTTACGACGACTTCGTGGCCCACAACGGCGAGCAGGGCGCGAAGGACGCGGGGAAATGGCGCCTCGAGGGCAAGGAATACGTGCTCAAGGAAGGCGACGTGGTACATTTCCGCTTCAATGTCTGAGCGTTATACTAGGAATTGACCCGGGGGCGTCGGGCCCTGCCGCCTGGCGCCCTGTTCGGCACCCAATCTCGGAGTACAGTAATGGACGTAATGGATCGTATCCGCCAGCAGGTGGAAGAAAACCCGGTGGTGATCTTCATGAAGGGCACCCCGCAGTTCCCCATGTGCGGCTTCTCCAGCCGTGCAGTGGAGGCGCTGAAGCGCTGCGACCAGGAATTCGGCTACGTGAACGTGATCGCGGACCAGGAGGTTATGCAGAACCTGCCGCGTTTCGCCGACTGGCCGACCTTCCCCCAGGTCTATATCGACGGCGAACTGATTGGCGGCTGCGACATCACCCTCGAGATGTTCGAGAGCGGCGAGTTGAAGAAGATGGTCGACGAGGCCCACGCCAAGCGCGCCGCGAGCTAAAGCGGCTTGTGCCGCAGCCGCTGGCTGCGGCACACCCGAGATCCGTCGTCGCGAGGCCCCGTCCGGGGCCATGGTGATCTCCTGACGTGGCCACCTGCTCCCGCTTCGTGCCCGCGCGCCGGGAGATTGCTTCACCCCTGCGGGGTTCGCAATGACGGGGTTGCGGTTGTGTCATCGCGAGCCGCGCAGCGGCGTGGCGATCTCCGTGGGTGGCCCCCGCGGCCTTTCAATGCCCTTCGCGCTTTTGTGCCACCGACCCTGCGGCGCCTCGTCATGACGGGGGCGACGTCGGGCTCAGCTGCCTGGTGGCAGTTCTTCCGGATCGGGCAGGCGCAGGGCGTTCGCCGGTACGCCGACCCCGTCCTGCCAGCGGTTCGCGATCTGGCAGAAGATGTCCGCCGTCTTTTCCGCGTCGAAGGAGGCGCTGTGGGCGGCCTCCGTATCCCATCCCAGCCCCGCGGCATCGGCCGCGCGCGCGAGTACGGTCTGGCCGAAGGCCAGGGCCGCCAGCGATACCGTGTCCAGGCTGGAGAACGGGTGGAACGGGTTGCGCTTGATGCCGCAGCGTTCCGCCGTCGCGTGCACGAAGCCCAGGTCGAAGTGGGCATTGTGCCCCACCAGGACCGCGCGCTTGCAGTGGTTCACCTTGACCTCCCGGCGTACCTCGCTGAACAGCTTGCCCATGGCCTGATCCTCCGGCCAGGCCGCCCGCAGCGGGTGGTAGGGGTCGATCCCGTTTACTTCCAGTGACTTCGGGTCCAGTTCCGAGCCCTCGAACGGGCGCACATGCAGGCTCACCGTGCGATCGCGCACCAGGTGGTCGTTCGCGTCGCGACGCAGGAATACCGCGGCGATTTGCAGCAGGGCATGCCGGCGGCAGTCGAAACCACCGGTTTCCACGTCGACGACCACCGGAAGAAAGCCGCGGAAGCGGTTCGCCATCGGGCGGTGGTTGGGGTCCAGCTGCAGGGATTCGGGCATTGGGGTACTCGGTTTCGCGCGGGGCGTTGGTTCGGGATGTGGACGGTGCCGGGTCGGGTGCGGGTCCAGCTTCCATAGGTTCGGGCGGAATGGGTGCGGATTGCGCACGTTCCCTCAGTTTTCCCCGACGATCGGCGCCATAGAAGGCTTTCGCTTGACCTGTTGGCGGCACAGTCGGGATACTTGCGCCTTTTATGCCCGCCCGACACCGGCGCATGGTAGCAAATGCCCGACCGCCCGGTGGCCCGGCCCTTTAGTGGCAACCCGATTTCCAACCCGTTTTCAGGGGTAGAGCGCATGGACCCGAACGCGACCGAACACGATATCGACCCGCAGGAGACCCAGGAGTGGATCGACGCCCTGGCCTCCGTGCTGGAGACGGATGGCCCCGAGCGGGCGCATGCCCTCCTCGAACGGCTGGTCGACAAGGCGCGCCGCAGCGGGGCTTACCTGCCGTACTCCGCCAATACCGCCTATGTGAACACCATCCCCACCCACCTGGAGCCCGAGTATCCGGGCGACGGCGCGGTGGAGCACCGCATCCGTTCCTACATCCGCTGGAACGCGATGGCCATGGTGGTCAAGGCCAACCGCGCCTCGGCCGAGCTGGGCGGGCATATCGCGACCTTCGCGTCCGCCGCCACGCTGTATGACGTCGGCTTCAACCACTTCTGGCATGCCCCGTCGCACGATCATGGTGGCGACCTGCTGTTTGCCCAGGGGCATTCCTCGCCGGGGATCTATGCCCGCGCGTTCATGGAGGGCCGCCTGAGCGAGGAGCAGCTGGACCACTTCCGTCGCGAGGTCGATGGCAAGGGCCTGTCCTCCTACCCGCATCCGTGGCTGATGCCGGACTTCTGGCAGTTCCCGACCGTGTCCATGGGTCTGGGACCAATCATGAGCATCTACCAGGCGCGCTTCATGCGCTATCTGCAGGATCGCGGCCTGGCCCAGACCGAGAACCGTCGCGTCTGGAGCTTTGTCGGTGACGGCGAGGTGGACGAGCCGGAGACCCTGGGCGCGATCACGCTGGCCTCGCGCGAGAAGCTGGACAACCTGACCTGGGTGGTGAACTGCAACCTGCAACGTCTGGACGGCCCGGTGCGTGGCAATGGCAAGATCGTGCAGGAGCTGGAGGCGATCTTCCGCGGTGCCGGCTGGAACGTGGTCAAGGTGCTGTGGGGTCGCTACTGGGACCCGCTGCTGGCCAAGGATACCGACGGGTTGCTGCAGAAACGCATGATGGAGGCGGTCGACGGCGACTACCAGAACTACAAGTCGCGCGACGGCGCCTACGTGCGCGAGCACTTCTTCGGCAAGTACCCCGAGCTCAAGCGCATGGTGGCCAACATGTCCGACGAGGACATCTGGCGCCTGAATCGCGGCGGCCATGACCCGGTCAAGGTCTATGCGGCCTACAAGGCGGCGGCCGAGCACAAGGGCCAGCCGACCGTGATCCTCGCGCACACGGTTAAGGGTTACGGCATGGGCGCGGCGGGCGAGGCGCAGAACCGCACCCACAGCCAGAAGAAGATGGACGCGGACGACATGAAGCAGTTCCGCGACCGCTTCAATATCCCGCTGTCGGACGAGCAGGTGGAGAAGGCCGAGTACATCAAGCCGGACCCCGACTCCGACGAGATGAAGTACATGCACGAGCGGCGCAAGGACCTCGGTGGCTACCTGCCGGTGCGCCGCCCGCTGGCCACCCCGCTGGAGATCCCGGGGCTGGATGCCTTCAATGGTCTGCTGGAGGCCTCCGGCGAGCGCGAGATGTCCACCACCATGGCCTTCGTGCGTCTGCTGACCCTGCTCGCGCGCGACAAGAAGATCGGCAAGAACATCGTCCCGATCGTGCCCGACGAGGCGCGCACCTTCGGCATGGAAGGGCTGTTCCGTCAGCTGGGGATCTACTCCTCGGTCGGCCAGCTCTACGAGCCGCAGGACAAGGACCAGGTGATGTATTACAAGGAGGACAAGAAGGGCCAGATCCTGGAAGAGGGGATCAACGAGGCCGGCTCCATGTCCTCCTGGATCGCGGCGGCCACCTCCTATTCCACGCATGGCGTGGCGATGGTGCCGTTCTACATCTTCTATTCGATGTTCGGCTTCCAGCGCGTCGGCGACCTGATCTGGGCCGCCGGCGACATGCGTGCCCGCGGCTTCCTGATGGGGGCGACTGCCGGGCGCACCACGCTGGCCGGCGAGGGCCTGCAGCACGATGACGGCCACAGCCTGATGATGGCCGCCAACGTGCCCAACTGCATCGCCTACGACCCGACCTTCGCCTTTGAGCTGGCGGTGATCGTGCAGGACGGCATGCGCCGCATGTACGCGGAGCAGCAAAGCGTCTTCTACTACATCACCGTGATGAACGAGAACTACCCGCAGCCGGCCATGCCGAAGGGCGCCGAGGAAGGCATCCGCCGCGGCCTGTACCGGCTGCAGGCCGGCGGGCGCAAGAAAAAGAAGGTGCGCCTGCTGGGCTCCGGTACCATCCTGCGCGAGGCCATTGCCGCCGCCGAACTGCTGGACCAGGACTTCGGCGTGGCCGCCGAGGTCTGGAGCGCGACCAGCTTCAACGAACTGGCCCGCGACGGCCGCGATGCCGAGCGCCATGCGCGCCTGCACCCGGACGCCAAACCGCGCACATCCTGGGTGGAGGAATGCCTGGGTGATTCGGATGCGCCGGTGGTCGCCGCGACCGACTACGTGCAGGCCTATGCCGACCAGATCCGTGCCTTTGTGCCGGCCGACTACCGTGTGCTGGGGACCGACGGCTTCGGCCGTTCGGATACCCGCGCCGCGCTGCGCCGCCACTTCGAGGTGGATCGCTACCACATCGCGGTCACGGCCCTGAAGGCCCTGGCCGATGCCGGGACCGTCGAGGTCAAGACCGTGAGTGACGCGATCAAGAAGTACAAGATCGACGTCGAACGGCCCAACCCGTTGCAGGCCTGAGGCCGCCGGACCCGAGGCAGGAGCAGACATGAGCAACACGACTACTGTGCACGTCCCGGATATCGGCGACTTCAAGGACGTCGAGATCATCGAGGTCATCGTCAGCCCGGGGGACACCGTTTCCCCCGAGGACCCGCTGATCACGCTGGAATCCGACAAGGCCTCCATCGAGATCCCCGCCCCGCAGGGCGGCACCGTGAAGGCGCTGAAGGTAAAGGCCGGCGACCGCGTGAACGAGGGCGACCCGATCCTGGAACTGGAGCCCTCCGACGAGGGTGCCGCCGAGGACACCTCCGCCAAGGACGAGGCACCGAAGCAGGAAGCGCCGTCTTCCGCGGAGGCCCCGGCCGAGCCGGCCCCCGAGGCCGAGAAGTCGCAGCCTGCCCCGAAGGCCGCCGACCGGGCCGATCCGCGGCCGTCGCCGACCGAACACATCCGTGACGAGTCGGCCTTCCGCAAGGCCCATGCCTCGCCGGTGGTGCGCAAGTTCGCGCGCGAGCTGGGCGTGGACCTGAGCAAGGTCGAGGGTTCCGGGCGCAAGGGGCGCATCCTGCGCGAGGACGTGCAGGGCTTCGTCAAGCGCGCGCTGAGTCAGGGTGCCGGCGGCGGCCTGGGGGTCGAGCCGATGCCGGAGATCGACTTCTCCGAGTTCGGCCCGATCGAGACCCAGCCGCTGTCGAAGATCAACAAGCTCACCGGCAAGAACCTGCACCGCAACTGGGTCACTGTCCCGCACGTGACCCAGTTCGACGAGGCCGACATCACCGAGCTCGAGGACTTCCGCAAGTCGCTGAAGGCCGAGTACGAGAAGAAGGGCGTGAAGGTCACCTTCCTGCCGTTTTTGATGAAGGCGGTGGTCTCCGCGCTCAAGCAGTACCCGCGTTTCAATGCCTCGCTGGATGCGACCGGCGAGAACCTGATCCTGAAGCAGTACTACAACCTCGGCATCGCGGTGGACACGCCGGACGGCCTGGTCGTCCCGGTGGTGCGCGACGTCGACCGCAAGAGCCTGGTCGACATCGCCGCTGAGCTGATGGACCTGTCCCAGCGCGCCCGCGACAAGAAGCTCAAGCCCGCGGACATGCAGGGCGGCTGCCTGACCATCTCCAGCCTCGGCGGGATCGGCGGCACCCAGTTCACTCCGATCGTGAACGCCCCCGAGGTGGCGATCCTCGGTGTGTCGCGCTCCAGCATGAAGCCGGTGTGGAATGGCAAGGAGTTCGAGCCGCGCCTGATCCTGCCGCTGGCGCTGTCGTACGATCACCGGGTGATCGACGGCGCCCTGGGCGCCCGCTTCGCCACCACGCTGAGCGCATTGCTGTCCGACATGCGCCGCATGCTTCTGTAATCGCAACCGGAGTGACTGGATGAGCCAGACCAAGACCATCGAGGTCCCGGATATCGGGGATTTCAAGGACGTCGAGATCATCGAGGTCCTGGTACAGCCGGGCAGCGAGATCGCACCGGAGGACCCGCTGATCACGCTGGAGTCCGACAAGGCGACCATCGACGTACCCGCCCCCGAGGCCGGTACGGTGAAGAAGCTGCATGTGAAGGTCGGCGACAAGGTCTCCAAGGGCAGCAAGCTCCTGGATCTTGAGGCCAGTGGCGAGGCCGCGAGCGGAAGCGAGGACGCCCCCGCAGCCGGTGGCGACAAGGCCGAATCCGCCAAGGCGGAATCGGGCGCCGCGAGCGAGTCGCAGAAGGCCGCACCCAAGGCGGCCGCTGACCCGAACACCGACAGCCAGTGCCAGGTGCTGGTGCTGGGCTCCGGCCCCGGTGGCTACACCGCCGCCTTCCGCGCCGCGGACCTGGGGCTGGACGTGGTGATGGTCGAACGCTACCCGCAGATCGGTGGGGTCTGCCTGAACGTGGGCTGTATCCCGTCCAAGGCGCTGCTGCATGCCGGCGAGGTGCTGCACGAGGCCGAGCGCTTTGCCGCGCTGGGCATCAAGTTCGGCGAACCGGAGATCGACCTCGACGGACTGCGTGGCTACAAGGGCAACGCGGTCAAGAAGCTGACCGGCGGGCTCAAGCAGCTGTGCAAGCAGCGCAAGGTGCGCGTGGTGCAGGGTGTCGGCGAGTTTGTCGGCGCCAACAGCATCGCGGTTGAGGGCGATGACGGTCGCGAGGTGATCGGTTTCGAGCACGCGATCATCGCGGTCGGTTCACAGGCGATCAAGCTGCCCGGCTTCCCCTGGGACGACGAGCGGGTGATGGACTCCACCGACGCCCTGGATCTCGCGGAGATCCCCGAGCGCATGCTGGTGGTCGGCGGCGGCATCATTGGTCTGGAGATGGCCTGCGTGTACGAGGCGCTGGGCAGCAAGGTGACTGTGGTCGAGCTGTCCGACACCCTGATGCCGGGGGCGGATCGCGACATCGTGCGTCCGTTCGAGAAGCGCGCGAAGAAGCGTTTCGAGAACATCTTCCTCAAGAGCAAGGTGACCGAGGCCAAGGCCACCAAGGCCGGCATCGTCTGCCAGTTCGAGGGCGAGGCCAAGGGCCTGCCGGAAGAGGATACCTTCGACCGCGTGCTGGTCGCCGTGGGGCGCAGCCCGAACGGTGCGAAGATCAAGGCCGAGGCGGCGGGCGTGCAGGTAACCGACCGCGGCTTTATCGAGGTCGACAGCCAGCAGCGCACCAATGTCGAGCACATCTTCGCCATCGGTGACGTGGTCGGCCAGCCGATGCTGGCGCACAAGGCCACCCACGAGGGCAAGGTGGCGGCCGAGGTGATCGCCGGGCACAAGGTGCACTTCGACGCGCGCGCGATCCCGTCGGTGGCCTATACCCATCCGGAGGTCGCCTGGATGGGCGTGACCGAGGAACAGGCGAAGGCCGACGGCATCGAATACACCAAGGGCGTGTTCCCCTGGGCCGCCTCCGGTCGCGCGATCGCGCTGGGCGCCGAGGACGGCATGACCAAGCTGCTGTTCGACGCCGAGGGTCGGGTGATCGGTGCCGGCCTGGTTGGGCCCTCCGCCGGCGATCTGATCGGCGAGGCGATGCTGGCGCTGGAGATGGGGGCGGAGATGGAAGATATCGGCCTGACCGTGCATCCGCACCCGACCCTCAGCGAGACGGTGGCCTTCGCCGCCGAGGTCGCGCACGGCTCGATCACCGATATCCTGCCGCCGAAGAAGCGCTAGACCTTCATGGCCGGCCCGAGCCAGTGGCTGCGTCGTGCACTCCCCATCCTGGTGCTGGGTGTCGGCGTGGCGACGGCCGGCGCCGAACCCTACAGCGATCCGCTGGAGCGCAGTGACTGGCAACTCGTCGAGGACGATGCCACCTGTCGTATCGAGCAGACCGTGCGCCACGGAGGGGTGCTGCGTCTCGATCAGCGCCCCGGGCTGGTGACCGCGGCCTTCTGGCAGGCCCCGTATGCGATGCCGGAGGATGCCGCGCCGCGTCTGCGCACGGGTGCTCCGGAATGGCTGCGGCCGGCTACACATGCCCCGCTGGATCTGCGTCTGCAGGCCCGGGGAGCCCGGCTGTTCCGGGTCCCTCAGGGCATGGTCCAGCCCCTGAAGGCACGCTTGCTGGCGGGGCACGACGTCCGTATCGATTTTCCCGATGGTGACGGGTCGGTCCACTTCCGCGGCATCCGGTTTGCCCTGCGCGCACAGGACTTTCGCGCCTGCCGCGCGGGGCAGGCCGACCCGGCCGCCGCCCCCGAAATGGCTGCGCTGGATCGCTGGCGCGTCTACTTCGAGACCGCCAGTGATCGCCTGAATGCCGAGGCACGCGCGGAGCTGGAGGCGGCCGCGCGTGCCCTCGCGGCGGAAGAGAATCCCCGGGTTCGGGTCGTGGGCTGGACCGATGCCACGGGGCCGCTGGCGCTCAACCGTCGCCTTAGCCGCAGCCGGGCCGAGGCCGTGCGGGACGCCCTGGTGGAAGCGGGTGTGCCGGCCCGGGGAATCGAGATCGAAGCGGCCGGTGTGGATCCGGCCGCCGAGGGTGCCCGCCCGGCGTCGCGGCGCAGCGATATCTGGTGGCTGGACCGAGATCGCGTGCCCCAGGAGCCGGGCCAGGGCCTGGAGGGGTCCTCGGCGGAGGCGGCCCCAGCACCGGTCGAACGCCCGGTATCCGCGCCGTCGGCGCCCTCCGGTACCCCGGCGTGGTAGTGACGCCGTTCACCAAAACGACTATATCTTCACGTTAAGACAAGGATTGGCATTTTTATGAGCTCCTCGATCAATCGCGTCGTCCTCGCCTATTCCGGCGGTCTGGATACCTCGGTCATCCTCAAGTGGCTGGAAGAGACCTATGGCTGCGAGGTGATCACCTTCACCGCCGACCTGGGCCAGGGCGAGGAGGTCGAGCCGGCCCGCGCCAAGGCCGAGGCCCTGGGGGTCAAGCAGATCTACATCGAGGACCTGCGCGAGACCTTCGTGCGCGACTACGTGTTCCCGATGTTCCGCGCGAACACCATCTACGAGGGCGAGTACCTGCTGGGCACCTCGATTGCGCGACCGCTGATCGCGCGCCGGATGGTGGAGATCGCCGAGGAGACCGGCGCCGACGCCATCGCCCACGGCGCCACCGGCAAGGGCAACGACCAGGTCCGCTTCGAGCTCGGGGCCTATGCGCTGAAGCCGGGCATCCAGGTGATCGCCCCCTGGCGCGAGTGGGACCTGAACTCCCGCGAGCGCCTGATGGCCTATGCCGAACAGCACAGTATCCCGGTGGACTACGCCAAGAAGGGCACCAAGTCGCCGTATTCGATGGATGCCAACCTGCTGCACATCTCCTACGAGGGCGGGCCGCTGGAAGACCCGTGGACCGAGGCCGAGGAAGACATGTGGCGCTGGTCGGTCTCGCCGGAGGCCGCGCCGGATGCATCCGAGACGCTGACGATCGGCTTCGAGAAGGGCGATCCGGTCTCGATCAACGGCGAGCGCCTGAGTGCGGCGGAACTGCTCGCGAAGCTGAACGAGCGTGGCGGGGCCCACGGTGTTGGGCGTCTGGATATTGTCGAGAATCGCTATGTCGGCATGAAGTCGCGCGGCTGCTACGAGACCCCGGGCGGCACCATCCTGCTCAAGGCGCGCCGCGCGCTGGAGTCGATCACCCTGGACCGCGAGGCCGCGCACCTGAAGGACGAGCTGATGCCGCGCTACGCCAGCCTGATCTACAACGGCTACTGGTGGAGCCCCGAGCGGCGCATGCTGCAGGCCGCGATCGACGACACCCAGGGCGTGGTCAACGGCGAGGTGCGCCTGCGCCTGTACAAGGGCAACGTGATCGTCGCCGGTCGCCGCTCCGAGGACACCCTGTTCGACGACGCGATCGCCACCTTCGAGGACGATGCCGGCGCCTACGACCAGAAGGATGCCGAGGGCTTCATTCGCCTGAACGCACTGCGCCTGCGCATCGCCGCCAGCCGCAATCGGAAGCCCACATGAGATGACGGACCGCGACCACCAGCCTCCGCGGTCCCGATGTACCCTGGAAGGGCGCACCGGCGTGGCGTGGGGGCTGGGAGGGGCGGGCCTGCTGCTTCTTGTACTGCTCGGGTGGTGGATGCCCGGTGCGCTGCCGGCCGCGGGAGCGGGCGACGCCGACGCCCCCGCCGAAAAGCGGCTGGTGCTGGGGGTCCTCGCGCACCGTGGGGACGAGGTCGCGCGCAGCCGCTGGACCCCGTTCGCCGAGTACCTGTCGGAACAGGTGGACGGCGCGTCCTTCGAACTTGAACCCGTGGACAACGATGGGTTGCAGGCGGCCGTGGCGGAAGGTCGCTTCGATCTGATCCTGACCAACAGCGGTTCCTACGTGATGCTGGAGCAGCAGCACGGCATCTCCCGCATCGCCACCATGCAGCCGCGCCAGGTTGGCCGTGACGAGGATCGTTTCGGTGCGGTGGTGATCACGCGGGCCGATCGCGAGGATCTGGTAGAGCTGGACGACCTGCGGGGGCAGCGACTGTCGGCCGTGCACCCCGACGCCTTCGGGGGCTGGTGGATGACCTGGCGCGAGTTGCAGGCGGCCGGTCTGGATGTCGAAAGCGACCTGGCGGCGCTGGTGTTCACCGGCTTCCCGGTCGGTCGCGGGCTCGACTGGGTGCTGCAGGGCGAGGTCGATGCCGCGACCTTTCGCACCGGCATCCTGGAAGATCTCGCGGCCCGCGGGGATCCGCGGGTGGACCAGGTCCGTGTGGTCGGCGAACGCGCCTTTCCCTCGTTCACCTACCGCGCCAGCACGCGACTGTATCCCGAGTGGCCGCTGGCCATGCGCGGTGACCTGGACGCCGGGCTCGCCCACGCGATCCTGCTGGCGACCCTCTCGCTGGACGAGGGGCATCCGGCCAGCCGGGCGGCCGGTATCGGAGGCTGGGCCGCGCCGCGTTCCTACGAGGACGTGCACGGCCTGATGTACGAACTGGGGGTGGGTTTGTACGCCCCGCAGCCGTTTGATGTCCTGGCCTGGCTGCGCGGCCATCTCCTGTGGCTGGTGTCGGTGCTGGCGGCGGTTGCGCTGGTGGCACTGCTGTATGTGTCCCGGGTCCATGCCCGGGTGCGGCGCTCCGGGCACAACCTGGAACGCAGCATGGACGCGATCCCCGATGCGGTGATCACCCTCGATGCGCATGGCGGCATCTCCTACGTGAACCCGGCGGCCCGGGATCTGGCCGGACTGACCCGCGATCAGGTCCTGGGCTGCTCGCTGGACCAGCTCCTCGACCTGCGCGAGCTCGGGACGGGCCGCCCGCTGTTACCGGACAATGCCCGGGGCGAACGGCTCGACCAGGTCCTGGGCGAGCGCTCGGATGCGCGCCTGGTCCGGCGCGACGGGCACGAACTGATCGTGCGCATCGCCCGTACGGCCCTGGATCCGGTGGCCGGCAGTTCGGTCCGTACCCTGCTGGTGCTGACGGACGTGTCCGAGGAGCGTCGGCTGGTCGACCGCCTCGTGCACGAGGCCAGCCACGACGGACTGACCGGCCTGCTGAACCGGCGCGCCTTCGAGCGCGAACTGGAGATCGCGATGCACGCGGCCCGCGAGAATCGCGCGGTGGCCAGCCTGTTGCTGGTGGACCTCGACTACTTCAAGGAGGTCAACGACCGTCATGGACACCGCGTGGGCGACGACCTGCTGCGTCAGGTGGCCCATGTCCTGCGCCAGTTGACCCGCGGCCATGACGCCGTGGCCCGGATCGGGGGCGACGAATTTGCGATCATTGCCCGTGACACCAACGCCGAGTATGGGCGTATTCTTGGTCAGCGCATCTGCTCGGCCCTCGGTGACCGGCCGTTGCAGGTCGAAGCACGTGACGTCACCATTGGCGCATCGGTAGGCGTGGTCGAGCTGGGGCCCGATATCCCCGGCGTGGACGAGGCGTTCGTCGCCGCCGACCGGGCCTGCTACCACGCCAAGGACCAGGGTCGCGGCCAGGTCGGGCTCGCGCGCAAGGCGGATATCCATCCGATTGCCGGATCCTGAGGCGATCCGGTCCCCGGCCTGCGCGGAACGGCTTCGTGCCGGCACGGTCCATGCGACACCGGTGCGGCGCCGGTTCGAAAGAAAGGAATTACATGTCCATTGTCTCCCGCTTGCGACCGGGCCTGCTGGCCCTGATGTTTCTTGGCCTGACCGGCTGCGCCACGGTGCCCAGCGAGGACCGTCACCCGGATGATCCCTGGGAGTCCTACAACCGCGCCGTGTTCGAGTTCAACCAGGACTTCGACGAGTCCCTGCTGCGGCCCGCGGCGGTACAGTACCGGCGCCTTCCGCAACCGGTACAGACCGGGGTTGGCAACTTCTTTTCCAATCTCAACGACTTCACGGTCCTGTTCAACAACCTGTTGCAGGGCAACCTGGAGAATGCCGCGTCGGACACCGGGCGCATCATGTTCAACACGACCTTTGGGCTGTTCGGACTGATCGACGTGGCGTCGCCAATGGGGCTGGACAAGAACAACGAGGACTTCGGCCAGACTCTGGGCGCCTGGGGCGTGGCCCGTGGCCCCTACCTGCAACTGCCCTTCCTCGGACCGAGCACGGCGCGGGATGCCCCGGCGCGGCTGGTGGATGGCTACACCAGCCCGCTCTATCACACTAACCTGCGCGACGATCACACGGGGTGGTGGATCGGCCTGATCGCGCTGGACGTGGTCGACATGCGCGCCGGTCTGATCTCCACCGAGCGCATGCTGGCGCAGTTGTCCGATGACCCCTATATCGCGATGCGCCAGGGCTACCTGCAGCGCCGCGACTTCCTGGTGCGCGGCGGTATGGGCGATGAGGAGGCCGATGCGATGCTGGACGAGCTGGAAGAGCTCGAGGCGCTGGAGGCCATGGAGGCCGAGGAGCAGGGGCGTTGAACGGTCTGACTCCGATGCTGAACATCCTGCGCCTGCACAGCGGACCGCAGGACCTGCCGGCGGATAACGGCACCCTGATCTTCTGGGTCGGCATCGCGCTGATCGCCGGGATGGTGATCGGCATCCCGCTGTACGGCTTCGGCCAGGCGCTGGCGCTGAACGTGATGGACCTGGTGGTCCTGTACGCCTTTGTCGTCATCGTGCTCAGTCTGCGCGGGGTGCCGGACCGCTGGCGCCAGACCTTCACCGCCATGGCAGGAGCGGGCGCGGTGCTGGGGCTGTTGATGGCGCTGCTGATGCTGCTGGCGGGCGGCCCTGATCCGGCGCGCGAGCCCGAGGACGTGGCCACCGGCATCGTGCTCGGGATGCTGGTGCTCTTCGCCTGGCTGTTGCTGGTGTTCGGCCACATCCTGCAGCAGGCGCTCGGGCTGGGCATGCGACTGGTGGGTATGCTCATTGCGCTGGGCTACATCGTGATCTCCAGTGTGCTCACCCAGACCGCGATCGGGCTGTTCCAGTGAGCGCCGGGCACCTGCACATCCTGGGC
Organism: Thioalkalivibrio sp. ALE30; assembly: GCF_000377465.1. Classification (NCBI taxonomy): domain Bacteria; kingdom Pseudomonadati; phylum Pseudomonadota; class Gammaproteobacteria; order Chromatiales; family Ectothiorhodospiraceae; genus Thioalkalivibrio; species Thioalkalivibrio sp. ALE30. Next base: position 181,801 of record NZ_KB898169.1, on the reverse strand, counting down.
ATCGGCGGGACCTTCATGGGCGGGCTGGCCCAGCTCGCCCGGGCCCGTGGCTACACCGTCACCGGCTCCGACCAGAAGCTGTATCCGCCCATGAGTGACCAGCTGGCGCAGGCGGGGATCACCTGGCGCGAGGGCCATGATCCGGACACGCTGCCCGACCGGGGCCCGGTGGTGGTCGGCAATGTGATGCGGCGGGGCATGCCCGTGGTCGAGGCGCTGTTGGAGCGCGGGCTGGACTACACCTCGGGGCCGCAGTGGCTGGCCGAACACCTGCTGCGCGACCGCTGGGTGCTGGCGGTGGCCGGTACCCACGGCAAGACCACCACCGCCAGCCTGCTGGCCTGGATTCTGGAATACGCCGGCATGGCCCCGGGTTTCCTGATCGGCGGGGTGCCGGGCAATTTCGGGGTCAGCGCGCGCCTGGGGGATGCGCCGTTCTTCGTGATCGAGGCGGACGAGTACGACAGCGCCTTCTTCGACAAGCGCGCCAAGTTTGTCCACTACCGCCCGCGGACCCTGGTGCTGAACAATCTCGAATTCGATCACGCCGACATCTATCCGGATCTGGCCGCGATCGAGCGGCAGTTCCATCATCTGGTGCGCACCGTGCCGGGCCAGGGGCGCATCCTGCTGCCGGCCGGCGATGCCGCGCTGGAACGGGTGCTGGAGATGGGCTGCTGGACCCCGGTGGAGTACCTGAGCACCCATCCCGATTCGGGGGTGTCCGCCGCGCTGGCCGCGCGCCCGCTGAAGGCCGATGCATCGGAGTTCGAGGTGCTGGCGGATGGCGCCGTGATCGGGCGGGTCGCCTGGTCCATGAGCGGCCGGCACAACCTCGCCAATGCCCTGGCCGCCCTGGGCGCGGCGCGCCATGCCGGTGTGCCCCTGGCCGCCGGGATTGAAGCGCTTCCGGAGTTTCGGGGGGTGCGGCGGCGCCAGGAAGTCCGCGCCGAGATCGACGGCATCCGGGTGATCGACGACTTCGCCCATCACCCCACCGCGATCCGCCTGACCCTCGAGGGGCTGCGCGGACAGGTGGCCCCGGGCGGGCGCCTGGTGGCGATCCTCGAGCCGCGCTCCAATACCATGCGCATGGGGGTGCACGCGGAGGCCCTGGGCACCGCGCTGGAAAAGGCCGATGCGGTGCACCTGTACCATGCCCCGGAGATCGACTGGTCCACCGAGGGGCTGCAGCGGCAACTCGGCGAGCGGCTGTCCGTGGCGCGCGATATCGAGTCCCTGCTGCAGGGGATTCTTGCCACGGCGCGCGCCGGCGATACGCTGGTCATCATGAGCAACGGAGGCTTCGACGGGCTGCACCTGCGCCTGATCGAAGCCCTGCAGGGAACGCCCGCATGAGTGAACGCCCGCGCAGCATCTCTCTGGCCCTGACCGGTGCCTCCGGGGCCCCCTATGGCCTGCGCCTGCTGCAGTGTCTGGTGGAGTCCGGGGTTCAGGTGCATCTGATGCTGTCGAAGCCGGCCCAGGTCGTCCTCGGTCTGGAGACGGACCTGGACGTGCCGGGCCGTCCGGTGGAGATCGCGCGCTACTTCACCGAACTCTACGGCGCGGCCCCGGACCAGATCCACTGCTACGGGGCCGAGCAGTGGACCGCACCGGTGGCCAGCGGCTCCGCCGTCCCGGAGGCGATGGTGGTCTGCCCCTGTACTACGGCGACCGTATCGGCGATCGCGACCGGGGCCTCGCGCGGCCTGATCGAGCGCGCCGCCGACGTGGTCCTCAAGGAGCGGCGCCGGCTGCTGCTGGTGGTGCGCGAGACCCCGTTCTCCGAGATCCATCTGGAAAACATGCTGCGTCTGGCGCGCATGGGCGCGGTGGTGATGCCGGCCAACCCGGCCTTCTATCACCGGCCCCAGTCCATCGACGACCTGATCGACTTCATGGTGGCCCGCGTGCTGGACCATCTCGATGTCGAACATGCCCTGGTGCCGCGCTGGGGCGCCGCCGTCCCGCCGGGAGAGGATGCATGACCACGCTGCCGCTGTTTCCGCTGAACACGGTGCTGTTCCCCGAGGGGTTGCTGCCGCTGCGCATCTTCGAGACCCGCTATCTCGACATGGTGCGCCGCTGCCTGCGCGACGATGGCCGCTTCGTGATCGTCGCGACGGAGCCCGCCCCGGAATCCGGGGCGCTCCCGGCCGAGACCGATCCCTCCGCGGGTTTCTACGGCGTGGGGACCGAGGCGGCCATCGTGGACTGGGATCAGCGGCCGGATGGCCTGCTGGGCATCCTGGTGAAGGGCGAGGGTCGCCGCGTGATCCACAACCCCCGCCGCGCCGACGACGGCCTGTGGCTGGGCGAGGTGGAGTCGCTGCCGGAATACCCCGAGGTGAGCCTCCCGGTCGATTATGCCTCGCTGGCGGACCTCCTGGAGCGCCTGCTGGACCAGCTGGGGACGCCCTGGTCCCACCTGGAACGGCGCTTTGACGATTCCACCTGGGTCGCCGCCCGCCTGACCGAGCTGCTGCCGATCGATCTCGAGATCAAGCAGCAGTTGCTGGAGGCGGACGACCCCATCGAACGCCTGGAGCGCCTGCGAGCGGCCATGCTCGCAGCGTCGAAATCCTGAAACCCGGCGGCGGGGCTGTTAAGGTTTCGGATCAAATTCTTAACCGGAGCCTCTTCCATGGCCGTTCAGGAACTCACGCAGGACAATTTCGAATCCACCATCACCGGGAATGACATCGTCATCCTGGACTTCTGGGCCCCGTGGTGCGGCCCGTGCCAGCAGTTCGCCCCGACCTTCGAAGAGGCCTCCGGCAAGCATTCCGATGTGGTCTTCGCCAAGGTGAACACCGACGAGGAGCAGGGCATCGCCGGCGCCTTCCAGATCCGATCCATCCCGACCCTGATGATCTTCCGCGAGCAGATCATCGTGTTCTCGCAGCCGGGCGTGCTCTCCGCCGGCCAGCTGGACGAGGTTCTGGGCAAGGTCCGCGAGCTGGACATGGAACAGGTGCGCGCCGACGTCGAGCGCCAGCAGCAGGAACAGCAGCAGGCCGGCGGCGCGTAAACCGTCCCGGACGACTGTCTCCAGCGGGCGCTGGCCCGCAGGACCGAACCCGGCCGGGTGCCCGCCCCGCCGGGTTTTTTCGTGTGGGGCGTGTGCTGGCGCCGTAGAATGGGCGCTGACAGCCCCGACCCCGCCTTCAGGCGCGAAAGGATGCCTTCACCATGCCCTCCTCTCCCCAGGATGCCGGCCCCTCATGCTGAGCGTGATGACCCAGATGGGGGCGCTGATCGTCGCCGGCGTGGTATGGCGCGCACTGCAGCCCGGCGGCCTGGACGCCGACAACACCCGCCGGGTCCTGACCACCCTGGTTTACTACCTGCTGCTGCCGGCGCTCGTCCTGCAGGTGCTGTGGGTCGCGCCGCTGGGCCTCGACTCCCTGCGGATCGCGCTGGTGGCGGGCCTTACGGTCCTGGCGATGGTCGGGGTCACGTTGCTGGCCTGCCGCGTGTGCATGGCCGAACGGGCTGCCATTGGCGCGATGCTGCTGGCGGCGGCCTGGCCCAACGCGACCTATCTGGGCCTGCCGGTACTCGACAGCCTGTTTGGCGAGGCCGGGCGTGCGGTGGCGATCCAGTACGACCTGTTCGCCTGTCTGCCGCTGGTACTGACCCTGGGGGTGCTGCTGGCGCGGCGCTACGGGGATCCCGAGGCCGTGCGCCTGTACGGGGGCGGCAGCCCGCTCCGGGCCCTGGCGGCGGTGCCGTCCATCTGGGCGGCGGTGGTCGGCGTGGTGCTGAATCTTGCCGGTGTCCCGCTGGTCGACTGGCTGGATGTCTTTCTCGGGTTTCTGGCCGACAGTGTGGCGCCCTTGATGCTGTTCTCGCTGGGGCTGGCGCTGGTGTTCAACCGCTTTCGCGGGCACGATGCCCGGCCGCTGGCGGTGGTGGCCGTGGTCCAGCTGGTCCTGGCTCCCGTCTTTGCCCTCGGGCTGGTGTTGTGGACGGGGCTCGAGGGGGTGCCCGGTGTCGGGTCGGTACTGGAGGCGGCGATGCCGGCGATGGTGCTGGGGCTGGTGTTCTGTGATCGCTTCCGGCTGGATACCGGGCTCTATGCGGCGGCGGTGACGCTGACGACGGCGCTGTCGCTGATCACCCTGCCGCTGTGGTTTGCCCTCGCCACTCATCTCATCGCCTGATCTTCGGTTTGTGGCTGGTCCCGGTTCGTCTCCCGGTGTTTACGGTGCCTCCGGTCCGGCGCCCGCCTCGTGGTGGCTGGTCCTGGTTCGTCCTCCGGTGTTTACGATGCCTCCGGTCCACGTACTGCCGTGCGCTGACTCGCCAGCGCGCCGCGAGGTCCTTTCTTGCTTGCCCAAGAAAGGACCCAAAGAAGGGCACCCGGATTTCGCCCGGGAACCTCGCTCCGGGCGTGCTGGGCCGGCGGCGCTGAACTCGCTGCGCCTTCGGCTTCGCTCAGACATCCAGCGCCTTCTCCCGGCCCATCACGCCCTCCACGAGGGGCTCCATACGGGAAGCGAAGGTCAAAACCGAACGCATCCCCATGTTTGCGCCTAACCAAAGGCAACGCCGCTCGAAAGCCCCTGGCGCCCGCCCTGCGGGCGCGGCACGCAACGGCCGAGGGCCAAGCGTGCCCAGGGTGTTCGAAAACCCAGCCTTCATCCACTGGCAAGACCGTCGGGACGGCTGTTGTCTTGACCTTGACCCCCCGTTGTCGTCGCGCCGAGTGGAGAGGGTTTTCGCGGGATCAGAGGCGCTGGATGTCTGAGCGGAGCCGCAGGCGCAGCGAGTTCAGCGCCGCCCGCGAAAACCCTCGGAGCGAGGGAAACCCCGGCCCGCACAGCGGGCCGGGGTCGCGGCAGTCGGGCGTGTTTCTTGGGTACTTCTTTGCACGAGCAAAGAAGTACCTCGCGGCGCGCTGGCGAGTCAGCGCCTGGCAGTATGTGGACCGGAGCCACCGTAAACACCGGATGCCACTCCAGGGCCAGCCACCATCAGGCAGGCGGTGGACCGAAGGCGCCGTAAACACCGAATGGCGAAACAGTCGCTGCCACCGCCATGGCGCAACCGCCCGTTCACGCACAGGGGAGCGCTGACCCGTGGGGGCTAGCGCAGGAGCATCAGGATGCCGGCGAGGATCAGCACGCCGGCGAAGCCGCGGCGGAGGATGGCGACGGGCAGGTGATGCGTGAGCCAGACACCTGCACGTACGCTGATGGCTGTGCCGATCACCACGCCGAGGATGGCCGGCAGATAGAGATAGCCCAGCGCCCACTCCGGCGCCTGGTAGGTTGGATCGGTCCACTGCGGCAGGGCGAACACCAGGCTCGCGCCGATGGAGATCGGCACGCCGAGGGCCGCGGCCGAGCCGATCGCCCGGCGCAGTTCCAGCCCCTGGCTGACCAGGAACGGCGTGGTCAGCGTGCCGCCGCCGATGCCGATCAGCGAGGAGACGGCCCCGATCACGGTGCCGCCGCCCAGCCAGACGCTGCGCCTCGGCACGGGCGCCTTCGGCGGCTGAACGTTCAGCAGCATCCAGATGCCGATCGCGACCTCGAAGGCGCCGAAGATGCGCCCCAGGTGGTCGGAGTCGATGCGCGTGGCCAGCCAGGCCCCGAGCAGGGCCCCGACGATGATGCCGGGCAGCAGGCGCCGCACGGCCGTGCCGTCCACCCCGCCGCGGCGGTGATGGGCGCGGGCCGACAGGATCGCGGTGGGGATGATCGCGCCCAGCGAGGAGCCGACCGCGAGCTGCACCAAGCTGGCCGAGTCGAAGGCCAGCAGGCTGAAGATGGCGACAAATACCGGCACCAGGATCAGCCCGCCGCCGATGCCGAACATCCCGGCCGGGATACCGGCGACCAGTCCCAGAAGCACAAATAGCAACCCCAGCGCCAACGGTGACTGGATCAGCGTATCGATCATTCGTGCGTGGTGCCGGGTCGTGAGTCAGGACACAGTGGGCCGGCAAGCCGCTGGGGTTGCCGGCCCACTGCTCAGGGGGGAGGGAGTGCGCTCAGAGCGCCTTGAAGCACTTGCGGGCGGCCTCGATGGTGGCATCGAGGTCCGCGTCCGAGTGGGCGTTGGACATGAAGCCGGCCTCGAAGGCACTGGGGGCCAGGTAGATGCCCTCGCCCAGCATCGCGTGGAAGAAGCGGCCGAAGGCGGCGGTATCGCAGGCCGTGGCGCCGGCGAAGTCGGTGACCTTCTGGTCCGAGAAGAACAGGCCGAACATGCCCGGCACCTGGTTGGTGGTCAGGGCGACCCCGGCCACGCGCGCGGCGTCCTCGAAGCCCGCCACGACCTTCTTCGTGCGCTGCTCCAGTTCGTCGTGGAAGCCCGGACGGGACAGAATCTCCAGGGTCTTGAGCCCGGCGGTCATCGCGATCGGGTTCCCGGACAGGGTGCCGGCCTGGTAGACCGGGCCCAGCGGCGAGAGGTGTTCCATGATCGCGCGCTTGCCGCCGAAGGCCCCCACCGGCATGCCGCCGCCGATGATCTTGCCCAGCGTGGTCAGGTCCGGGGTGACGCCGAGATAGCCCTGGGCACAGTTTTTCGAGACGCGGAAGCCGGTCATCACCTCGTCGAAGATCAGCACCGCGCCGTGCTGGTCGCAGACCTCGCGCAACGTCTCGAGAAAGCCCGGTTCCGGCGGGATGCAGTTCATGTTGCCGGCGATCGGCTCGACGATGATGCAGGCGACCTCGTCGCCCTTCTCGGCGAAGAAGGCGCGCACGCCGTCCGGGTCGTTGTAGGTGAGGGTGCTGGTCAGCGCGGCCAGCTCCTTCGGCACGCCGGGGGAGCTCGGCTGGCCGAGGGTCAGGGCGCCGGAGCCGGCCTTCACCAGCAGCGAGTCGCCATGGCCGTGGTAGTTGCCCTCGAACTTCACGATGCGGTCGCGCCCGGTGTAGCCGCGCGCCAGCCGGATCGCGCTCATCGTGGCCTCGGAGCCCGAGTTGGTCATGCGTACCAGGTCCATCGACGGCACCAGCTCGCAGACCTTCGCGGCCATGTCGTTCTCCAGCCGGGTCGGGCAGCCGAAGGACAGGCCGTTGTTGCAGGCCTCGCGCACCGCCTCGATCACCTCGGGGTGGGCGTGGCCGGCGACCATCGGGCCCCAGGAGCCGATGTAGTCGATATAGCGCTGGCCGTCGGCGTCCCACATGTAGGCGCCGTTGGCGCGGTCCATGAAGATCGGGGTGCCGCCCACGCCCTTGAACGCGCGGACCGGGGAGTTCACGCCCCCGGGGATGTGCTGCTTGGCGGCCTCGAACAGACGCTCGGTTTCCTGCATGACGGTGTCCCTGTAGTTCAATGAAATCGGTAGGCCCGGCAACCATAGCGGCGGCCGCCGGGCGGTGCAAAGTGGTCAGTCGAACAGTGTGCTGATGCGTCGGGCGGCGGCTTCCGGGTTGGGTGCGGCGCTGATGCCCTGGATCACGGCGACCAGGTCTGCTCCAGCCGCGACCACTTCCGCCGCGTTGTCCGGGGTGATGCCGCCGATGCCACAGATCGGGAGGTCCAGGGCCGCGCGCGCCTGGCGGATCAGCTCCGGCCCGGCGAAGGCGGCCTCTGGCTTGGTCGGGGAGGCGAACATGGTGCCGAAGGCGACATAGCTCGCACCGGCCCGGGCGGCAGCTTCGGCGCGTGCCAGTTCGTTGTAGCAGGAGACCCCGATGACTGCGTCCGGCCCCAGGAGCGTGCGGGCCGCGGTCGGGTCCGGATCGTCGCGGCCCAGATGCACGCCATCGGCCTGAATACGCGCGGCCAGCTCGGTGTCGTCGTTGATGATGCAGCGCGCACCGTGCGTGTGGGCAAGGGCGACCAGCTCGCGGGCGATCGCCTCGCGCGCGTCGCCCGCGAGTTGCTTGTCGCGGAACTGGATCAGGCTGGCGCCGCCGCGCAGCGCGGCTGTGGCATGGGCGAGGTGGGTCGCGCGCGGGTCCGCGCCCTCCGGTACCGCAGGGGTGATGAAGTAAAGCCCGCGCAGGGGCGCTCGGCTGTCAGTCGTCATGCGGGCACAGGCGGTTGGGGATGTGCTGGCCGTGACCGGGGGCGTAGCCACGGGCGATGGCATCGTTCATGAAGGCCTGGGCCTCGATTACGGCTGGCTCGATATCGCGGCCACGGGCGAGGAAGGCGGCGATCGCCGCGGCCAGGGTGCAGCCGGAGCCGTGGAAGCCGGCCGGGTGGCGTGGCAGCTCGAACGGGCGCACGTGGTCGTCCTCGCGGTAGAGGCGATTGATGATCGGGTCTTGTTCGGTGCCCTCGTGCCCGCCGGTGACCAGCACGTTGCGCGCGCCGAGTTGGCGCAGCTGGTGGCCCCACTGCGCGGGGTCCTCGCTGCGGGCCAGGCGCGCGGCCTCCGGGCCGTTCGGGGTGATCAGCGTGGCCCGCGGCAGCAGGGCCTCGCGCGTGGCGTCGACCACCGCCTCGGTGGCCAGCGCCCCGCCACCGCCGGCGACCATCACGGGGTCCAGTACCACCGGGATGTGCGGATGAGCGCCGAGCAGCGCAGAGACGACGGTCACGTTCTCCACCGAGCCCAGCATGCCGATCTTGATCGCCGCGACCTCGAGATCGGCGAGCGTGACCTCGATCTGGCCGCGCAGCTGCTCCGGCGGGAGCACGGTGAAGTCCACCACGTTGCGGGTGTCCTGCACGGTGATCGCGGTCACCGCCGTGGCCCCGTGTACGCCGAGGCGGGTGAAGGTGGTCAGGTCGGCCTGCAGACCCGCGCCGCCACCGGGGTCGGAGCCGGCAATGGTCAGCGCGATCGGGGGATGATTCATGAATGGGGGCTCCCGTGCTAAGGTTGCGCGCGCCCCGGCACCCCCGGGGCGTTCCTGTTCCGAATCCCGGGAGTGTACGCAGCATGAGCCACGAGTTCGAAGTCGAGTCCATCCGTCCCCTGGTCGCCGCCGCGAAGGCCGGCGGTACGCTGAATGCGGAGGTCGACCAGGCCCTGGCCGCGCTGGAGCAGGAGATCAACCGGATCGCCGCCGAGCTGCAGGTGGAGCACGTGGGTCCCGGGGTGGGCATGGCGGACATGAATGCCCAGCATGTCTATCGCCTGGTGATCCGCCAGCACGAGATCGACGTGACGCGGCATGAGTGGAGCCTGTGGGTCTGCGATGCGCTCGACAACTGCGACTTCCGCGCGACCTGGCCGGTCACCGGCGCCGGGCGTCTGCGCCGCAAGCAGGTGACGGCCGTGGTGCCGGAGCTGGTGACCGGCTACCGCGATGCGGTCGTGGCCGCCGGCAAGGGTGATACCCCGGCCGGCCAGCGCCTGGCGCAGATCGCGGCGGTCTTTGAGTAACGCGGATCGCTCTACGCGCCAGGCGGCGTCAGCACTGTAAAGGTCAAGGGCGGTTGCACCACGAAGCGCACGAAGGCTCGAAGAAAATCCTTTTGTTGCAAGCCTTGCTGGCGCCGAATGGCTTGGTTCCAGCCTACGGGTCATCCTGAACAATCATCCCGAACCCCCCCCTGTCTTTCTTCGTGATCTCTGTGCCCTCCGTGGTGAAAACGCCCTTGACCTTGCCTTTCTTCGTGCCTTCGTGGGCTTCGTGGTGCAATCAACTCACCCGAGCCAGTGGCTCGGGTGTCGCCTTAAGCCGTGGTGTCGCGCAGCGAGATGACCGGCCAGCCCTTGTTGCGGGCATGTTCCGCGAGGGTGGGGTCCGGATCCACGGCCACCGGGCGGCCGACCTGCTCCAGTAGGGGGATGTCGTTGCGTGAGTCGCTGTAGAAGCTGGCCTGCGTGATGGTGCCCTCGGGATCCGGGTGATCGGCGAGGTGCTGGCGCAGGCGCTCGATCTTGCCCTCCTGAAAGCAGGGCACGCCGGTCAGTTCGCCGGTGAACTCCCCGTCCTCGCGTTCCTCCGCCAGGGTGGCGATCAGGTGGTCCACGCCGAGGAGGTCGGCAATCGGCTGGGTCACGAACTGGTTGGTCGCGGTGATGATGACCAGCTCGTCTCCGGCCTCGCGGTGCTTGTCCAGCAGACGCTGGGCGCCGGGGGCGATCATCGGCCGGATCAGCGTCTCGATGAACTGCTCGCGCCATTGTTCCAGCTGCGCGCGCGGGTGCTCGGCCAGCGGGCTGAACGCGAAGCGGCAGAACTCGTGGATATCGAGCACGCCCGCGACATACTCCTGGTAGAAGCGGTCATTGGTCTCGGCGTGGCAGGTCGGGTGCACGGCGCCTACCTCGGCCAGGAACTGGTTCCAGGCGTGATCGCTGTCGCCGGCAAGAAGGGTGTTGTCGAGGTCGAACAGGGCCAGGGCCATGAGGTGATTCTCGGGTTGGCATGAGTCGGGCGAAAGTGTACCGGCGGGCGTGGCAGCCTGCAGCCTCGCATCCCCTGTCGGGCCGGCACCGGAGGCCGGGTAGGGGCTTTGCCGCCAGGGCGTCGGCTGTGGAACAATGCCAGTAATAGAAAAGCGTCTGGCTGATGCAAGTGATTGATTGTGACGGGTATCGCGCAAACGTAGGCATCATCCTGTGCAACGCGGAAAGACAGCTGTTCTGGGGCAAGCGGGTCGGTCAGGAGGCCTGGCAATTCCCCCAGGGGGGCGTGCACGCGGAAGAAACGCCGGAAGAGGCGATGTACCGCGAGTTGCGCGAGGAGACCGGCCTGTTCCCCCGGCACGTCGAGGTGCTGGGCGCTACCCGCCATTGGTTGCGCTATCGCCTGCCGGAGCGCATGGTCCGGCGTCATCAGCGCCCGGTCTGTATCGGCCAGAAGCAGCGCTGGTTCCTGTTGCGCATGGTCGGAGACGAGAACGACGTGGTGCTGGATGCGATGGAAACCCCGGAATTCGATGACTGGCGCTGGATCGACTACTGGCGCCCGGCGCGCGAGGTCGTGCACTTCAAGCGCCAGGTCTACCGCCGGGCGCTGTGCGAACTGGTGCCGCTGATGTTCCCCGAGCTGGATCAGGGGCGCGCCCGCGGTTCCGATAGCCGCACCCCGGAACCCTCGCTGAACCGCCCGTCGGTGTCGTCGCGTTGACGGTCCCGAAGCAGCCCTCGATGCTCGAGGTCCTGCGCCGCGTGGTGCAGGAGGTCAATGGTGCGGCCGATTTCTTCGAAGCACTGCACATCATCGTCACGCGGGTGAAGGCGGCGCTGGAGATCGATGTCTGCTCGATTTACCTGAAGTCGCCACAGTCCGGGCGCCTGGTGCTGATGGCCTCGGAAGGTCTGCGTTCGGAATCGGTGGGGCAGGTCGAGATGGACCCGTCGGAAGGCCTGGTCGGTCTGGTCGCCTCGCGCGCCGAGCCGGTCAACCTCGACAGCGCCCAGGATCACCCGCGCTTTCGCTACTTCCCGGAGACCGGCGAGGAGCACTTCCTCGCGTTCCTGGGCGTGCCGATCATCCATCAGCGCAGCCTGCTGGGCGTGCTGGTGGTGCAGCAGCACCAGGCGCGCAAGTTCGATGACGAACACGTCTCCTTCCTGATCACCCTGGCCGCGCAGCTGGCCGGGGCGATCGCCTACGCCGAGTTCAACGACGAGATCTCCTCCGAGACCCCGCTGATCGGTCATGTGAACGTCGAGGCCACCGGCATCGCCGGCTCGCCCGGCGTAGCCATCGGGCGCGCCGTGGTGGCCTACCGGCTGGCCGATCTCGATTCCATCCCGGATCGCGAGAGTGCCGGGGTGGACGGCGAGCTGGAGCACTTCAAGCAGGCGGTCGCGGAGACGCGCACCGAGATCGAGGACCTGAAGCAGCGTATGGGCGAGGCCCTGGGGCCGGACGAGCAGGTGCTGTTCGATGCCTACCTGATGCTGCTGGGGTCCGACTCGCTGGTGCACAAGACCGAGGCGCGCATCCGCAACGGCCAGTGGGCGCCCGCCGCGCTGCGCGACACGGTGCGCGAGAGCGTGCGGGTGTTCGAGGACATGGAGGACCCGTACCTGCGTGAGCGCGCGGCCGACGTGCGGGACCTCGGTCGGCGCGTGCTGTCGCATCTGCTGCCGGCGGATCGCAGCCAGGACGAATTTCCCGAGGGCGGCATCCTGGTCGGGGACGACCTGACCGCGTCGCACCTGGCGGAGGTGCCGATCGAGCGGCTGGGGGCGATGGTCTCGGCCAAGGGGACCGGTTCCTCGCATATCGCGATCCTCGCGCGCGCGCTGAACATCCCGGCGGTCATGGGGGTGTCCGAGCTCCCTGTGGGCCGGCTGGAGGGGCGCGAGATCCTGGTCGACGGCTATCGCGGCCGGCTGTTCGTGAACCCCAACGCCGAGTTGCGCGCGGAGTTCGAGCGTCTGGTGCGCGAGGAGCGCGAGCTGGCGGAGGACCTGCGTGCGCTGGCCAAGGACGCGGCCGAGACCCGGGACGGGGTCGCCGTGCCGGTGCTGGCGAACTCCGGGCTGCTGGCGGATATCAAGCCGTCGCTGGAATCCGGGGCCGAGGGGGTGGGGCTGTACCGCACCGAGGTCCCGTTCATGATCCGCGACCGCTTCCCCGGCGAGGAGGAGCAGGTCCAGCTGTACGAGCAGGTGCTCGCCTCCTTCGATCCCATGCCGGTGACCCTGCGGACCCTGGATATCGGCGGCGACAAGGCCCTGCCGTACTTCCCGGTCAAGGAGGACAACCCGTTCCTCGGCTGGCGCGGCATCCGCATCTCGCTGGACCACCCGGAGATCTTCCTGACCCAACTGCGGGCGATGCTCAAGGCGAGCCGGTCGCACGACAACCTGCAGATCCTGTTCCCGATGATCTCGGCGCTGGACGAGCTGAAGGGGTCGATGAGCCTGCTCAACCGGGCGCGTGAGGAACTGCTGGACGAGGGCTTCCGCATCCCGATGCCGCGGATCGGCGTCATGGTGGAGGTGCCGGCGGCGGTCTACATGTCGGAGATGCTCGCCCGGCGGGTGGATTTTCTTTCGGTGGGCACCAATGACCTGGTCCAGTACCTGCTGGCGGTGGATCGCAACAACGCCCGCGTGGCGCACCTCTACGACACCCTGCACCCGGCCTGTATCCACGCGCTGGAGACGATCACCGAGGGCTCCCACCGGGCCGGCAAGCCGGTCAGCGTGTGCGGGGAGATGGCGGCCGACCCGGCCGCGGTGATCCTGCTGCTGGGGATGGGGATCGACAGCCTGAGCGTCAGCGTTTCCTCGATCCCGCGGGTGAAATGGGTGATCCGCAGCTTCTCCACCGACCGCGCCGAGGCGCTGCTGGCGCAATGCCGGCTGCTGGAGAACGCCGACCAGATCCGCTCGCTGCTCAATAACGCCCTGGTCCAGGCGGGGCTGGGCGGCCTGGTGCGCGCCGGCAAGACCTGACGCCGGGAGTCCGTGTTCCGGCGCCCGCGGTTGTCCGGGGGACCCGCTATCCGTTGCGGCTGGTCCGCCACAGCGCGATCAGCGCGCTCAGCAGGAAGATCCCGAGCACCACCCCGATGGCGATCAGGGCGTCGGGGATCGAGCGGTTGATCACCAACACCACCGCGCCCACCAGGATGGGGACCGGCACCTCGTTGAACCAGCGATACCAGGTGTGATCGCGACGGTTCAGGTCGTCGCGGAAGTCGCGCACGATCTTGCCGCACCAGACGTGATAGGCGACCAGGATCGCGATCAGGGTCAGCTTGAAGTGCATCCACGGCTCGGCCAGGTAGAACGAGCGATCCACCAGCATGGCCACGCCGAAGGCAATGGTGATCAGGGCGCCGGGGGTCATGATCCCGTAGAACAGCTTGCGCTCCATGATCTTGAAGCGCTCGTGGCCCAGGGCGTCCTCGGTCATCGCGTGATAGACGAACAGGCGGGGCAGATAGAACAGCCCGGCGAACCAGGTGACCATGAAGATCACGTGCAGGCTGAGGAACCAGTTGTACGCTTGCATGGAGGTCCTTCTCGTCGGGCGGTGCCGGGCTTACGAGAGCCAGCGTTCCAGGTGGCGTTCGATCTGTTCGAAGTCCGGGTCGCCCAGCTTCTGATAGACGATGCGGCCATTCGGCGAGATCAGGAAGGTGGTCGGCGTAAGGCGTACGCCGCCGTAGGCCTGGGAAAAGGCATCGTCGCTGTCGTGGATGACCTTGTAGGGCATCCCGCGATCCTCGCGCATGGCCTCCACGCGGTTGATCGGGTCGTAGGACAGCGCGACCGCGAGCAGCTCGAATCCCTTGTCCGCGTAGGTCTCGTGCAGGTGGATCAGTTCCGGGATCTCGCGAATGCAGGAGGGACAGTTGGTGGCCCAGAACGAGATCATCACCGGCCGTCCCTCGTAGTCCTCCAGCGACACCTGTTCGCCATCCAGTGTGGTGGCGGCGAAGGCGGGCGCCGGGCGCATGCCGTCGTCGGTCAGCCAGATGGTCGCGGCAATGGCGACCAGCGCGATGATGAAGATGCCTCCGAAGATGGCCTTGCGGTCGATCCTGACTTTGCTCATGAGGTGTGATCCGTTGATCGAATAGCCTGCAAATGTGGACTGGCAGGGCGGGCGTGCGTTCCGTGGCCCCGGCCAAGGCGGTATCATGCCGCAGCATGACGAATGCAACCAACAGCAAACCCATCCGCATCGGGGTTGTCGGTGCCACCGGCTATACCGGTGTGGAATTGCTGCGCCTGCTGGCGCGGCACCCGGCGGCCGATCTGCAGGTGGTGACCTCGCGGGGCGAGGCGGGCACGCCCGTGGCCGAACTGTTCCCGAGCCTGCGTGGCGCGGTCGACGCGGTGTTTCAGGCGCCGGATGAGGCGACCCTGGGCGAGTGCGACGTGGTCTTTTTCGCGACCCCGCACGGGGTGGCCCACGCGCTGGCCGCGCCCCTGCTGGAGCGGGGCACGCGCATCATCGATCTGTCGGCGGATTTCCGCATCCGCGATCCCGATCTGTGGGCGCAGTGGTACGGGCAGGCCCATGGCGCGCCCGAGTATCTGGGCGAGGCCGTGTACGGCCTGCCCGAGCTGAACCGGACGCTCATCCGCGATGCCCGCCTGATCGCGGTGCCGGGCTGTTATCCGACGGCCGTGACGCTTGCGGTTCTGCCCCTGCTGGAGGCCGGCCTGATCGATCCGGCGGACGTGATCGCGGATGCCAAGAGCGGTGTCAGCGGGGCTGGGCGCAAGGCGCAGATCGGCGGGTTGTTCGCCGAGGTGCAGGAGGACTTTCGTGCCTACGCCAGCGGCGGGCACCGGCACTGGCCGGAGATCCATCAGACGCTGAGCGGGGTGGCCGGGCAGTCCGTGGGGCTGATCTTCCAGCCGCATCTGGTGCCCATGACGCGCGGGATTCACGCGACCCTCTATCTGCGCCCGCTGGCGGCGGACGCGGACTGGCAGGCCTGTTTCGAGCAGCGCTACCGCGACGAGCCGTTTGTCGACGTGCTGTCGCCCGGGGCCCATCCGCAGACTTCCAGTGTGCGCGGCACCAATGTCTGTCGGGTGGCGCTGGTGCAGCCGCCGCATTCCGGTCGGCTGATGGTGCTTTCGGTGATCGACAACCTGGTGAAGGGCGCGGCCGGGCAGGCCGTGCAGAACATGAACCTGATGTTTGGCCAGCCGGAAACCGCAGGCCTGGACGCGCTGCCGGTCTTCCCCTGATGCCGGGTCTGGCCGCATGAGTATTCCGGTGCCGCGTCTGCCCCGGCGGCCGCGGATCCCGGCTCGGCGGCGGGCGTCCGGACGGCGCCGCGGAACGTGGTGGGCCGGCCTGCTGGCAATCGCGCTGGTCCTGGCTGCGGTCGCCGGGGGACTGGGCTGGCTGGCCAGCGAGCGACACGACGGGACGGCGGGTGTGGAACCGCAGGCAGGGATCGACGCCCTGCGGGCGGACCTGGAGCGGGAGGTCGCCGCGCGCCAGACCGCCGAGGAGGCGCTGCGCCGCGCCGAGCAGCACCTGTCAATCAAGGAGGCCGAGCTGGCGGCCTATGCCGGTGACATCGAGCGCCAGGAGAAAGAACTGCAGACGTTGCGCGACGAACTGGCGTTTTATCAGCGTCTCGCGGAAGGCTCGGGCGAGGACGGTCTGGGCATCCGGGCCCTCCGGTTGCAGCCGACCGGGCAGTCCGGTGTGTTCGATGTCAGCTTTCAGCTTTACCGTCCGGGGCTGGGCCGCTCGGTGGATCTGCGCTGGTCGCTGGAGGTGGACGGCCTCGCGGCGGACGCGGAAGAGCCGAGCACCCTGGATGCCGAGGCGCTGGGGCTGGATTCCGGGCGTACGCTGGAAGAGCTGCGGTTGCTGCGGCATCAGCGCGTCCGGATCCGGCTGCCGGAGGGCTTCGAGCCGCGACACCTGACGTTGCGCGCGAGCGCCGAAGATGACGAGGAACTGGATCCGGTTTCCGAACGGGCCGACTGGGATCGCCTGCTGGAGGGCATGCAATGATGGGACGCAAGAAGGGCCGCCGGGCGGGCAAGGTGGACACGCTGGTTGGGCGCAATACGGTGATCCATGGCGATGTCGAGTTCGGGGGCGGGTTGCACATCGAGGGTCGCGTGATCGGCGATATCCGGGCCACCACCGATCCTTCCGCCGTTCTGGTGGTGGCGGACGGGGGCGTGGTCGAGGGCCATATCGCGGTCCCGCACCTGCTGATGAACGGAGAGGTGCAGGGCGATGTCCATGTTGGCGAGCATGTGGAACTCGGCGAGACGGCCCGTCTGGTGGGCAATCTCTACTACACCATGCTGCAGATGGCGGAAGGCGCGCAGATCGACGGCCTGCTCAAGCGGGTGGATCACCCGCTCCAGGGTGAACTGGAGGGGCCCGGCGAGACCCAGGCCCTGACCAATCCCACGGAAGGTGGGCATTCTTGACTCTGGGGCTCAGTCTTCCGTAGCGTGAATGAAAATGATTATTACAGGAGGCCCCGAATGTCCGAGCCCATGACGTCCGAAGCGGAGATGGACATCGAAATCCCCAGCCCGCTGATCTTTACCGATGCCGCGGCCACCAAGGTGAAGGGGCTGATCGAGGAAGAGAACAACGACAACCTGAAGCTGCGCGTATTCGTCAGCGGCGGCGGTTGCTCCGGCTTCCAGTACGGCTTCACCTTTGACGAAACCGTGGGTGATGGCGACACCGTGGTCGAGAATGGCGGGGTGACCCTGCTGATCGATCCGATGAGCTTCCAGTATCTGGCCGGCGCCGAGATCGACTACACCGAGGGCCTGGAGGGCGCGCAGTTCGTCATCCGCAACCCGAACGCCACCACGACCTGCGGCTGCGGCTCCAGCTTCTCGGTCTGAAGCCGACCGCAAGCGACTCAGGCGAAGGCCCGATCCGGTGGATCGGGCCTTTTTTGTTACCGCCCCTGGTCCGCGGGGTCGGTGGGGCGGGCGTGGCCGGGGATGATGCAGCCGAGTACCCGCGGCCCACGTGCACCGGTTACCTCGGGAAGATTGCCGGGCTCCCCCGCAAGGGTGCGGGCCGCCAGCCACGCAAATGCGGCGCCTTCCACCTGTTGCGGAGGGATGCCATGGCGTTCGGTGGACTCCACGCGGGTATCGGGCAGAGCCTGCGCCAGGCGCTGCATCAGGTAGCGGTTGTGCGCGCCGCCGCCACACACCAGCAGGCGGGCGGGCGGCTGCGGATCCAGATGCGTCAGGGCGCGGCGTACGCCTTCCACCGTCAGTTCGGCCAGGGTGGCCTGGAGGTCCTCGGGCCGGAGCTGGTCGAGGCGGTCACCCGCGACATGGCGCAGCCACGCGGGGGAAAAGTACTCGGGTCCCGTGCTCTTGGGCGGGGGGCGCCGGAAGAACGGGTCCTCCAGCAGTCGGGCCAGTAGCTCGGGGTCGGGTGTTCCGCTGCGTGCCCAGTCACCATCCCGGTCGAACGGGGTCGAGTGGTGGCGCCGGTTCCAGTCGTCCATCAGGGTATTGGCGGGTCCGCAGTCGAAGCCGATCACGGGTGCCCCGGGTGGCAGCCAGGTGACGTTGGCGATGCCTCCGAGGTTCAGCACCGCGCGCGTCTCGTCCGGTGCGCCGAACTGCATCGCATGAAAGCCGCAGGCCAGCGGGGCACCCTCGCCCCCGGCGGCGATGTCGCGCGGGCGAAACTGGGCCACGGTGTCGATCCCTGTGGCCTCCGCAATACGGAACGGATCTCCGATCTGCCAGGTGAAGGGCGGTTCGGCGTCCGGGGCGTGGTGAACGGTCTGTCCGTGACTGCCGATCGCGCGAATAGCGCCGGGTGCCAGGCCGGTCTGGTCGAGCAGGGTCTGGACCGCGCGGGCGAACAGCATCCCCAGACGTGCGTCCAGCATCCCGAGGTGCCGGTATTGCAGGGCCTCGCTGGTGGCGGCGGTCGCCAGTTCCAGGGCCAGGTCGTCGGGGTAGTCCAGCTGGCAGTGATCCACGACGGTGACGGCCCCGTCCTCGCGGATCTCGGTGAGGACGGCGTCCACGCCGTCCCGGCTGGTGCCGGACATCAATCCGATAAAGCGTTGTGTCATGCGCGTGTTCCTTAGGCCGTGTTGGACCCATTCTGGACCACGGCCGTGTTTCGCGTCTGTCCGGGCCTCGCGGTATCCTTGCGCGCGTCCGGCCCGCCCGGCCGGTTCTCCGATCTCGAACAAGGGGCGACATGGAACTCGAAGACCAGCTGGCCGTGATTCGTCGCGGCGCCGATGAAATCCTGCTCGAGGACGATCTCGTCGAGCGTCTCAAGACGGGCCGCCCCTTGCGGATCAAGGCGGGATTCGACCCCACCGCCCCGGACTTGCACCTGGGCCATACGGTGCTGATCAACAAGCTGCGCCAGCTGCAGGATCTGGGGCACCATATCCTGTTCCTGATCGGCGATTTCACCGGCCGCATTGGCGATCCCTCGGGCAAGAACGCCACGCGCCCGCCGCTGTCCAGCGAGGATATCGAGCGCAATGCCGCGACCTATCGCGAGCAGGTGTTCCGCATCCTCGATCCCGAGCGTACGGAGGTCGTATTCAATTCCACCTGGATGGAACCGCTGGGCGCCGCAGGCATGGTCCAGCTTGCCTCGCGCCAGACCGTGGCGCGCATGCTCGAGCGCGACGACTTCCACAAGCGCTACACCGAACACCAGCCGATCGCGATCCACGAGTTCCTGTACCCCCTCATCCAGGGCTACGACTCCGTGGCGTTGAAGGCGGACATGGAGCTCGGGGGGACTGACCAGAAGTTCAATCTCCTGGTGGGCCGCGAACTGCAGAAGCAGGAAGGGCAGCCACCCCAGGTCATCCTCACCATGCCGATCCTGGAGGGACTCGACGGCGTCCAGAAGATGAGCAAGTCCCTGAACAACTATATCGGCGTCCAGGATTCTCCTGACGACATGTTCGGCAAGCTGATGTCGATCTCCGATGACCTGATG
>NZ_KB898169.1:0-157500 GCF_000377465.1 Thioalkalivibrio sp. ALE30 | reverse complement strand
GCTTGTTTGTGTAGGATAGGTGGGAGGCTTTGAAGCCGGGACGCCAGTCTCGGTGGAGCCAACCTTGAAATACCACCCTGGCAAGTTTGGAGTTCTAACCCAGGCCTGTAATCCAGGTCGGGGACCGTGTGTGGTGGGTAGTTTGACTGGGGCGGTCTCCTCCCAAAGAGTAACGGAGGAGTGCGAAGGTACCCTCAGCGCGGTCGGAAATCGCGCGACGAGTGCAAAGGCATAAGGGTGCTTAACTGCGAGACAGACACGTCGAGCAGGTGCGAAAGCAGGTCTTAGTGATCCGGTGGTTCTGTATGGAAGGGCCATCGCTCAACGGATAAAAGGTACTCCGGGGATAACAGGCTGATACTGCCCAAGAGTCCATATCGACGGCAGTGTTTGGCACCTCGATGTCGGCTCATCACATCCTGGGGCTGAAGCAGGTCCCAAGGGTATGGCTGTTCGCCATTTAAAGTGGTACGCGAGCTGGGTTTAGAACGTCGTGAGACAGTTCGGTCCCTATCTGCCGTGGGCGTCGGAGATTTGACAGGATCTGTCCTTAGTACGAGAGGACCGGGATGGACGCACCTCTGGTGTTCCGGTTGTCACGCCAGTGGCACTGCCGGGTAGCTAAGTGCGGAAGGGATAACCGCTGAAAGCATCTAAGCGGGAAACCCACCTGAAGATGAGATCTCCCTGGACCCTCGAGGTCCCTGTAGGGCCGTTGAAGACTACAACGTTGATAGGCTGGGTGTGGAAGCGCGGTAACGCGTGTAGCTAACCAGTACTAATTGCCCGTGCGGCTTGACCATATAACACCCAAAGTGTTGGTGGTCTCGTCTGACACATCACCAAGTACACAAGCCTAGAATGCATTCCGAATTCAGACGACTCGGCACAAGCCGGGTTATCTGGCCAGTTTGTCTGGCGGCAATAGCGAGTAGGAACCACCCGATCCCATCCCGAACTCGGAAGTGAAACTGCTCTGCGCCGATGGTAGTGTGGGGCCTCCCCATGTGAGAGTAGGTCACCGCCAGGCATTAATCCGAAGCCCGATTCCCAGTCATGGGGGTCGGGCTTTTTTTATGGGCGCTTTCGAGGCAGGCTTGGATACAAGGTAACGCGATGCTCGTTGTGGCGGGTGCGGCACTTGGCCACAGCAGGCGGGGAGGTATTGTGCGAGGAAAAAGGACCGATGGTGGGCTGGTGATCGTAGGGCTTGTACTGCTCGGGATCGGGCTCTACGCAATTTTCGGCGGCCAGCTGGCGTTTACGCCGATTGCGCCAAGGGAAGGCGCGGGATTCGGCGGACCGCTGGCAATGATTATCGGGGTGGCGTTTGTTATTGGCGGGCTCTATTTCCTGCGGGAATCGCGGCGCTAAAAACGGTCTGTTCAGAGGTTGCCGACTGAGCGCGGCGGATACGGGCGGTGTAGTCGATCTGGCCTGGGCGGGGTAAGAGCGCGCTGTGTCCTCAGTCGATGCGGAAGTGGGCCCTGCGGTCGGGCGACTGCGGGCGTGATGCCGCGGGAGGGATGTTCGGCCAGTCCAGCCCGGGTGCGTCAGGCCAGGTCGCGTGTCAGGCGGGTGCGGTGGTGCGCCAGCCGAAGCCCTGGTCCTGGGTTGCGATATCGACGTCGGAGGGGGTACAGCCGAGCCCGTCTGCGAGGGCCGTTCGGGCAAGCGCCTCATCGTTGTTGTCGGTTGAGAGATGCATCCCGATGACGTGCCGGAGGCGGGACTGGTCGATGTTGCGCAGCAGCTCGGTGGCGGCATGATTGGGTAGGTGCCCGTAGCCCCCGCCGATGCGGCGCTTCAGGGATGCGGGATAACGCCCGGCGGCGAGCATGGCTGGGTCGTGGTTGCACTCCAGCAAGAGGGCATCCGCGCCACTCGCCATCGCGACCATATGGGGCGAGATATGCCCGGCATCGGTCATCAGCACCAGTCGGTGGTCTCCGTCGGAGAAGGCGAACTGAGTGGGCTCGCGCGAGTCGTGGGGCACGGTGAAGGGGCAGACCCAGGCGTCGTCGATGTCCAGCGGGGCGTCGGCCTGGATCTCCTGGACGTGTGCGAAGCCATCGTCGCGGGCCGCCAGGCGGGTGCCCGGGCTGGTGAAAACGGTGAGGTCGTACCGCCGGGACAGCGGGCCCGCGGCGCCGATGTGGTCCGTATGCTCGTGGGTGATCAGGACGGCGGTCAGGTCGCGGGGTGCAAGATCGACCCGGGCCAGGCGGCGTTCGAGTTCCTGGACAGAGAAGCCGCAGTCGACAAGGAGACGGGTCGCCCCGATCTCCACGACCAGGGCATTTCCGGCGCTGCCGCTGCCGAGGGAGCAGAAGCGGATCATCGCGTCGGCACCGCGGAGGGATTAACGGAGAATCTGCTGTTCGATGCGGTCCAGCACGAATTCCGCATCGCGACGCCGGAGGGGGTCCCCGTCGATATCACGGGCCTCGATGCGGAGGTCGCCGTCGCCCACGTCGGTCAGGCGGACCTGGTAGCGTTCGTTCTCGCGACGGTCTCCGCCGCGACCGAAGATGCGACTGAAGAACCCGCCGCTTTCGCCTTCGCCGACCACGTCGGGGCGATAGGTCACCTCGAAGGTCCCGGTGTCACGATCCTGCTCGTCCACCAGCAGCCCGGCGCGATCCAGGAGCGTCCCCATTTGCGCCCACATCCGGTCGAAGGCGCTGCCAATGACCAGCACGGGCTGGCCTTCGAGTTCCGTCTGGTGCAGTTCGGTCGGGCGGTCCCCGATGGTCTCGGCGACCCGGGCGCTGCCTTCCGGCATTTCGCCGGTGGCAAGGAAGACGCGAAGGCGATTGAGCATCTCGGCTTCCAGTTCCGGGTCAGAGGGCCGCATGGCCCAGCGCCAGGTTTCGCCCTCGGGCTCCTCGGACGCGCCCCGGTGGGATATGTAGATCGCGGAGTGCCCGTTGTCGCGTTCGACGCGAAGCCGGTACTTGTCCCGGGTGTTGGCGTCGTATACGTTCCCAAGGGCCCGCGCGAAGATGTTCTGACTGCCCCGGAGCGGGATGCCGGCACGGTCCTCGGCCCATTCCGTCTCCATGATGCCGACCTGGGGTTCGTTGCGTTCCAGGCGCAGATTCTGGCTGTCCCAGAAGGCGGCAAGGCGATCCCACAGTTCCTCCGGGCGCGCCTCGACGCTGAGCCAGCGGACGCTGCCTTCGCGCATCAGCTGGACCTCGGCGGACTCGGGGAGGACGCGGGCGTCGGTCTGCACCGGTGCGGTGGTGTCGGCCGGCTGGCGCTGCTGCTGACGGGCCTGGGAGTCCTGCTGCATCTCGCGGGCGCTGACGCGCTCGCCCGGCGCATCCGGGATGCGGTAGGCGCGCTCGCTGTCGGGGGCGATGAGGTCCGGCGGGACTTCGAGATTGTCCATCTGCCGGCTCATTTCGTACTGGGGACCGCTCTGGCGGTCGCCCGAGGTGGAACACCCGGCGATGGCGAGGCTCGTGGCCAGGGCAAGGGCGGTGCGCGTCGCGCGGCGGCGGAGCGGGGCGGAGTGTTTCATGTCGGGGTTCAGACCTCTATGCCGGCCTGGCGCATGGCGTCCAGGACCGGCGCATGGAAGGGTTCGGACAGCGGAGTCAGGGGGAGACGGATACCGTCCTCCATGAGTCCCATGCGATGCAGTGCCCACTTGACCGGAATCGGGTTGGCCTCGAGGAACAGCGCGGAATGCAGGCCGTCCAGCTGGCGGTTGATCGCGCGCGCCTCGTCCGGTCGGCCTTCGCGGACGGCGCGGCACATGGCCGCCATCAGACGGGGGGCGACATTCGCGGTGACCGAGATGATCCCGTGGCCACCCGCCAGCAGGAAGGCGAGTCCGTTGCCGTCATCGCCGCTGTACAGGTCCATGCGGTTGCCGACCCGCGCGACCAGTTCGGCGGTCCGCTCGTTACTCGCCGTGGCCTCCTTGATCCCGATGATGTTCGGGATGTCGGCCAGGCGTTCCACGGTTTCGGGCAGCAGATCCACCGCGGTCCGGCCGGGGACGTTGTACAGGATCTGCGGGATGTCGACGGCCTCGGCGATGGCCTTGTGATGCAGGTAGAGGCCTTCCTGAGTCGGCTTGTTGTAATACGGGGACACCAGCAGGCAGGCGTCCGCGCCACCTTCCTTCGCGCAACGGGTCAGCGCGATGGCCTCGCGCGTGGAGTTCGCGCCGGTGCCCGCGATCACCGGGAGGCGCCCGGCCACGGTCTTCACCGTGTGGGCAATCGCCTCGCAGTGTTCGTCGAAATCGAGGGTCGCGGATTCGCCGGTGGTGCCGACCGCGACAATGGCATCGGTGCCGGCCTCGATGTGGAATTCCAGGAGCCGATCCAGCGCCGGCCAGTCCAGGCTGCCGTCCGCGTGCATCGGGGTCGCCAGTGCGACCATGCTGCCTTGAAACATCGACTCCTCCAACATCGGGAATGGTGCAGTCTAACGGGCGGGTGACAAGGCATTCAAGATTCCCGCGGCCGGCATGCCACCGATGCCCGGTTTCGCGCGGCGCGACGCCGTTGGCGCCGCCCGGGCAAGGTGGTATGTTGCGAGCCATCATGCCTGTTGTCGCTTTCATGCCGAGTCCCTCCCGGGAATGGCGCGCCCCCGTTCCCGCACGCCGCCGGCGGGTGCCGCATGGCTGAAGTGGTCGGCACGGGTGCCCATACCCACCTGATCCTTAACCTGATCGGGCCCGACCAGCCGGGTCTGGTCTCCAGCGTGACCCGCGTGATCGTGGATACAGGCTGCAATCTCGAATCGAGCCGGATCACGGTCGTGGGCGGGTACTGCTGCATGGCGCTCAGTGCCAGCGGCAACTGGAAGACCCTCGGCACGCTGGAATCGCGTCTGGAACGGCTCGAAGCCGAGATGGGGCTGGTGGTGGTGGCACGCCGCGGGCCACTGGAGGAGCGCGCCGAGGCCGCCATGCCGTATGCCGTGGATGCGGTAGCCCTGGATGCGCCGGGCCTGCTGAATGCCCTCGCCGATTTCTTCACCAGCCGCGGGGTCAATCTGCGCGACGTTCAGACCCGGGTCTACATTGCCCAGCAGACCGGGGCGCGCATGTTCGCGGCCAACATGGTGGTGGATATCCCCGCCGGGCAGCACCTCGCCAGTCTCCGCGGCGAATTCATGGATTTCTGTGACGAACTGAACGTGGATGGCGTGCTGGACCCGATCAAGGCCTGAAGCCGCCGGGCACGCGGCCTTCCGCTTCGAGACCCACGAATCAAGGAGCAACGCCTGATGAGCATCGCAATCAACCAACCCGTCCCCGCTGACCTGCGCGTCCCGGCGACCGGCGACCAGACCCTGGGCCCGGCCGACTTCCAGGGCCGGATCGTGGTCCTCTACTTCTACCCCAAGGACAACACGCCGGGCTGCACCAACGAGAGCCGCGACTTTGCCGCCAGCCTGGATGCCTTCCAGGAGGCCGGCGCCGTGATCCTGGGTGTGTCGCGCGACAGCGTGAAGAGCCACGAGAACTTCCGTACCAAGCAGGAACTGCCGTTCGACTTGTTGAGCGATGGCGACGAGACGCTGTGCAATGCCTTCGATGTCATCAAGATGAAAAACATGTATGGCAAGCAGGTGCGCGGCATCGAGCGCTCCACCTTCCTGATCGATGCCGACGGCGTGCTGCGCAAGGAGTGGCGCAAGGTGAAAGTGCCGGGCCACGTGGACGAGGTCCTCGCGGCGGTGCGCGAACTCGCGGGGAGCTGACCCCCTTACCCTACCCCCGTTCCGGAGGTGCCATGAACGCGACCGACCAGGATCCGAAACGCCTGTTTGTCCTGGACACCAATGTCCTGATGCACGACCCCACGGCGCTGTTCCGGTTCAAGGAACACGACATCTTCCTGCCCATGGTCGTGCTCGAGGAGCTGGATCGCGGCAAGAAGGGGGTTTCCGAGGTCGCGCGCAACGTGCGCCAGGTCTCGCGCTTCATCGACGAACTCACCACCGGCGCGCAGCACGAACAGATCGCCGCCGGGCTGCCCCTGCAGGCCGACTCCCTCAGCGAATCGACGTTCGCACCCAGCGGCCGCCTGTTCTTCCAGACCCGCAATCTCAACGCCAGCCTGCCGGCCTCCCTGCCGGGGTCCTCGGCCGACAACGACATCCTCGCCACCGCCCAGGCGCTGAAGTCGGAATACCCCGATACCCCGGTCACGCTGGTATCCAAGGACATCAACCTGCGCATCAAGGCCGCGGTGATCGGCCTGCACGCGGAGGACTATTACAACGACCAGGTGCTGGACGATGTCAGCCTGCTGTTCTCGGGCATGACCGAGCTGCCGGCGGATTTCTGGGAGACGCACGGCACCAGGATGGACTCCTGGCAGGAATCCGGGCGTACCTACTATCGCGTGACCGGGCCGCTGGTCAGCGAGTGGCAGCCCAACCAGTTCGTCTACCGCGAGGGGGAGAACCCGCTATCCGCGATCGTGCTGGAGATCGACCAGCCGAACGAGTCCGCGGTGATCGAGCTGGTTGACGACTACATGACCCCGCGTCACAGCGTCTGGGGCATCAATGCCCGCAATCGCGAACAGAACTACGCACTCAACCTGCTGATGGATCCCGAGGTGGATTTCGTCTCCCTGCTGGGCGCCGCTGGTACCGGCAAGACCCTGCTGACCCTGGCCGCCGGCCTCGCGCAGACGCTGGAGGACAACACCTACAAGGAGATCATCATGACCCGGGTCACGGTCCCGGTGGGAGAGGACATCGGATTCCTGCCCGGGACCGAGGAAGAGAAGATGACACCCTGGATGGGGGCGCTGATGGACAACCTGGAGGTGTTGTCCAAGTCCGAGGGCGCCGGGGAATGGGGCCGTGCGGCCACCAACGACGTGCTGACCAGCCGCATCAAGATCCGCTCGCTGAATTTCATGCGCGGACGCACCTTCCTCAATCGCTACATCATCCTGGACGAGGCGCAGAACCTGACCTCGAAGCAGATGAAGACCCTGATCACCCGCGCCGGACCGGGCACCAAGGTGGTGGCGCTGGGCAACATCGCGCAGATCGACACCCCGTACCTGACCGAGACCTCGTCGGGCCTGACCTACGTGGTGGACCGCTTCCGCAACTGGACCCACAGCGGGCATATCACACTGACCCGCGGCGAGCGCTCGCGGCTGGCGGACTACGCCTCGAATCATCTGTAGACGGTGGGTAAGGCACGCCCGGGGGCGGCAACGGAGCGGGAAACGGGCACCGTCATTGCGACGCCCCGCAGGGGCCGCGGCAACCTCCGGAACCTGGTGGGTAGCCAGCTATGGAAGCAGATGGTTCCGGACGGAGTTCGCCACGTCGCTTCCCTCCTCGCGATGACGATACGAGTCCGTGTCGTTGCGAGGCCGTGACAGGGGCTGCGGCACTCTCTGGTGGCTGGCGCGGTGACGGGGTCTGCTGGTTTCGGACGCAGGTTGCCGCGTCGCCTTCGGCTCCTCGCAATGACGGTGCCTGTGCTGGCGCCGATGGGTCGGCTCAGCCGTCCTCGCTGTAGCGTACGCAGGCGCGGTCGGTCTCCCACAGGGTCAGGGCATGCATGCGCAGGCCCGGGCGGTTCAGGCGTTCCGCCATCTGGCGGAAGAACCACTGCGCGATGTTCTCGGCGGTCGGGTTGACCGTGTCGAACGGCGGGACATCGTTCAGATAGCGATGATCCAGCTGCCCGGCGATCTCGCGCACTGCGGTCTTGACCACCTTGAAGTCCACCGCCATGCCGGCGTCGTCCAGGGTCTCGGCCTGGACCTCGGCCTCCACCTTCCAGTTGTGCCCGTGCATGTTCGCGCACTGCCCCGGGTAATCGCGCAGGGTATGCGCGGAGGCAAAGTCGGTCAGGACGCGGAGGGTGTAGCGGGCACTCATGATCTTTTCCGGGCGAGCGGCCGTCGACCGGCCGGGGTTTTGTCAGCCCGCGAAGCCTAGCCGGCCGCCGTCTTCCGCGCAATTCTCCTGCCTGGATGCGTGGCGAATCGCGGCCAGAACGCCGGCGGTGTCGAGACCGCAGTCGGCCAGGATCTGCTCGCGCGAGCCGTGTTCGGTGAAGACGTCCGGGATGCCCAGGACCTGGCAGGGCAGGGTCAGGCCCTCGGCGGACAGCCATTCCAGTACCGCGCTGCCGGCGCCTCCGGCACGGGCGTGGTCCTCGAGGGTCACGAAGCCGTCGTGGCTGGCGGCCAGTCGCGTGAGCACGTCGGTATCCAGCGGTTTGATGAAACGCATGTTCACCACGGTGGCGTCCAGCGCCTCGCCGGCGGCCAGGGCGGTGTCCAGCAGTGCGCCGAAGCTGAGGATCGCCAGGCCCCGGCCCTCGCGCACGACCTCGGCACGGCCGACCGGCAGGGTCTCCAGGTCTTCGGGGCCACCGTCCGGCAGCTCGCCGGGCCCGCCGCCGCGCGGGTAGCGCACCGCCGCCGGACCCTCGTGGGCGTAGCCGGTGGACAGCATCTGGCGGCACTCCCGTTCGTTCGCGGGAGCCATCAGCAGCATGTTGGGGACCGTGCGCAGCAGTGCGGTGTCGAAGGTGCCGGCATGGGTCGGGCCGTCGGCGCCCACGATCCCGGCACGGTCCACCGCGAACAGCACCGGGAGATTCTGCAGGGCGACATCATGGATTACCTGGTCCATGGCCCGCTGCAGGAACGTCGAATAGATCGCGACCACGGGCTTCTGGCCCTCGCAGGCCATGCCGGCGGCCAGGGTCACCGCGTGCTGTTCGGCGATTCCGACATCGAAATAGCGTTGCGGAAACTGCTCGGAGAAGGCGACCAGGCCGGAGCCCTCGCGCATCGCCGGCGTAATACCCAGCAGGCGCTCGTCGGCCGCCGCCTGATCGCACAACCACTGGCTGAAGATGTCGGTGTAGGTGGGCGCCTTCGGGGCCGCGGGGGCCAGGCCATTGGCCGGCTCGAACTTGGACACGCCGTGGTAGCGGCAGGGGTCTTCCTCGGCCGGTGCGTAGCCCTGGCCCTTGCGGGTGACCACATGCAGCAGTTGCGGGCCCTGAGTGGTGCGCAGGTTCTTCAGGATCGAGACCAGACCGTTGACGTCGTGTCCGTCCACCGGGCCGAAGTAGCGAAAACCCAGCTCCTCGAACAGGGTGCCGGGCACGAACATGCCCTTCATGTGTTCCTCGGCGCGCTGGGCGAAGGCCTTCATCGGCGGGACGAATTCCAGCATGCGCTTGGAACCCTCGCGTACCGAGCTGTACAGCGGGCCCGACAGCAACCGCGTGAAGTACTGATTGAGCGCGCCGACGTTGGGCGAGATCGACATGTCGTTGTCGTTCAGGATGACCAGCAGATTGCAGTCGAGGTCGCCGATGTGGTTGAGCGCCTCGAAGGCCATCCCGGCGGTCATCGCGCCGTCGCCGATCACCGCCACGTGGCGGCGGTCCAGCCCGGCGTGCTTCGCGGCCAGGGCCATGCCGGCCGCGGCACTGATGGAGGTGCTGGAGTGGCCGGCCCCGAAGGCGTCGTATTCACTCTCCGAGCGCTTGGGGAAGCCGGCCAGGCCGCCATACTGGCGCAGACCGGCCATCCCTTCCCGGCGCCCGGTCAGGATCTTGTGGGCGTAGGCCTGATGCCCCACGTCCCAGACGATGCGGTCGTCGGGGGTGTCGAAGGCGTAGTGCAACGCGATCGCGAGCTCCACGGTCCCCAGGTTGGCGGCCAGGTGCCCACCGGTGCGCGAGACGCTCTCGATCAGGAACTGGCGCAGCTCGCCGGCGACCCCGGCGAGTTCCGAGGCCGGGCGCTCCCGCAGGTCGGCGGGCCATTGGATTGCATCCAGCAAGGGGGTTGGGGTCATCGGTGCGGGCCGGTTCAGTTCATGCGGTCGACGATGTAGCGCGCGAGGAAGCGAAGCAAGTCCGCCTCCTGGCCGAAGGGTTGCAGCTCGGCCAGGGCCTCGTCGACCAGGGCCACTGCGCGTTCGCGCGAGGCCTCCAGGCCCTGCAGCGAGGGGAAGGTGGGCTTGTGCAGCCGGGCGTCCGCACCGCAGGCCTTGCCCAGGACCTCGGGGTCGCCCTCGACGTCGAGTACGTCGTCGCGGATCTGGAACGCCAGGCCGATGCATTCGGCATAGCGCGTCAGTCGCCCCAGCGCCTCGGGGTCCGGTGTGCCCGCCAGGGCGCCCAGCCGGACCGAGGCGCGGATCAGGGCACCCGTCTTGAGCCGGTGCATGCGCTCCAGCTCCGGCAGGTCGATGGGCTGGCCGCAGGCGCCGAGGTCGATCGCCTGACCGCCGGCCATGCCGTGCAGGCCGGCCGCCCCCGCCAGTTCGCGCACGGCGTGCAGTCCTGTCGCCCCGGGCAGTTCCGCCACGCCGCCGGTCAGCACGTCGAAGGCCAGCGCCTGCAGGGCGTCCCCGGCCAGAATGGCCGTGGCCTCGTCGAAGGCCTTGTGGCAGGTGGGGCGGCCACGACGCAGGTCGTCATCGTCCATCGCCGGCAGGTCGTCGTGGATCAGGGAGTAGACGTGGATCATCTCCACGGCCGCGGCCATTGCGTCCAGGGCCACGTCCGGGGCGGCGGTGGTCCGTCCGGCCGCGTACACCAGTACCGGGCGCAGGCGTTTGCCCCCAGACAGTGTGGCGTAGCGCATGGCCTCGATCAGGCGCGTGTCCGGCGCGCCGTCTACGGCCAGGTGGCGGTCGAGAACGGCCTCGATGCGCTGCTGGTAGTGGGACAGGGCCTGTTCGGCATCGATGGCGGTCAACGGCGTTTCGCTAGAACGGGACATCGGGATCCGTGCTGTCGTTCGGCTCCGCTGTCCGGGGAACGTTCGTGTTCCCGCCGTGGTCATTCTGGGCAGAGGCGTCCGCCGGTGTTTCTTGTGCCAGGGCCTCGATGCGGCGCTGAGCATCGTCGAGGGCGCGCTGACAGCGGTTGACGAGTTCCATGCCGCGCTGGAATTCGCCCAGCGACTGCTCCAGGCCCAGCTCGCCGGACTCCATCCGGGCAACCAGGGCCTCCAGGGCTTCCAGGCTGGCTTCGAATTCCGCCGGGCTGTCGGCGCTGGAAGGGTCGGTCATGATGGATCACCGGGTCGAAAAGGTGAGAAAGTATCCGATCCGCTGCGGCGAGGAAAGACGTACCGCCGGTCCGCCCTTGATTATGGGACAGACGCCCCCATGATGCGGAGGGCTTCCGGTTGACACTGAACCGGGCGCGGACTAGAGTTTTCGTACAGTTTAGACCCAGTCTAAACCGCCGTCTGCACAGGCATTCCTGTGGTTGTGTAGAACCCATAGAGAGAAGGAGAGCACCATGGATCTGAAAGGCAGCAAGACCGAAGAAGCCCTGAAAGAGGCCTTTGCCGGCGAATCGATGGCCAATCGCCGTTACCTGTACTTCGCTTCCAAGGCGGACGTCGAAGGCTACAACGACGTGGCCACCGTGTTCCGTTCCACCGCGGAAGGCGAAACCGGCCACGCCCACGGCCACCTCGAATACCTCGAGAGCTGCGGCGACCCGGCCACCGGCCTGGAATTCGGTTCCACCTCCGCGAACCTGAAGACCGCCGTGGCTGGCGAGACCCACGAGTACACCGACATGTACCCGGGCATGGCCAAGACCGCGCGCGACGAAGGCTTCGACGAAGTCGCCGACTGGTTCGAAACCCTGGCCAAGGCTGAGCGTTCCCACGCCAACCGCTTCCAGAAGGCGCTGGACCAGCTGGACGACTGATCGTCTCCTGCCTGGGAAGTATGCGGGGCCGGTTACCGGCCCCGTTTTCCGGGAGACACGGAACAGCCTGTGGGCGGTGCCTGACGGCCGGGCCCGCATGTTGTTCCGTGTTTCCCCCGAAGCATCGTACTGATACGGACACCGGAGGGATGCATGTCTGCGCCGACGCACCAACGTGAAGGAAGTCTCGAAGCCCCGACCCGTCATCCGCTGGACTGGAAGAACCCCGAGTTTTACAACGAGGAATCGCTGTTCAGCGAACTCGAGCGGGTCTTTGATATCTGTCACGGCTGCCGTCGCTGCGTAAGCCTGTGCAACTCCTTTCCCACCCTGTTCGACCTGGTCGACGAATCCGAGACCCTGGAGGTCGACGGGGTCGACAAGAAGGATTACTGGCAGGTCGTCGATCACTGCTATCTGTGTGATCTGTGCTACCTGACCAAGTGCCCCTACGTGCCCCCGCACGAATGGAATGTGGACTTCCCGCACCTGATGCTTCGGGCCAAGGCCTTTCGTTTCCAGAACGAGGGCGCGAAGACCTCGCACAAGTTGATGTCCAGCACCGACACCGTCGGCAAGCTGGCGGGTATCCCGGTGGTCGCCGGCGCGGTCAACGCCGCGAACAAGAACGGTGCCGTGCGCAAGATGCTCGACAAGACCATGGGCGTGCACCCGGATGCCCCGGTCCCCGAATACCACTCGAAAAAGGGGCGTTCGCGCCTCGCGAAGGCCGCGAAGGGGGTCAGCAACCCCGAGCCAGCCGGCGCCACCCAGGGCAAGGTCGCCCTCTATGCGACCTGCTACGGCAACTACAACGAGCCGCATCTGGTCGAGGACCTGGTCAAGGTCTTCGAACACAACGGCATCGAAGTCACCCTGGTCGACAAGGAACAGTGCTGCGGCATGCCCAAGCTGGAGCTGGGCGACCTGAAGTCGGTGGAGGCCTCCAAGGACGCCAACATCCCGGCGATGAAGCGCATGATCGACCAGGGCTACGACATCGTCGCCCCGGTGCCGTCCTGCGTGCTGATGTTCAAGCAGGAACTGCCGCTGATGTTTCCGGACGACGCCGACGTGATCGCGGTGCGCGACCGCATCTTCGACCCGTTCGAGTACCTGATGGAGCGGCACAAGGACGGCAAGCTCAACACCGACTTCCCCGAAAAGCTCGGCAAGATTGCCTACCACGCCGCCTGCCACCTGCGGGTGCAGAACATGGGGCTCAAGACCCGTGACCTGCTGAAGCTGGTGCCGGATACCGAGATCGACGTCATCGAACGCTGCTCCGGGCACGACGGTACCTATGGCGTGAAGAGCGAATTCTATGAAACGGCCAGCAAGATCTGCCGCCCGGTGGTCAGCCGCGTGCAGAAGGCCGAGTCGGATCATTACTCGAGCGACTGCCCGATGGCCGGCCACATGATCGAAAACGGGTTGCAGGGCAAGGGCGAGGACAAGGCGCCCGAGCACCCGCTGACCCTGCTGCGCCAGGCCTACGGCCTGTAGCCGCCGCTCGACCCACAGGACGCGACACGGGCGGAAGACGCGCCCGGGAATGGAGAAAAGACATGGCCAGTGACAGCTACCACGAACCCGTCGAAGAACTGAGCGACGAGTCGCGCGAAATGCACCGTGCGATCGTCTCGCTGATGGAGGAACTCGAGGCGGTGGACTGGTACCAGCAGCGCATCGACGGCTGCAAGGACGAGGAGCTCAAGGCGATCCTCGCGCACAACCGCGATGAGGAGATCGAACACGCTGCGATGGTGCTGGAGTGGATCCGGCGCCATAACCCGGTATTCGACCACGAACTGAAAGACAACCTCTGGTCCGACAAGGACTACACGAAGACGGGGCACCACCACGATCACTGAGGGGTGCCGGTCCTGGCGGGCCAGTCCGATGAGACGGAGGTATCGAGATGCAGATGGAGGCAAGTGTGGATAAGCTGAGTCGTGAAGACCTGTATTCGCTGGAGAAGTACCACGAGGTACGCCCCCAGTTCCGCAGCGAGGTGATGCAGCACAAGCGGGATCGTGTGGTGCAGGTGGGTCCGGCGGTGACCCTGCATTTCGAGGATCGCAAGACCATGCAGTACCAGATCCAGGAGATGCTGCGGGTCGAGAAGATCTTCGATGCCGAGGGCATCCAGGACGAGCTCGACGCCTACAATCCGCTGATCCCGGATGGCTCCAACTGGAAGGCGACCATGATGGTCGAGTATCCGGACGTGGACGAGCGCAAGGTACAGCTGTCCAAGCTGATCGGGATCGAGCGCAAGACCTACGTGCAGGTCGAAGGCCACGACAAGGTCTACCCGATCGCGAACGAGGACCTGGATCGCGAGACCGACGACAAGACCTCCTCGGTGCACTTCCTGCGCTTCGAGCTGACCCCGGAGATGGTCTCCGCAGCGAAGTCCGGTGCGGCCATTGCCGTGGGGGTGGAGCACGAGAACTACAGCCACCGGCTGGACGCCGTCGCCGAGGGCACGCGCGAGTCGCTCGCGGCCGACCTCGATGCCGTCAACTGACGCGGTCCCTATGCCCGCTTCACGAAAGGCGCCTCCGGGCGCCTTTTTCGTTTCCGGCGCATGCCGGACTGTGGCTTCGTCTGGCCGCCTGCCTCGTGGTGGCTGGCCCTGGATCGTCGCTTGGTGTTTACGGTGGTTCCGGTCCACATACTGCCCGGCGCTGACTCGCCAGCGCGCCCCGAGGTCCTTTCTTGCTTGCCCAAGAAAGGACCCAAAGAAGGGCACCCGGATTTCGCCCGGGAACCTTGCTCCAGGGCTCTCGGGCCGGCGGCGCTGAACTCGCTGCGCCTGCGGCTCCGCTCAGACATCCAGCGCCCCGAATTTATGGAAAACGGGCCGGCCCATCACGCCCTCCGCGAGGGGCTCCATACGGGAGGCGAAGGTCAAAACCTACCGTATCCCCACCCTTACTCCTAACCATAGGCACCGCCACCCGAAAGCCCCCGGCGCCCGCTACGCGGGCGCGGCACGCCATGGCCGCAGGCCGAGCGTGCCCAGATGCCAGAAGACCCAGCCTTCATCCATTACCACGAACCTGCGAATGGCCGTTGTCTTGACCTTGAGCCCCCCGTTGTCGTCGCGCCGAGCGGAGAGGGTTTTCGCGGGATCAGAGGCGCTGGATGTCTGAGCGAAGCGCAGCGTAGCGAGTTCAGCGCCGCCCGCGAAAAGCCTCGGAGCGAGGGCAGCCCCGGCCCGCACAGCGGGCCGGGGTCGCGGCAGTCGGGCGTGTTTCTTGGGTACTTCTTTGCACGAGCAAAGAAGTACCTCGCGGCGCGCTGGCGAGTCAGCGCCGGGCAGGCGGCGGACCGAAGCCACCGTAAACACCCGATGCCGAACCAGGCCCAGCCACTACAAGGCAGGCGGCCGAACGAAGCCCCCGCAAACTTCGCAGATCAGTGCTGCGAGGCCGGCGGCAGCTGGATAAAGCGCTCGCGATACAGGCGGAGTTCGTCGATCGAGTCGCGGATATCCTGCAGCGCCTGGTGCGAAGCATTCTTGCGCAGCTGCGCAATCACGTCCGGCGCCCAGCGCCGCGCGAGCTCCTTCAGCGTCGAGACATCCAGATTGCGGTAGTGGAAGTACTGCTCCAGCTCCGGCATCAACCGCGCCATGAAGCGCCGATCCTGGCAAATCGAATTGCCGCACATCGGCGAGGCCCCCTTCGGCACGTACTGCGCCAGGAACTCCAGGGTCGCCTGTTCCGCATCCCGGGTCTCCGACGAACTGTTGCGCACACGCTCGATCAGCCCCGAGGTCCCGTGGGTGCGCTGGTTCCACTCGTCCATCGCCTCCAGGACCTCCGCCGGCTGGTAGATCGCGATGACCGGCCCCTCGGCGAGGATGTTCAGTTCCTTGTCGGTGACAATGGTGGCCACCTCCAGGATTCGGTCGGTCTGCGGCTCCAGCCCCGTCATTTCGAGGTCGATCCAGACCAGGTTCTCGGCATTCACGGCCATCTTGTGCCTCCTTGGCGGACAGCCCACGCCTGCATGCTGGCTGCCCTTTCATCTGTCGCAGGAGTCTATCATCATGGTTGCAGGGCTCGTGACCACGGGCCCAAACCCCCGCCACAAGGAGGGAAGCATGCGACATACCCATACCAGCATTGCCACCGCCGCGACCGTGCTCGCGCTGAGCCTGGGCGGCGCGAGCACGGCCCTGGCCGACGACATCCGCGTGGGACAGGACCTGCACAGCGACAACTGCATCAGTTGCCATGCCGACATGGTCGGGGGCGACGGCTCCGGGCTGTACACCCGCGACAACCGCATGGTCGGCTCGCACGACGAACTGGTCGCCCAGGTCAACAACTGCAACGTCAACCTTGGCACCAACTGGTTCGACGACGAAGTCAACGCCGTGGTCGCCTATCTCAACGCGGAGTACTACCAGTTCGATGAGTGATCTCAAGAGCAAGCACTGCCAGTCCTGCGAGGGCTTCACCGACCCGATGCCGCGGGAGGACGCGGAGCGCGCCCTTAAGCAACTGCATGACGGCTGGGGCATCGACGAGGCCGGCAAGAGCATCCAGCGCAGTTTCAAGTTCAAGAACTTCCACGAGACCATGGCCTTCGTGAACGCCGTGGCCTGGATTGCCCATGTCGAGGATCACCATCCCGACATGGCCGTCGGCTTCAACCGCTGCGCGGTGGAATTCTCGACCCATGCCATCGGCGGCCTGAGCGAGAACGACTTCATCTGTGCCGCGCGTATCGATGCCCTGTTCGAGTAACCCCCGCCCGGGAGTCCCGGCTTGAGCCGGGTCGCCCGGGTCTTCGCCCGCCACAACCAGATGGCCGACATCGCGGTGGACCACGAGCCGCCGCGACGCCTGCGGCTGCACCGGCGCTTCCGCGACCTCGCCTGTGGCGACCGCGTGGAGCTGGACGCCGCGGGAGAACAGGTTGCGCGCCAGCTCGATCGCGACAACGTCCTGGTCCGGCGGGACGGGTTCGGGCGACGCAAGGTGATTGCCGCCAACATCGACTGCGTATGGATCGTGATCGCGCCGGAACCCGCCCCGTCGCGTAACCTGATTGACCGCTTTCTGGTCGCGATCCTGAACCTCCCCGCGCGCCCGCGCCTGCTGGTGAACAAGCAGGACACCGGCCCCGCCGAGCCCCCCGAGTGGCTGGCCGCCTATCGCGAACTGGATCTCGATCCGCTGTACGTCTCCGCCAGGACGGGGTATGGGCTGGACGAACTGGCGGCGGCCGCCGCCGGGCACACCAACATCCTGGTTGGTCAGTCCGGCGTCGGAAAGTCCTCGCTGGTGGCCGCCCTGCTCGATCAATACGGGA
This sequence comes from Thioalkalivibrio sp. ALE30, assembly GCF_000377465.1. Lineage (NCBI taxonomy): Bacteria > Pseudomonadati > Pseudomonadota > Gammaproteobacteria > Chromatiales > Ectothiorhodospiraceae > Thioalkalivibrio > Thioalkalivibrio sp. ALE30. The sequence continues at coordinate 140,453 of NZ_KB898169.1, read as the reverse complement.
TCGCCGACGCCATAGCGCCGGCCACCGGCGATCTCGCCGCCTCCGGCGAGGGCCGCCATACCACGGTCACCGCGCAGTGGTACCCGCTCGCCAACGGGGGTGCCTGGATCGACTCGCCCGGCGTGCGCGACTTCACGCCCGAGATCCCGTCACTGGATACCCTGGAGCGCGGCTTCCCGGACATCGCGGAACGGGCGGTGGCCTGCCGCTTTCGCGACTGTCGCCACCAGACCGAACCGGGCTGTGCGGTTCGCGCCGCCATCGACGCCGGCGAACTCCCCGCGGAGCGCCTGCAGGCCTGGCACGAACTCGCCGCCGAAATCCCCGCCCAGACCCGCGCCCGCGGGTAACGGTTCCACCACGTAGCGCACAAGAAAACCAAAAAATCGGTTTACAGGAAGAAGGGAAGACTGGAAGGGAAAGGGATTAAAAACCGCTTGTTCGAGTAAGCCCTGCGAACGACCCCGGCGCCGCTCAGCGCATTAAAACGGGCATTTCTTCCAGCCTTCCCAACTTCCTGTTAACGCTCTTGAAGTGTTTTTTCGGACTAGCAGTGGGAGGGTGTCGCGGCGGGGGCCGGGATCAGAAGGTCAGGCCCATCTCGACGCCGATGACGGAGGAGGTCGGCTCGCGGCTTGCACCCTCGAACTCGAGGCGATCGGCCAGCCAGTTGTCCGCCGAGTTCAGCGAATAGTCGTCGTAGTACAGGCTCAGGGAGAGCTCGGACTGGTTCTGCAGGCGCAGGCGGCCGTCCAGGCTCAGGTAGCCGGCAGTACGGCCCGTCTCGCGATAGCGCGTGCCATAGCCAAAGCCCAGGTCACGGGCCTCGCTGGACAGGGGCTGGCGCACCCCCACCCGGAACTGGCTGTCGAAGCGACCGGAGGCAAAGGTCGGACCGAAGCTGAAGTCGGTGAAATACGCGGTGGACTCGCTGGCGGGGCCGAGGTCGTTCCAGTCCGGCCGGGTCTCCATGCCCAGCCCCAGATTCAGGCCGTAGCCAAAACCACCGCCCAGCTCCTGGTGGTAACCGCCCACCGCCTCGAACTGGCGCGTGCTGGCGAAGGCATTGTCGGTATCGTCGAGGATCGAGGCATCCCCGGTACTGCGGACCGACAGCCGGTAGCGCGAATCGCTGTCGCGACCGGTCTCCGGTTCGCCGCGCAGCGTGGTGATCGCCGCATCCGGACCCGCGAACCCCTGCGTCTGAGGCGACGCGAGCAGCGAATAGCGGTCGTCCGCGCTGGCCGGCGCCGCTGCGACCGCGAACCCGCTGACCAGCAGCACTCCAGCGACCAGCGAAGAACGGGGCCCACGCAGACGAACCCGCCCCAGGCCTTGCACCTGAGGCGGGTTCGTCGGGGCTGCACCGTTCAGTCCGTGTCGCGTCACACCAGTGATCCGTATTGTTGTTCTTCTTGCCTAGCCCGGGGGCCAGCTCAGCGCACGCCCGGCCAGGACATGCATGTGTATATGGTAGACCGTCTGGCCCCCGTGTTCGTTGCAATTCATCACGGTTCGATAACCGTTTTCCGCAAATCCGCGATCGCGTGCAATCTGCGCGGCCACCCGGGTCATCTGCCCGATGATCGGGGCGTCGGCCGCGTCCAGATCATTGAGCGTGGCGATGTGCTTTTTCGGGATCACCAGCACATGTTCGGGGGCCTGCGGATTCAGGTCTTCGAAGGCCAGCACCGCGTCGTCCTCGAAGACCACCTTCGCCGGGATCTCCCCCGCCACGATCCTGCAGAACACACAATCGGTCATGCCGCCACTCCCGTATCGGTCAAAATATTACCACGTATCAATATTCACGCCGACCCGACAGCGCATGCGCCAGGGTCCCGGCATCGATGTACTCCAGTTCGCCACCACTGGGAATACCCTGGGCAATCCGGGTGGTGCGCACCCCGTGGCGCGCCGCCATCTCCGCGAGGTAATGGGCGGTCACCTCGCCCTCCACCGACGTGTTTGTCGCCAGGATCAGTTCTTCCACGCCCTCGGCCTGCAGGCGCGCCTCCAGCCGGTTCAGCCCCAGCTCTTCCGGGCCGATGCCGTCCAGCGGGGACAGTCGCCCGAGGAGCACATGAAAGCGCCCGCCGAAATCGGTCGCCGACTCGATCGCCAGCACGTCCCCGGGGCTTTCCACCACGCAGATCACCCGCGAATCGCGTTCCGGATCGGCACACCGGCTGCAGGTTTCGGCCGCGGTGAGCGTGCGGCAGACGGAACAGTGCCCGATACGCTGGACCGCCTCGTCGACCGCCCGCGACAGGCGCCGCGCGCCCTCGCGGTCGCGCTCCAGCAGGTGCAGGGCCATGCGCCGTGCCGATTTCGCCCCGACCCCGGGGAGACAGCGCAGCGCCTGGACCAGCTCGTCCAGTTCCGCATCCATCAGACGCGTCCGACCCGGCCGGTCAGAACGGCAGCTTCATGCCCGCCGGCAGGCCCATGCCCTCGGTCAGGCTGCCCATGCGCTCCTGCGTGGTCGACTCGACCTTCTGCACCGCGTCGTTGATGGCCGCGGCCACCAGATCCTCGATCATGTCGCGGTCATCCTCGAACAGGCTGGGGTCGATCTTGACCCGGCGCGCCGCGTACTTGCCGGTCAGGACCACGCTGACCAGCCCGCCACCGGCCTGGCCCTCGATCTCCATCTCGGCCAGCTCGGCCTGCACCTTCTGCATATCTTCCTGCATCTTCTGGGCCTGCTTCATCAGGCCGCCCATGCCACCTTTCATCATCGGTTCGATCTCCTGCCCCGCAACGCGGCGGTTTCTGGTTCAGTTACTTGTCTGGCGTGGCACCGCCGGTCGAGGGGGTCTCGCCGGGTTCGCGAATCCGCACGGCCCCCAGTTCGGCGCCAAATTCCTCGCCCAGCGCCTGGACCACCGGGTCCTCGCGCATGGCCGTCTCGGCGCTAGCCTGACGCTCCGCCGAGGCCGCCGCAAGCCGGGCCGCGGGGGTCTCCCCGGAAGGCTCGGACTGGTTGACGATCTCCAGGCGCAGGCTGTGGCCCAGGGCGTTCTCCAGCGCATCCTTCAGCCGGCCCTTGGCACGATCGGTACACAGTGTGCCCGGGGCCACCGCAATCACCACGCGTTCCGCGTCATGCTCGCGCAGCTCGGCGTGCCGGGCGAGTTCGCGCACCGTGCCCATGGGCAGCCCCTCGGCGAAGCGGTACCAGTCGAAAGCGCCATCCGCCGCGACGGGCGGCGCAGCCGCCTCCGGCGCGTAAGGGCCGGCCGTGGAAGGCGACGCCTCGCGCGCCTGACGCGGCGCGGTGTGACCGGCCGGTGCTTCGGCCTGCGGTACCGGCGGTGCCGGCTCGTTCACCTGTTCACGGGGGCGTGACGGCGGCGCGCTGGCGGCGCCGGCACCCCCGGTCGGGCCGGCGGCAGTTGCCGGGGGACTGGCGGAAGCCGCCGATGCCCGGGATGCGGTGCGCGTGGACGGCGCCGACGCGGTCCCGTCGGTACTGGCCGGCCGACGCGGCGGGGTATCACCGGACGCGCCCGCAGGCCCGGGAACAGGCTCCGGCCGAAAGGCCAGCAGCCGCAACAGGGTCATCTCCACGCCCATGCGCGCGTCCGGGGCATAGGGCAGATCGCGTACACCGTGCACCAGGATCTGATAGGCCAGCTGGATCGTCTCCGGGTCGACCCGGTCGGCGGCCTCCCGGGCCCAGACGAGCGCCTCCTCGCCCGCCCCGGGAGCCGTGCCGGCCACCTGCTGGACGGCCACCTGATGCACCAGCGCGGCCAGTTCATCCAGCAGCCGCGACCAGTCGGGGCCCAGGGCATCCAGCTCCGCCAGTCCCGCCAGCAGGCCGGGGCCGTCCCCGGCAAACACGGCATCCAGCAAGCCGGCCAGGCGCGTGCGCGGGAGCAGCCCGAGCATGTCGCAGGCATCGGATTCGCTCAGGCGTTCACCGCCATAGGCAATCGCCTGGTCGGTCAGGCTCAAGGCATCGCGCATCGAGCCCTCGGCCGCCTCGCCCAGGCGCAGCAGCGCGCCCGGCTCCGCCTCCACGCCCTCGGCGGCGAGGATGCGCGTCAGGTGCTCGGCGATCATCGCCGGCGGCATCGGCTTCAGGTTGAACTGCAGGCAGCGCGACAGCACGGTGACCGGCAGTTTTTGCGGGTCAGTCGTCGCCAGCAGGAACTTCACGTGGTCCGGCGGCTCTTCCAGCGTCTTCAACAGGGCGTTGAAGCTCTTCTCGGAGAGCATGTGTACCTCGTCGATCAGGTACACCTTGAAACGCCCGGTGGTCGGCGCATAGGAGACGTTGTCCAGCAGCTCGCGGGTGTCGTCCACCCGGGTGCGCGACGCGGCATCCACCTCGATCAGGTCCAGATGGCGACCCTCGGCAATCTCGACGCAGGAGCGGCACTCGCCGCAGGGCGTGGCGGTCACGCCGGTCTCGCAATTCAGGCAGCGCGCGAGGATGCGGGCGATGGTGGTCTTGCCCACCCCGCGGGTCCCGGCAAACAGGTAGGCATGATGCAGCCGATCGCCGCTGAGGGCATTGGCCAGGGCGCGCACCACATGCGGCTGCCCGACCAGGTCCTCGAAGCGCGAGGGACGCCACTTGCGGGCCAGAACCTGGTGACTCATGCCTCCCCCGTCGATCGAGTCATGTGCACGCCCGGGTGCGGGCATCACCGCAGGGGTCCGGGCCGCAGGGAAATAGGGTGGTGGCCCGCACCCGCCACACCCCGGCGCCCGACGCAGCTGCTACCGTTGCTCCCTTCCGGGCCTGGCGGGGTTCACAGCCTGTCGTCGCGAGGGGACTGATACGGACCACCATAACGCGGTCCGCGATTCGGCGTTTCCGAATCGGGGCGGCAAGCTTCCGCATTTCCGGCGAACGCGTCAACCTTAGGACCAGGCAATGGAATCTCTGCAACCACCGCGACCGGCAGAACGATAGTCAGAAGCTAACGATCAAATAGAAAAGAAACACTGGATCAATCATTAGCCAGGCCTTATCTTGAGTCCCGTAGTCGGGCATCGGCCCGGCCGAAAACAAAATCTTTTCTCTGGCAATCAACACTCAACTGAAGGAGTACAACTCATGGAACTCGAAAATCGCGAAGGTCAGCGCGTACCGGAAGTCACCTTCCGCTGCCGCAAGGACAACGACTGGAACGACGTGCGCTCGGAAGACCTGTTCAAGGGTCGCAACGTGATCGTCTTCGCCCTGCCGGGCGCGTTCACCCCGACCTGCTCCTCCGCCCACGTGCCGCGTTACAACGAGCTGGCGCCGGTGTTCAAGAAACACGGCATCGACGAGATCGTCTGCATCTCGGTCAACGATGGCTTCGTGATGGAGGCCTGGCAGGCCGACCAGCAGGCCGACCGCGTGACCTTCATCGCCGACGGCAACGGCGAGTTCACCGAGCAGATGGGCATGCTGGTCGACAAGAGCGACCTCGGCTTCGGCTGGCGCTCCTGGCGCTACTCCATGCTGGTGCGCGATGGCGTGATCGAGAAGCAGTTCATCGAGCCGGACGAACCGGGCGACCCCTTCGTCGTCTCCGACGCCGACACTATGCTCGCCCACGTCGCCCCGGATGCGGCCTGCCCCGAAGACGTGGTCGTCTTCACCAAGCCGGGCTGCCCGTACTGCGCCAGCGCCAAGGAGATGCTGGAGAGCGCCGGTCTCGAGTACGAAGAGATCATCCTGGGCCGCGACGCCAGCCTGCGCAGCCTGCGCGCCGCCACCGGCGCGATGACCGTCCCGCAGGTGTTCGTGGGCGGCCACCGCATCGGCGGCTCGGAAGATCTGCAGGAGTGGATCTCCCGCGAGCAGAAGGCGGCGTAAGTCGTCTCAGCCCCCCGGGGCGGGTTCTGTCCCGCCCCGGGTGGTCACCCGGAACATGGGTGGCCATCCGTGTCCGGATGCCCGCACAGGCAGACGTCCGGACACGGATGGCAGATCCTGACGCCCGCGCGCAACGCGGTCGTTATGTAACACTTTCACCGAACCCTTCGAGGAATCGACATGGAACACTACGACATCATCGTGATTGGCGGCGGCAGCGGCGGTCTGGCCGTGGCGGAACGCGCCGCCCCGCACGGCGCGCGCGTCGCCGTGTTCGATCCCAAGCCGCTGGGCGGCACCTGCGTGAACGAGGGCTGCGTGCCCAAGAAACTCACCTGGTACGCCGCGGAGCATATGTCGCACGCACGCGAAGCCGGCGAGTTCGGCGTGGATGTCGAGATCAAGGGCATCCGTTACGCCGACCTGGCGAACAAGCGTCAGGCCATGCTGAAGGACCTGAACCAGTTCTGGTCCGGACACCTGGAAAAGCTGGGTGTGACCCACATCCCGGAACGCGCCCGCCTGACCGGCAAGAACCAGGTGGTCAGCGACAGCGGCACCGAATACACCGCCGAGCGCATCGTGCTGGCGATGGGCGGCGCCCCGATCGTGCCGCCGCTGGAGGGTGCCGAGCTGGGCGCGACCTCCGACGACTTCTTCGAATGGACCGAGCTGCCGGAATCCATCGCCGTGATCGGCGCCGGCTACATCGGCCTGGAGATGGCCGGCATGCTGCGCTCCATGGGCGTGAAGACCGACGTGGTCGCCATGGAGGACCGCGTGCTGGAGATGTTCGACCCGATGGTCTCGCAGGCGCTGGACCAGCACATGGAGTACCAGGGCATCGACCGCCACCTGGGCGTGAAGGTCGCCGGTCTGGGCGGCAAGCCCGGCGCCGTGACCGTCCAGCTCGAGGGCGGCCAGGAGCTGGGCCCCTATGAGAAGGTCCTGTGGGCCGTCGGCCGCAAGCCGGCCACCAGCGACATGGGCCTGGAAGAGGCCGGAGTCGAGATCGCCCGCGGCGGCATCATCCCGGTGGACGAATGGCAGGCCACCAATGTCGACGGCATCTACGCCCTGGGCGACATCATCGGCAAAGGGCCGCTGACCCCGGTGGCGATCGCCGCCGGCCGGCGCCTGGCCGCCCACTGGTATGCCCCCGAGACGAAGCCAGTACCGGTGGACTACGACCAGATCCCCACGGTCACCTTCACCCACCCAACCGCGGGCATGGTGGGTCTGACCGAGCCGCAGGCGGTGGAGAAGCACGGCGACTCGGTACGCGTCTACGAGACCCAGTTCGGCGGCCTGAACCGCGCGTTCGCCGAGGCCGAGGTGCCGCCGGTGGCCATGAAGCTGGTCTGCGCCGGGGAGGATGAAAAGGTCGTCGGCATCCACATGATCGGCGCGAATGTCGACGAGATGCTGCAGGGCTTTGCCGTGGCGGTGCGCATGGGCGCGACCAAGCGCGACCTGGACCTGACCATCCCGCTGCACCCCACCAGTGCCGAGGAGCTGGTCACCCTGAAGGAAGGCCGCCCCGGGCGCCAGGAAGGCCTGGCCCAGGCCGCCTGACCCCCGACCCGCCCTCCCTCACGCAAAACGCCGCCCCGGAACACATCCCGGGGCGGCGTCTTTTCTTGCGCGTGCGGTCTGCCGAAGCCCGCGCCGTCGGTTGTCAGAATCGCCAGCCCAACGACGCGGTGAAGGCGTCGATCTTGTAGTCGCTGTCGAAGTCGTAGCGCTCAAACTCGGCGCGAATCAGGAAGCGGTCCAGATTCACCTGCGCACCCACTCCGTAGACCGGGTCCACGCCATCGTTGTTACGCAGGGTAAGGCTCTCATCCCCCAGGTTCCCGCGCACATCCGCATCCCACTTGGCGAGACCCGCCTTGGCGAAGAACTCGAAATGCTGCCCGATCGGCAGCTTGCCGAGCACGCTCGCCCCGTAGGCACTCGACTTGATGTCGGTGTGGGCACCCTGCTCGTCACCGCGCAGCTTCACCTTCCCGAGGTCGGAGTAGAATCCCTCCACCCCTACGTAGGGATTGAAGTTGTATCCAACGAACCCGCGCCAGACGTTATCGTCATCATCCAGGCGGTAGTCGGAGGCACCAGAACCAATAAAATCAGCGACCTCGTCCCGATCATTCTGCAGCGAGCTGAAACCGGTTCCCAGGCCCATGTACAGCCCCTCGCTCCGGTCGGATGGATCCGCCATCACTCCCTGCGGCACCAGAAGACCCGAGGCTGCCACTGTAACGGTTGCTAGCAGGAATTTTTTCATTTGCGCATCTCCTTGAAACATTGTTTATCACCAAAGGCGCGCCGATTCTCCCGAACCGTCATATAACCAAAAAGGCCGAACCTGTGATGTCCTCCGGATAACCGCAAAAACCCCAAAAGCGCCCCACTCACAACGCGACCCCGACCACAATCAGCACCGCAAAAATGCGCGGGGACGACGCTGATCCACCGACACGCGCTCCCGGATCCCGCAGGACCCGTGCCGGGTTAAGGAGACCCGGCATCAGTCCAGTTCGCGCAGCGGGTCCTCGTTCGCGGAAGGCGCCTGCTCGCCACCGGCTTCGTCCTGCTGGCGTTCTTCCTCGCGCAGATCCTCGACCCAGCCACGCAGGTCCTCCTCCACCTCCTCGACCGTTTCGTCCACGGTCTCGCCGGCCTCCTGTGCCGGGCCAGAGTCGGAACACCCCGCCAGCAGGCCGGCAAGGCCCAGGACCAGGCCCACTGCATATACCGGATGCCGGGTCCAATACGCACCGGGGTCCACGCCCGCGTCTTTTACTCGCACGTCATTGTTCATCTCGCACCTGCCCGTGAATTAACTACTCAAGGTGTTGTCCGGCCAACCCGGGTCCTGTCGTTCACCGAACCATTCTCATGGAAACGCAGCGCGCGCCGCGGGAACGGATCCACATTCGAGGACTCGCTCTTATTGCACCGCGTACCAGTTTGCAAAATGCGTCCTCAACATGCGCGCCGCGTCGCGATTCGAAAAACCGAAATGAGAACGGGTGCGCCAAGCCGGATACAAACCCCACACTGAATCAAAATTTCTGCCCTACACTGATATTTTCAGATGACCGAAAAGGAGAAAACCGATGCTGGGATGGGCCCTGTTGTTTCTGATTGTCGCGATCGTGGCGGGCGCGCTCGGCCTCAGCGGCATCGCCGGAGCCGCCACGCAGATCGCCTGGATCCTGTTTGTCGTGGGGCTGATCCTGGCCGTGGTCTTCTTCATCACCGGGCGCCGGCCCCCGCTTTAGCGAAACGCCCGTCTCCATCACCCCGGAGGCGGGTGTAACGGTAAGAAACACCGGTGTTACGCGACGTAACACACTGAAGAACCAGCCGGGCGCAAGTCACTGTTCCGCCCCGGCTGGCAGATTGGCGCGCAATTTGCAGAGAATCCCCGAAACGTGACCACGATCACCTTGGGGATGCCGCCCACGCCATGTCTGACGCGCTCGACAGCACCCGGGAGTTCCTCGGCGCCCACGCCCCGTTCGACCAGCTCGAGGCGGACGCGCTGGAATTCCTGCTTCCACGGCTGGAGAGCCGCTTCTATGCCCGGGGTGCCCGCATCACCGACCCTGAGGCCGGCCCCGCACAACGTTTCCACATCATTCGCCAGGGTCGCATCCGGGGCGAGACCCCCAGCGAAGACGAACAGCTCTCCGGCAAGGCCTGGGAACTGATCCCCGGCGAGTGCTTCCCGATTGGTGCCCTGCTGGGGCGACGCGCCGTGCACACCGTGCACCGCGCGGCGGAGGACACCGTCTGTCTGGAACTGAACCTGGAGGACTTCGACCGCCTGCGGGCACGCTCGAAGGTCTTCAACGACTTCTGCACCCGCCGCCTGGCCAATCTCCTGGACCGCCTGCAGCAGGGCCTGGACACCCTGTCCGCCCGCGACGGCGGGTCCGCCGGTCAGCTCAACACGCCCCTGGCGCTGCGCATCGCGCGCGAGCCCGTCACCTGCCGCCCGGAATCGCGCCTGCGCGAAGTCCTCGCCTCGATGCGCGACGAACGCGTGGGCTCCATCGTCGCGGTCGACGCGGAACAGCGACCAGTGGGGATATTCACCCTGCACGACCTGCTGGCGCGCGTGGCGCTCGCGGATGTGGACCTGGATACGCCGATCTCCGCCGTGATGACGCCGGACCCGGTTGCCCTGGCCGAAGACGCCCCCGGCTTCGAGGGCATCGAGGCGATGACCGAGCACGGCATGACCCACCTGTGCGTGGTGCGTGACGGACGCCTGGTCGGGGTGCTGGGCGAGCGCGACCTGCTGACCAGCCAGCCCCTGACCCTGGATGGCCTGGTCCGCGAGATCCGCCGCGCGGACTCGGTGGCGACCATCGCCGAGCGCCTGCGTCAGGTGCCGCGCCTGATCGAGGCGGTAGTCGGCCAGGGCGCGGAGGCGGACCAGGTCCTGCGTCTGATCACCCGCCTCAACGAGCACGCCACCCGCCGCGTGCTGGCGTTGCTGCGCAGTGAACACCCGAGCATCGAGGGCATCGACTTCACCTGGCTGGCGTTTGGATCGCAGGCCCGCGAGGAACAGGCCCTGGTCACCGACCAGGACAACGGCATCCTGTTCGATGCTGAGGCCGGTGATGCGGACGCCATCCGCGAGCGCCTGCTGCCCTACGCGAAGGCCGTGAACCAGGCCCTGGCGGAATGCGGCTTCACCCTGTGCCCCGGCAACATCATGGCCGGCAACCCGGAGTGCTGCCTGAGCGGCCCGGAGTGGGATCAACGCTTTACCCGCTGGATCGAGCAGGGCACCCCGGAGCACCTGCTCAAGAGCACGATCTTCTTCGACCTGCGCGGGGTGGACGGCGATGCCGGCCCGGTCGAGGCCCTGCGCACCCGGCTGCTGCAGAAGACCGCGTTCAACAGCCGGTTCCGCCGTCAGATGGCGGCCAACCAGCAGATGTTCCGGCCGCCGCTGGGCCTGTTCGGCGAGATCAAGAGCGGTGCCGAGGGCATCGACATCAAGAAGCAGGGGCTCACACCCTTCGTCGACGCCGCGCGCGTCATCGCGCTGGCCGCCGAGCTGCCGGCGACGCGCACCCACGACCGACTGGACCAGGCGGTCACCGCGGACGTGATGCGCGAAACCGATGCCCGCGACTACCACGCGGCGCTGCGCTACCTGCAGATGCTGCGCCTGCGCGCACAGCAGAAGGCCCTGCGCGAGGGGCGCGAGGACGACAACCGAATCCGGCCGGAAGAACTGGGCGCCCTGGAGGGACGGGTGCTCAAGGAGAGTTTCCGGCAGGCCCGCAAGCTGCAGGGACAGCTTGAGGTGCAGTACCAGCTGTGAAGGATCACGGCAAACAACAAAACCTTACGAGAGGAGCATCGTCATGTCACAAGAAGACCTGAGCCGGCAGGCGTACTGGCGGGCGCACCTGCGCCTGCTGGGCATCTGCCTGGCCATCTGGTTCCTGGTGTCGTTCGTGCTGGGCATCCTGGTGGCCCAGCCCCTGAACGCGTTCCAGCTGGGGGGCTATCCGCTGGGCTTCTGGTTCGCACAACAGGGGTCGATCTACACCTTCATCATCCTGATCTTCGTTTATGCCTGGCGCATGAACGTCCTGGATCGCAAGTTCAACGTCCACGAGGAGTAAGCCTGTCATGGATCAACAGACTCTAAGCCTGCTCGTGGTCGGGGCGACCTTCGCCCTGTACATCGGCATCGCCATCTGGGCGCGTGCCGGTTCGACCAGCGAGTTCTATGTCGCCGGGCGCGGCATCAACCCGATCGCCAACGGCATGGCCACAGCCGCGGACTGGATGTCCGCCGCGTCGTTCATCTCCATGGCCGGCCTGATCGCGTTCCTCGGCTTCACCGGGGGCGCCTACCTGATGGGCTGGACCGGCGGCTACGTGCTGATGGCCCTGCTGCTGGCCCCGTACCTGCGCAAGTTCGGGAAGTTCACGGTGCCGGAATTCATCGGTGACCGTTTCTACTCGAAGGCCGCGCGCATCATCGCCGTGATCTCCCTGATCGTGATGTCCGTCACCTACGTGATCGGGCAGATGCGCGGGGTCGGGATCGCCTTCTCCAATATCCTGGAGGTGCCGCTGGCCACCGGGCTGTTCGCCGGGATGGCGGTGGTGTTCATCTACGCCGTGCTCGGCGGGATGAAGGGCATCACCTACACCCAGATCGCGCAGTACGTGATCATGATCTTTGCCTACACGGTGCCGGCGATCTTCATCGCCATCACCCTGACCGGCAACCCGCTGCCGCAGCTGGGCCTCGGTTCCACCCTGCAGGGTTCCGATACCTACCTGCTGGATGCGCTGGACCAGACGATGGTGGATCTGGGCTTCCACGCCTATACCGAAGTGGGCGGCATGAGCCTGATGAACATGTTCCTGCTGACCCTGGCGCTGATGATCGGTACCGCGGGTCTGCCGCACGTGATCATCCGCTTCTTCACCGTTCCGCGCGTGCGGGATGCCCGCAAGTCCGCCGGCTGGGCGCTGGTGTTCATCGGCATCCTCTACACCACCGCCCCGGCGGTCGGTGCGATGGCCATCTGGAACCTGGTCAACACCGTGCATCCGGGCGAGATCGGCACCGAGGAAGGCCACCTGGCCCACGCGGACAAGCCGGCCTGGATGGAGCGCTGGGAGCAGACCGGTCTACTGGCGTTCGAGGACAAGAACGACGACGGCGTGATCCAGTACTACAACGACGCCAACGAAGAGTTCGCCGCGATGGCGGAAGAGGAATACGGCTGGGAAGGCTCCGAGATCGTGACCCTCGACCGCGACATCATGGTGCTGGCCAACCCCGAGATCGCCGGGCTTCCGGGCTGGGTGATCGCACTGGTGGCAGCGGGCGGTATCGCCGCCGCACTGTCGACCGCGGCGGGGCTCCTGCTCGCCATATCGTCGGCCATCTCGCACGACTTGCTGAAGGGCGTATTCATGCCCAGGATCAGCGAGAAGAACGAGCTGATGGCAGGACGTATCGCCATGGCGGTCGCCATCCTGTTCGCGGGGTACCTGGGGCTTAATCCACCCGGCTTCGCGGCCGAGGTGGTGGCACTGGCCTTCGGTCTGGCCGCGGCCTCGCTGTTCCCGACCCTGATGATGGGCATCTTCATGAAGAAGATGAACAAGGAAGGCGCGATCGCCGGCATGCTGGTCGGTCTCGGGACCACCCTGCTGTACATCTTCACGTACAAGGGCTGGTTCTTCTTCTCCGGCACCGCCATGCTCCCGGACAATCCGGACGGCTGGCTGCTGGGTGTGAACCCGACCGGCTTCGGCGCCATCGGCGCGGCCTTCAACTTCATCACCGCCTACATTGTGATGAAGATGACCAAGGAACCGCCGAAGGACATCCAGGACCTGGTCGAAAGCGTGCGCGTACCGCGTACCGAAAGCTGATGGACGGCCCCGTCATGCCTGGCAGCATCGGCATGGCGGGGCTCCCGTCACCATGTCTGGACGGAGTTTCAGAAGTAACGACGGGGTCGGCTCGGGTGCACCGGGTCGGCCCCTTTTATCTGGCACAAGGCCCGCGGGACAAGCGGCAATCGACCCGAACCCGGTCGATTGCCGGTTGCCCCACGCCCTGAACCCCAACGTATCCACGCCCCGGTGTCTCCCCGGGTATATCGCCACACGGACCCGCGCATGAACGGCGAACTCGAAGAGATCCGCGAGTTTCTCGATCTCTGCCCGGACCTGGCCCCCCTGCCGGCGGCCAGCCGGGACGCGATCGTGCGTCAGCTCACCCTGCGCTACCTGCGCGAGGGCAGCCGCTTCCCGCCGGACGCCGAGCCCGGCCTGTGGATCGTGCGCACCGGCACCCTGGAGATCCGCGACGCCCGGGACACCCTGCTGGACCGCCTGGGCGAAGGCGATCTGGTGCATATCGCCGCGTCACCGCAGACCCCGCTCGGCCCCGTGACCGAGGATGCCCTGGTCTACCACCTGCCCCTGGAACGCGCCCGGCAACTGGCCGCCCGCGACGGCGCCATCGCCCAGTTCCTCGCCGACGACGCGCCGCGCCCCCTGGCCGCCGGGGGGGCGCCCCACGGCCACGGGGACGACAACCGGCTGCTGACCACGCCAGTCCGCGCGCTGATGACGCCGAACCCGGTGCTGGCACCGAGCACCCTGAGCCTGCGCGAGGCCGCGCGCCTGATGGACCACGCCGACGTCTCCGCCCTGCTGCTGCACGCCCCGGACCGGCCGGGCGCCCCCGAAGGCATCCTGACCGACACCGACCTGCGGCGCGCCATCGCCAAGGGCATCGATCCCGGGCAACCCGTGGCGGAGTCCATGGCCGGCCCGCTGACCACCGTCCAGCGCGACACACCCGCCTTCGAGGCCCTGCTGCGCATGGCCCGCCACGACATCCACCACCTCCCCGTCGTCCACGAGGCGGACGGGACCCTGGCCGGCATGCTCTCCAGCACCGACCTGATCCGCCATCAGGGCACCAGCGCCGTCTACCTGGTACGCGACCTGCGCCGCGCCGACGATCTCGACGGCCTGAAGGCCGTGATGCAGGCCCTGCCCCGGCTGCAGGCCCAGCTGGTGGACTCCGGCGCGGATGCCGTGCAGCTCACGCAGACCATCACCACCGTGATCGACACCCTGACCCAGCGCCTGATCGAGCTCTGCGAGCGTGACCAGGGATCGGCCCCCTGCGCGTATGCCTGGCTGGCCAGCGGCAGCCAGGGCCGCCACGAACAGACCGTATTCACCGACCAGGACACCGCGCTCATCCTGGCCGACGACGCACCGGAGGGGGCCGGCGCCTGGTTCGAGGCACTGGCCCGCCAGGTCACCGCCGGCCTCGATGCCTGCGGCATCCGCGCCTGCCCCGGCGATGTCGACCCGACCCACCCGGACTGGCGCCGCCCCGCCGCCGACTGGGCCCGCGAGATGGAACGCGTGCTGCATCACCCCGCCGCGCGCGATGCGATGCTGGCCACCCACTATCTCGACATGCGCGTGATCCACGGGGACGCCACGCTGTTCGAGCCCCTGCGCCAGCAGGCCCTGGAAACCGGGGCGCGCCACGAGGCCCTGCTGAGCGCCCTGGCCGATCAGGCCCGTGACCTACCCACGCCGCTGGGCTTCTTCCGGCAGTTCGTGCTGGAGGACAGCGGCGAACACGCGGACACCCTGGACCTGAAGATGCGCGGCCTGCTCCCGATCGTGGCCATGGCACGGGTCTTCGCCCTGCATGCCGGCAGCGAGGCGCGCAGCACCGTGGAGCGCCTGCGCGCCGCCGCCCGCGCCGGTGTGATCAGCGACACTACGGCCGACAACCTGATCGATGCCTGGCGCTACATCGCCGAGCTGCGCGCCCGCCACCAGGCGCACCAGATCCGCAACGGCCAGCCCCCGGACAACGCGCTGGACCCGGCCGAGCTGTCCACGCTGGAGCGCAGCCACCTGAAGACGGCCTTCCGCCTGGTCAGCGACGCCCGCAAGACGGCGCTCGCGAACGCCGAGCGCGTCCACGGATGAACCGCTCGACTATGCCCGGCCCGGCCCCCGTCAGCTGATGGTCTGCCCGCTCAACCATCCCGACTGGCGCCGACCACCCGGGCACTGGCGTTTCTGCCGGGCCCGCCGGCGCGCCGCGCGCCGGGCCCCGCCGGGCCCGCTGCGTACGTCCCTGGAGACCCCCCTGCCGCGCGCCGGCCAGGCCGTCGCGGCCAGCCGCTTCCTCGCGGTCGACCTGGAGACCACCGGGCTGGATCCGGAGCGCGACCGCATCCTCAGCATCGGCTGGGTGGCGATGGACGGCGCCCGCATCGACCTGGCGACCGCGGACCAGCGCCTGGTGCGCGCCGAGGGCCCGGTGCCGGAGGCCAGCGCGGTAATCCACCGCATCACCGATCAGCGCGCCGCCGGCGGGGTCCCGCTGGATGCGGCGCTGGACGCCCTGTTCGAGGCCCTCGCCGGACGCGTCATGGTGGCGCACCATGCGGCGCTGGAGATCGGCTTCCTGGAACAGGCCTGCCAGCGGCTGTACGGCGTGCGCCCGCCACTGGCGATCGTGGACACCCTGCGCCTGGCGGAGACGGCCCTGCGCCGCGCGGGCCAGCCGATCCCTGCCCACGGGCTGCGCCTGCACACCCTGCGCGCGCGCTACAACCTGCCGGCCTACCGCGCGCACGACGCGCTGTTCGACGCCATCGCCGCGGGCGAGCTGTTCGCCGCCCTGCTGAGCCGGCAATCGCCGGACGGCAAGCTGCCGCTCGGGCGCGTGCTGTTCCGCCCCGCATGGCTCTGGTAGGCGCGGCCAGCACCCGGTTCGCATGCTATCCTCGCACCCACCATGGAAACCCTGACGGGGCTGGCCCCAGGCCACTCCCGCCCCCAAACAAGAAATCGATCTGGAGGCCCTGATGAGTGACAACATCGAGTCCACCCTCACCGAGACGCGCCACTTCGCGCCGCCGGCGGAGTTCACCGCAAACGCCCGCCTGAAGCCGGCCGACCTGGAGGCCCTGCACCAGAAGGCCGAGGCCGACTACGAGGGCTTCTGGTGCGATCTCGCGCGCGAGCAGATCGACTGGCAGACCGAGTTCACCCAGGGCCTGGACGAGTCCAACGCGCCGCACTACCAGTGGTTCGCCGACGGGCGCATGAACGTCTCCTACAACTGCATCGACCGGCATCTCGAGGTGCGCGGCAACAAGACCGCCCTGATCTTCGAGGCGGAGAACGGCGACACCCGCCACCTGACCTACCGCGATCTCTACAACGAGGTCGGCAAGCTGGCCAACGCCCTCAAGGGCATGGGCGTGGAGAAGGGCGACCGCGTCATCATCTACATGCCGATGAACGCCGAGGCCGTGATCGCCATGCAGGCCTGCGCCCGCATCGGCGCGATCCACTCGGTGGTGTTCGGCGGCTTCTCCGCGGACGCCCTGCGTGACCGCGTGGTGGATTCCGGCGCCAAGGTGGTCATCACCGCCGATGGCGGCGAGCGCGGCGGCAAGGTCGTCGGCCTCAAGGCCAACGTCGACAAGGCGCTGGATTCCAACCCCGGCGATGTCGAGAAGGTGGTGGTCTGCAAGCGCGCCGGCAACGACGTGACCATGCACGAAGGCCGCGACGTCTGGTGGGAGGACGCGGTGGACGGCGAATCCGTCGACTGCGAGCCCGAGTGGGTGGAATCCGAGCATCCGTTGTTCCTGCTCTACACCTCCGGCTCCACCGGCAAGCCCAAGGGCATCCAGCACTCCAGCGCCGGCTACCTGCTGGGCGCCATCGTCACCAACCAGTGGGTGTTCGACCTGCAGGGCGACGATGTCTACTGGTGCACCGCGGATGTCGGCTGGATCACCGGCCACACCTATGTCGCTTACGGTCCGCTCGCCGTGGGCGCCACCCAGGTCGTCTACGAAGGCACGCCGACCGTCCCCGACGCGGGGCGCTGGTGGAAGATGTGCCAGGACCACGGCGTGACCGTGTTCTACACCGCCCCCACCGCGATCCGCGCGCTGATGAAGGCCGGCCCGGACCTGCCGAAACAGTACGACCTGTCCAAACTGCGCCTGCTGGGCACGGTCGGCGAGCCGATCAACCCCGAGGCCTGGATGTGGTACTACACCACCGTCGGCCAGGAGCGCTGCCCCATCGTCGACACCTGGTGGCAGACCGAGACCGGCGCCAACATGATCGCCCCGATCCCGGGCGCGACCACGCTGGTTCCCGGCTCCTGCACGCAGGCCCTGCCCGGCGTCGCCGCCGACGTGGTCGACGAGCAGGGCAACAGCCTGGGCGCCGACCAGGGCGGCTATCTGGTCATCAAGAAGCCGTGGCCGCACATGCTGCGCACCGTCTGGGGCGACGACCAGCGCTACAAGGACACCTACTGGCCGAAGTTTGGCGGCAAGTACTATCTGGCCGGCGACTCCGCGCGCCGCGACTCCGAGGGCAACTTCTGGATCATGGGCCGCATCGACGACGTACTGAACGTCTCCGGCCACCGCATGGGCACCATGGAGGTCGAATCCGCCCTGGTCGCGCACAAAGCGGTGGCCGAGGCCGCCGTGGTCGGCCGCCCGCACGACGTGAAGGGCGAGGCCATCGTCGCCTTCGTGATCCTGCAGGGCGACCGCCTGACCGGCGACGAGGCCGACGCGATGATCAAGGAACTGCGCAACTGGGTCGCCGACCAGATCGGCCCGATCGCCAAGCCGGACGACATCCGCTTCGCCGACGGCCTGCCCAAGACCCGCTCCGGCAAGATCATGCGCCGCCTGCTGCGCTCCATCGCCAAGGGCGAGGAGATCACCTCCGACACCTCCACCCTGGAAAACGAGGCCGTCATCCCGCAGCTCCAGGGCAAGGCCTGAACCGGAGGCCGGGGTATCGCACCCCGGCCTTCCTCGTCCCCACCGTAGGAGCCCAGCCTCTGGGCGATCGGGCCTGTCCAGCACCCCATCGCCCAGAGGCTGGGCTCCTACAATTCGGGGGTATCATTCGTCATCACGTGCCCTTCCTCGCACCCCTATACGTAAACCCCAGGCCATCCCACGCATGAGCACCCACCATTCCGACAATCCCAAGGACCCGCCCCAGGCCCCGCGCCTGCGCGTACTGCTGGGCGAGGTCACCGCGATGGGCCCGGGCAAGGCCATGCTGCTGGAGGCGATCCGCGACCGGGGCTCGATCTCCGCGGCCGCGCGCAGTGTCGGTATGTCCTACCGCCGCGCCTGGGACCTGGTCGAAACCATGAACCAGAGCTTCCGCGAACCGGTGGTGGCCACGGCCAAGGGCGGCTCCGGCGGCGGGGGCGCACAGGTCACCGAATTCGGCGAGACGGTCCTGGCCCGCTACCGCGACATGGAACGCCAGGCCTGCGAGGCCCTGCGCGACGAACTGCACGCCTTCGCCGACTTCCTCGCCGAAGACCACAAGCCGTAACCAAAGCCCGAGCCTTGACGGCCCTCCCCCGGCCCCGCATCATTGCGCCAGTCGATATGCAAGCTGAAATATAACGCATCGCACAGCGCCAAAAAGTGCTCGTCACTGCGAGGAGCACCGCGATGAAGCACAAAAGCAGCGAAGCTGCGTTGAACGGCCAAAGGCCGGCCCGAAGGGCGAGCGCAGCGAGTAATCTCCCAACGGAGCCACCCGAGCCCACCAAAACCCAGCCACAGGGAACACCCCCAACGATGCACCTGCGCGCCCTCCTCCTGACCCTGCTCCTCCTGCTACCCGGCCTGGCCACCGCCAACGGCCCGCTGACCATCGCCGCCGCCTCCGACCTGCGCTTTGCCCTGGACGAGATCCTGGACGCCTACCGCGAGGCGCACCCGGACGACGCGGTACGCGTCACCTACGGCTCGTCCGGCCGTATGACCACGCAGATCATGAACGGCGCCCCCTACGACGTCTTCTTCTCCGCCGACATTGCCTACCCGCAGAAGCTGCGCGCCGAGGGCCACGCGGTCACCGAGCCGGAGGTCTACGCCATCGGCCGCATCGTGCTGTGGAGCAACCGCATGGATGCCTCCACGATGACGCTGGAAGACCTGCTGCGCGACGACATCCGCCGCGTCGCCATCGCCTCGCCCACCCACGCGCCCTACGGCGTGCGCGCGATGGAGGCGCTCAAGTCCGTGGGCGTCTGGGACGACCTGCAGTCCAAGATCGTCAACGGCGACAACATCGCCCAGACCGCGCGCATGATCCAGGCCGGCGGTGCCGAGATCGGCATCATCGCTCTGTCCCTGGCCGAGTTTCCGGACCTCGCCGAACACCCGCACTACCTGATCGACGACGCCCTGCACGAACCACTCACCCAGGGCTTCATCATCACCCGACGCGGTGAACACAACGAGACCGCGCACCGCTTCGCCGACTACATGAACGGCGATACCGCCCGCGACATCATGCGCCGCTACGGCTTCGTGATGCCCGGCGAAGAGCTGCCCGACGCCGCCGCCCAGTAACCCGACATGTTCGAGCTGAGCCACACGGACTGGATGGCGATCGAGGTTACCCTCAAGCTCGCGCTGTACACCACGCTGATCCTGCTGGTGATCGCCACGCCCATTGCCTGGTGGCTGGCCAATGGCCGTGCCCCCGGCGGCGTACGCACCGCGGTGCAGGCACTGGTCGCCCTGCCGCTGGTGCTGCCCCCCACCGTGCTCGGCTTCTATCTACTGGTCCTGCTGGGCCCCGCCGGCCCAGTCGGCAGCACACTGGAGAGCTGGGGCCTCAACCACCTGGCCTTCACCTTCCAGGGCATCCTGATCGCCTCGGTGATCTACTCCCTGCCGTTCGCCGTGCAGCCGCTGCAACAGGCCTTCGCCAACCTCGGCCGCCGGCCGACCGAGATCGCCGGCTCGCTGGGCGCGGGGCGCATCGACCGCTTCTTCACCGTGGTCCTGCCGATGTCGCGCGGCGGCTTCATCGTCGCCGCCACGCTCGCCTTCGCCCACACCCTCGGCGAGTTCGGCGTGATCCTGATGCTCGGCGGCGCGATCCCCGGCGAGACCCAGGTGCTGTCCATCCTGATCTACGACCACGCCGAGGCGATGGACTTCGCCTCCGCGCATCGCCTGTCGCTGGGCCTGCTGATCTTCGCCTTCGTGGTGCTGTTCGTGGTCTACGCGATCAACCGCCGCTTCGACACGGTGCGCCTGTGACCCGCCCCACAGGCGAAACCCTGCGCATCAAGGCGCGCCTCGAACGCGCGGGCTTCGCACTCGACGTGGACACGGCCTTTCCACTGGAGGGCGTCACCGCCCTGTTCGGCCGCTCCGGCTGCGGCAAGACGACCCTTCTGCGCATCATCGCCGGCCTGGAACATCCGCCCGGCGCCGAGGTGCACTTCGGCGGCACCGTCTGGCAGTCCGGCAAGACCTTCGTCCCGCTGCACCGCCGCCGCGTCGGCCTCGTGTTCCAGGAATCCACCCTGCTCCCGCACCTCTCCGTACGCGGCAACCTGCTCTATGGTTACAAACGCACGCCGGAACCCCTGCGCCGCCTGCACCTGGAAGAAGTAGCAGACCTACTCGGCATCACCGAGCTGCTGGGGCGCCGCGCCGACCAGCTCTCCGGCGGCCAGCGCCAGCGCGTCGCCCTCGGCCGCGCCCTGCTCACCAGCCCCGACCTGCTGCTGCTCGACGAACCGCTCAACGCGCTGGACACCCAGACCAAGCGCGAGATCATGCCCTTCCTCGCCCGCCTGTCCGAGGAGACCGGCATCCCCACCCTGCTGGTCACCCACGCCCCGGACGAGGTCGAACGCCTCGCCCACCGCGTCGCCTTCATGCACGACGGCCAGCTCGAACGCCTGGAGCCATTGCGCGACGCCCTCGCCCGCGCCGACTCCCCCCTGTTCCGCGACGAAGGCGCCGTCTCCGTCCTGCAAGGCGAACTGGGCCCGGCCGACGCCCACGGCCTCCACCCCTTCGGCCCGCCCGAGGCCCGCTACCGCGTACCATCCACACCGGGCGCCACCAACGGCGCCGGCCGCCCGGCCCGACTGCGCATCGACGCCCGCGACGTCTCCATCGCGCTGACCCCGCCCCAGGACGTCTCCATCCTCAACATCATCCCCGTGACCATCGAGTCGCTGGATGAGGCGCCCGGGCACCACGGCCCCGCCCGCATCCTGGCCACCTGCCGCCAGGACGACGGCCAGACCCTGATGGCCGAACTCACCCGCCTCTCCACCGAACGCCTCACCCTCCAGCCCGGCACCCGCGCCCACGCGCTCGTCAAGTCCGTCGCCTTTCTCGACTGATCACAGCGGGTGCCCTGCGTGCCGGGCCATCCGATATCGGCAAACAGAATGTCGAGCGTCGCGCAATGCGCTACACTTGACAAATGATCAAGTCGTTTCGGCACAAGGGACTGCGCCGTTTCTACGAATCGGGAAGCGTCACCGGGATACAGCCTCGGCACGCGAAGCGGCTGAGGATGCAGTTGGCGACCCTCGATACCGCTTCCTCAATCGAGGACGTGGATATCCCCGGCTTCCACTTGCACCCACTCAAGGGCTCGGCGCAAGGACGCTGGACCATCCGGGTCAGCGGCAACTGGCGCATGACCTTTGAGTTCCGTGACGGCAATGTCCACGTCTTGGACTACGAGGATTACCACTGATGAACATGCACAACCCTCCGCACCCCGGCGAGTTCATTCGCGAGGTCTATCTGGAACCGTTCGGGCTGAGTGCCCGCCAGCTAGCCAGCAAACTCGATGTCTCGCCTTCCACCCTGGGGCGCGTCCTGCAGGGTCGTAGCGGGGTCAGTCCCGAGATGGCGCTGCGTCTGTCCAAAACGCTCGGCCGTTCGCCGGAAAGCTGGCTGGCGATGCAGGACCAGCACGACCTCTGGTGTGCACGCAGGAACGTGAAGCTGGATGCCGTCCAGCAGATGCGGTTCGAAGATCAACCCGACAAGGGCCAACCAACGGCGTAGGCGGCATTGCACAGTCGGTGGGCATCACCGGGTCACACCTCGCTAGGACAAGGATTCGAAAGGCCTTTTAACATGTTCGATCCATCTATCTTCGTGAAAGACCATATGGTCTACCTCGTCGGCCTCTCCGCCATTCTGCAAATCATAGGGACATTGGTTTTGGCTCTCTTCTCATTCCGAGGAATAAAGATTTCTCCAAGCCTAAATACGTATGCGAACGGGAAGCCAGTTACACACGTAACGATCGTTGACGGCTGGCTACGAGCTGCACAGATTGGCCTAACCCTTGTTTTGGTGGGCATCGCCTTATCGGGAGTTGCAAGCGTTATTGACGCGGCCTGAGCGGCATGAGGATGAGCGGCATGAGGACACCCACTTTCTTCTCGCGACGCCCTCGCCCGCGTCGGAGATGGGTTCGGCGCTGCTTCGATGGAGGAGGCGCATCCTGTGTTGGGCTTGCGCTGTTCCAAGTCGGTCGTCATCCCGGGAACTGCGCTGTGGGGCACAGGGGTCTGTGGGGCACAGGGGTCAGACCTTGCCTTTTGCCTCCCTGCCACGACAGGGGCAAAAGGCAAGGCCTGACCCCTTAGGTGCGTGCTGCCACGACAGGGGCAAAAGGCAAGGCCTGACCCCTTAGGTGCGCTTAGGTGCGTGGACAACCCCCAGCCCTTCGCCCTCGAAGAAAATCCGGGTCCGACGTACAACGCCTTCGATCACGGGCTGATGCATGACGACTTCCGCGACTATCCCGGCGTGACTGGGGATGACCGCTTCATTTTAGGAACGGCATGCCGGCTCTTCCAGCACCTATTTACCTCAACTCAACCAAAAAAGACTATCGAGGATGCAGGCAGCGAAAAACACAGTCTAGTTGCGATCAGCAGCTTCCCGAATCCCATTCCCACTGCCTAGTCATCGCATTATAGCGACGTTCAGCTTGGAAGCGAATTTGCCGACCATCATCGTACGTACGAAAGCAATCTCCGTTGTTGCAGCGAGTGTTGCATACCGTTCTGCCTGGTTGGGAGGCAGGTCTGGCTGGAAAATTTGGAGACTGGGAGGTTTGTCGAGGTTGGGAGCGTGGCAGGTCTTCGAGCACTGAAGAAGCGACCCACCCAACCGTATGCCCACTTCCCAGATAAACTTCATGCCATCCGTCAACTGTATCCAGTATATGGACCTTGGTGCCTTTGGTAGCCTGGGTTATAACTTCATAAGAAGTGGATCCGCCCGCTCGTACGTTGGCCGCGGATGGTGAAATCTTTCTAACGGCAAGATTCTCGGTAAAGGAGCGTAAATTTCGTTCGATGTTTGTCTCTGCACCTTGGTGCCCAGCTTGCGCCGCTAAAGCGAACCAATATAATGCCCAAGCGGAATTCTCTTCGACTCCGACCCCATCTAAATATGCAATTCCAAGATTGTTTTGCGCGTTCGGTTGGCCCTCTTTGGCGGCGAGGCGATACCAGCGAGCGGCCTCTTCGGGATCCTCGCGGACACCGATGCCACGGCTGTACATGACGCCAAGGTTGTATTGTGAGGTGAGGTCCCCTTGGTTAGCTGCACTAAGGAACCAGCGAGCTGCTTCGGAGGGATCTTCTTGGACTCCACGGCCAAAAAAATAAGCCTCGCCAAGATGGTGCTGCGCGGTTGGATCGCCCTGTTCAGCAGCTTTCAGATACCAGTTCGCCGCGCGCGCGTAATGGTCTTCAAGGTGGTCAGCGGTCTCATATAAAATGCCTAGGTTGAGCTGTGACATCATGTCCCCGCGTTCGGCGGCTTTTTCGTACCAGTAGATGGCCCTAGACAGGTCTTGTGTAACGCCGTTCCCGTGTTGATAGTTGTACGCGAGGTTGAATTTTGCGTCGACGAAGCGATTTTCCGCGGACCGTCGGTACCAATCCATCGCCTCGGAAGGGTCTTGATCAACGCCAAACCCCAGGTCGTACGCCATCCCGAGGTGATACTGAGCGTCTGCGCTCCCTTCGTTGGCAGCTTTCCTAAACCAGTGCACAGCAGTCTGGTCATTTCGCTGCACTCCATTCCCACGAGCATATAGGAGGCCTAGTTGGTATTGCGCTTGCGGGTTGCCTTGTTCAGCTGCTTTGGTAAACCAATAGGCCGCACGCGAGTAATTGTGCTCGACGCCTTTCCCGTCTCGGTATAGTTTTGCGAGTTCGCGTTGAGGCGATACGATGCCCTGTTCGGCACCTTCCTTGTAAAGTTCGTAGGCGGACTCGTAATCCCCTTGGTTATATGCGGCGAGTGCTTGGAGGTAGGTTGGGTGGCCGACCCCTGGGATCAATAGCGCAATTGTTAGGAATACAAGTCGTTTCATTGGTTTCGTCCCTGAGGTAGGTTTAGACGGGCATCCGCGTCCCTGAGTGCGAGAGGCTATTTGGCTTGGCGAAGGCAATCCGCTCTAAAGGCCTTCGAGGTTGGTGAGCAGGACGAGATTGATTGTCTGGTCCTTAGTCGGGTTCCAGTCGGTCGTTTTGCATCCGGCGTTAGCGGATGGGGCGAAGGTATTGTTTCAAAGCGGGGTGCGGGTCGCAAGACGGAGAATTCGCCAGGAGGTGGTAGAAAGTCCACCGCCGATTGGTTCCGCAGTCGAGGAAAAATGGGGGCTGGGTGGCCACGGGTGATTGCTCACCCGCGGCTCCCACAGATCCGGACGTGCGCGATTGACGCATCCGGCTCCTCGGTGTAGCAAATGCTACGTGGCGTACACACGGTGAACCACGCGTGCTGGCTGGAGCGGGTGACGCTGGAGCAGGCGGTTGAACTGGATCCAGTTCAGTTGCGCCGCTCGGGATCGGCGGCTGAGCCACTTGCGCCAACGGCCCTGAACCTCGAAGCGCAGACGTTGCAGCGCCTTGACGTTCCCGGTGATGCCAAAGTAGGCATCATGGCCGCGAAGCTTGCGATTCAACACCGTCCGTTGTTCCGCAAACGGAAGACTAGGACACCCACGTTCCCTGCCGCGTTATGGCGAGGCCCCGCCGGGGCCGTGGCCATCTCCGAACGCGACCCCAGACGTCCGCCTCGATCAGCGCCAAGGACATCCACAGAGATCGCCACGGCGCTACGCGCCTCGCGATGACGGTGTTTGCTTCTCCGTCGTGATGAAACCTCAGAGGGGCGACGAAGACGAGGAGACCCATCGTTTCCGTTCCGCAACGTGCGGTCAGCGCCCGGGGTTGCTTGCGGACGGGTGGCCAGACTGTATGCTCGGGCGCTCCGCAAACATTGCCAGCGAGAACCACCGCCATGGGTACGCCTGCCAACCCGCCGCATCCGGAACAGCCCGAAGGGCCGAGCCAAGCCGATCAGGACGGCTTTGCCGCGTTCGAACGCGGCGACTATCGAACCGCCGGGGAGCTCTGGGCGGCCAGTGCCGAGGCGGGCTCCGCCTGGGCCCAGTTGGGCATGGGGATTCTGTATGCCGACGGTCTGGGCCTTGAGGCCGATACCGAGCGTGCGCGCGGGTACTGGGAACAGGCCGCGGCGCAGGGGCTGAGCGATGCCAGCTTTAACTTGGGTGTGATGGCGGAGAAGGCGGACCCGGCCGATACCGAGGCCGCCCGACACTGGTATGGCCACGCGGCCGAGGCGGGTCACGTCGTGGCGCAGAACAACCTGGCCGTGCTGCTGCAGAACGCGGGCGACGAGGCCGCCGCCACCGAGGCCGTCCATTGGTGGAAACGCGCCGCGGAGCACGGCGACCCCGACGCCCTGAACAGTCTCGGCGTCGCGCATCAGCAAGGCAGCGGATGCGCGCGCGACCGGGCTGCGGCAGCCGAGTACTACGCCCGGGCCGCCGAGGCGGGACACCGTGACGCGGCCTTCAACCTCGCCCTGGCCCTGGAACAGGGCGACGGTGTGGCAACGGACATGGCCGGGGCCGCCCACTGGTATCGGCAAGCCGCCGAGGCCGGAGACCCGGACGCCGCCGCCCGCCTGGGCAACCTCTGCCGCGACGGCAACGGCACGCAGGAAGACCTGACGGCGGCGGCCCACTGGTATCGCGCCGCGGCCGAAGCCGGGCATCCCCAGGCCCAGGCGAACCTGGGTGTCCTCCTGGAACGAGGGCTTGGGGTGACTCAGGACGAGTCGGCCGCGGCCGCCTGGTACCTGGCCTCGGCGCGGCAGGGGCTGGCCCCGGCCCAGTACAATATGGGCATCGTGCTCGCCGAGGGCCGTGGCGTGGAGGCCGACCTGCCCGGCGCCTGGGTCTGGTTCGCGCGCGCCGCCGATCAGGGCCACAAACCGGCCGCGGAGGCCCGCGACTACGTTCACCAGCAGCTCACCCCGGAGCAACGCCGCGACGCCGAGGCGCGCAAGGCCGAGATCTCCCGCTAGACCACCAGCGCGGGCAGCCGAAGCGCAGCAAGCAGAGGCCGACCAGCTCGCCCCCCCGCCCCGTCATGGCGAGGCCCCGCAGGGGCCGTGGCCATCTCCAAACGCAGCCCCCGACGTCCGCCTCGGCCAGCGCCCGGGCATCCCGTCAGCGATCGCCACGGCGCTGCGCGCCTCGCGATGACGGTGTCGGCCTGCGAAGGGGACACCCATCTTGACCCTATCCAGTCTTCAGCTCGCGGCCTTGTCCGGATGGGCCTGCCGGGCATCCAGGTCCGTGCCGGCAAAGAAGAGCCTGCGATAACGCCCCGGGGTGGTGCCCGTCAGCCGCCGGAACAGCTCCCGACAAAAAGATACGTCCTCGTATCCGACAGCAAAGCTGATCTCCTCGATGGACATCGTCGTAGTCTCGAGCAGGTGTTTGGCCCTTTCGATACGCAGGTTCTGCAGGTAATGCACCAGGGATACGCCGGTGGCCTGCTTGAAACGCCGCTTCAGGGTGCGTTCGGCCAGGCCGGATTCCTCGGTGAGCAAGCGGATCGCGGAGTGTTCGGCAAAATGCTGGCCCAGCCAGTCCTCGCACTGCCGCATTCGGGCGTCGGTATGGTCGGATTTCCGCACCAGCGGGGTATAAGGCCCCTGGCCTTCATCGTGCCACTTGAGTAGATACACCTTGGCGATGCGGATGGCCTCCACCGGGCCCAGATGGCGCGCGATGATATGCAAGGCCAGATCGTGCCAGGACGTGGTACCCCCGGCACTGACCATCCGCCCCGATGGGTCCGCCAGGACCAGATTGGGTTCGGGCAGGAATCGTACTTCCGGATAGTCGCGCCGGAACAGGTCCTGATACCCCCAGTGCGAGGTGGCGGCACACCCGGCCAACAGACCCGTTTCGGCCAGCATGATGGTGCCGGAACAGGCCGAGTAGATCGATTTCCCGCCCTCGTAACAGTCGCGAACCCAGCGCATCAGTTCCGGGTACCGGCCATGGAAGGATTCATCCGGGCCCAGCCACAGCTCGGGCAGGATCACGATGGACGCCTCCGGCTGGTCGCGAATCGCGCAATGCGGCTGCACCGGAATGTCGTTTCCGCACAGAAAAGGCTTGCGTTCGCGGGCGACGATGCGCACCCGAAACCCGGCCTGGCTGACGGGCTCATGGCGAAGGCGTTGCCAGAGATTCCCGGCGGCCGACAGCACGTCCACCATGCCGTACAGCGCGGAACCTGCGGTTTCGGGGACGGCAACGATCAGCACCTCGACAGGCATGTCCGAGCGGCTCATCTGCGTCCTCCGGTGGCACGAACGCCACGCTTCTGGCTCGTCTGCCGCTTATGCGGTCGATTCCCCGGTTATAGCCTAAAGCTGCGTCACCATCCGATGGCGCGCAATGGTCCCTTCTCAAACGGAGAACAGCCATGAACACGCAGAACACGATGAACGGCCTGAACGTGGATCAGATGACCACGACCGTGCAGGCCCTGCAGGACAACCGCGAACTCGCGCAGTTCGAGTTCCGCGCCCGCAACACCTGGATCAGCGGAGGCGAGAATCGATCGACCATCAAGGACTTCTATGGTGCGGGTGCCGAAGACGCCTCGCGGGATACCGGGTGGGAATTCACCAACGGGGAACCGCCGGTACTACTCGGCAAAAACGAGGGCGCCAACCCGGTTGAATACCTGCTCCATGCACTGGCGGGATGCGTGACCACGACGACCGTGCTGCACGCCACCGCCCGGGGTATTCGTATCCATTCGCTTTCGACCGAGCTGAAAGGAACGATCAATCTGGAAGGTCTTCTGGCGCTTAATGACGAGGTCCCTGCGGGCTACCAGGACATCGCCATCCAGATGCAGATCGACGCGGACTGCAGCGAGCAAGAACTGGACGACCTGCTCGGGTTTGCGCAGGACCACTCGCCGGTCTGCAACACGGTCTGCCGACCGGTCCCCGTCAGGATCGAACGGGTCTCTCATGCCGGGCGGTCGGCGGCCTGACGTCAGCGCCTGGGTGAACGCGCCCCTTGCAAGCGACCCGGTTTACAGGGTGACGGCGGCGCCAGCAGTACGCGCCGCCGTCTGCTGCGAAGGCCAAGGCTGGACCAGGGACGGTCCAGCGCTATAGCGAAGGCGCGAACGTGAGACCCATCTTCGCTCCCCACCGTTATTCGAGGCTGGCGCGATCCGCAGAATCAACGGGTCCGACCTTGCCTTTCGCTTCATGCCAAC
The DNA here is from genome assembly GCF_000377465.1 of Thioalkalivibrio sp. ALE30. NCBI lineage: Bacteria > Pseudomonadati > Pseudomonadota > Gammaproteobacteria > Chromatiales > Ectothiorhodospiraceae > Thioalkalivibrio > Thioalkalivibrio sp. ALE30. The sequence continues at coordinate 111,573 of NZ_KB898169.1, read as the reverse complement.
CCATTGAGGCTCTGGCCCCTGCTACATCCAGCACGGGCAGGAGCTTCGCCTGCAAGCAGGCTCCCACGGGCAACCGGGGGGGCAGACCTTGGCTCTTGTGCCCGCAACACGGGACGGGCAAAAGGCATGGTCTGACCCCTTCGGTACGGCCCCCTCGGTGCGCGCGTACGGAACCACTGCCGCAGTAGCGAAGGTGCGACGTGGTAACCGCAACATCCGCTCCCCCGCCGCAAGATTGTGGAAGCCACCCCGACCGGGCCAAGCCAGAATCCTGGATAAAGGCCGCGCGCACGCATCCCTGTGGCGGGGCCCATGACGGAGAAAAGGCTACGCCCGGCCCGCGGCCGGCCAAGCCATGGACCCCAGGAGGTGCCTCATGTACGACCACTCGATCCGGCCCACGGGAACGCTTCGCCGCCTGGCTGCATGGGCCGCCGCGCTCGCCCTGGCCGCCCCCTTGGCGAGCCTGGCGGCCGACGACGGCCAGGCCTTTATCTGGGCGCCGGACGCCCCCGATCTCGAATGGAACCCCTGCCCGGCCTTCATGCCCGACGACTGCCGCCTGGCTGTCCTCCAGGGCGACCCGGCCGAGCCCAACGCCGATGTGTTCTTCCTGCTGCCCGGCAACAGCACCGCGCCCCACCACTGGCACACCAGCGCCGAGCGCATGGTGCTGGTCCAGGGCGAGATGCAGGTGGACTACGACGACCAGGAACCGGTGGTGCTTCGACCCGGGACCTACGCCTATGGCCCGCCGCGCCTGGCACACACCACCCACTGCATCTCGGACGAGGACTGCATCCTGTTCATCGCGTTCGAAGAGCCGGTGGACGCGCACGAGACGCACGGTCACTGAGGGCAGCCGATCCCTGCCATTCGGGCTTGACGCCCCGGGCTCGTTCCAACGGGCGGGCAGAACGACAAGCCTTTGCGCAATGCGCCGGGTCTCGGCGCATTGCCGTCAACGAGGTAGGCAGGCGAATACGCGCCTTATTCGGTAGCGGCGTCGCGGGGCCACTCGCGAAAGCCTTCGCGAACGGAAAGGCAGCGGGTATACCCCAGGTCCCGCAGCAGCTCGGCGGCGCGCAGGCTGCGCCGGCCGCTGTTGCACAGGCACAGCAGGATCTGGTCCTGGGTGACGTGATGCCGGTTAATCAGGGAGATGAAGTGCTGGAAATCGCGATCGTCCGGCTCGTCCGCGTCCAGCAGCTCCTGCTCTTCCTCCGACAGGCCCCGACCCAGTAGCTGCTTCAGGCGGAACAGGGGCACCGGGACCGCCCCTTCCACCTCGCCCTCCAGTTCCAGCTCGAAGGGCTGACGGATATCCAGCAGCACCGCCAGACCAATATCCACCAGTTCGCGGGCCGCGTTGACGCTGATCTCCAGCTTTGGATCGTCCGTCTCGTTCACCATGCAGGCTCCTTTTGCGTCGGGGTTGTGAGGGCGCACGGGGTTCGCTTCAGCAGGCGCCCCTAGTTCCGATAGATTTCGCGAAACACCGCATGATTGCAAAAGGCCCGAAGCCCGACGCGCACGCGCGCTGGCCCTGCAGCGCCTCCACACACCAGTCCATGCCGCATGCATTGGGCCCCGTGGTTGTACGCGCCGGCCGAATCACCGGTCTCTCGCCTGCTCGAAGCGATTTTCGGGCACTATCGCAAGGGCAATCGTCCCCCATGGAGGCCCCCTTGACCGACGAGACTACCGGTGGAACCGAAGGCACGCTTCCCCTGCAACGCCTGGCCGGCTGGGCGCTTCGCGGCATCGCCGCCCTGACGGGCCTCGGCGGACTGCTGGCCTCGCTGGCCTTCTGGATGCTGGCGCAGGAGACACCGGAGCTCCCATGGCCGCACGTCTCCCTGATCCTGCTGCAGATCCTGTTCGGGATAGCCGTAGTCGCTTGGGTCGCGTTGTTGTGGCGACGCGCCCGGGCACTGGGAGCACTGGATACCCGGGACTATCCCGCCATCACCTGCGTTGTCGTCTGCATGCGGCTGGCGGGCGAGTTGCTGGCAACCGGCGTGGCCCTGTTCGCGCTGGCCCTGTCGGTGATCTCCCTGACGGCCGCAGAGCCCTTCGCGGGCGCAGCCGTTGCCGCGTTCGGGCTTGAAGCGGAACAGGTGGAAGCAATCGGCTGGGCACTGGCCGTGCTTGCAGCCCTCCTGTGGCCGCTGGCCGGGCTGTTTGCGGCCGGGATGATCCTGTTCGGGGCCTACCTGTTCGCCGACGCCATGATGGCCATGCTGGAGTACGTACGCGACCTACGGCGGATCCGCGAGACACTGGCATCGACCAGCGGGCGCGACCCGGAATGAGATGGCGGCCGGGCCAGGACCGCGGGTACCGGCCCGACCGGCGACCCACCACCTTGGGCGACCCTCGGCGCGGTTGATGTGGCTCAAGGTTTGGCGCGCGGGGCCGTTTCATCTGTCATCAGGGTAATGCCGCCGCCGGTGGCGTCCGCTGCCATGCGCGCGAACAAGGCGCGGCACCTGCCGGTAACACCGCAGCCGTCCGCGCACGACGCCCGCCCCCGGAATACCCGGGGCACGGACGCCTGCATGGATCGGCATTCCCCCGGCCCGGTACCTCGGGCTTACCCCTTCCAGGCCATACAAGGACCCGCCCATGAACCTCCGCTCGCTTTCCGTTCGATCCAAGCTGGTCATCACCATCGTGGTACCCGTGGCCGCGCTCCTGCTGCTGGCGGCCCTGGCCGCCCGCGGCACGGCCAATATCGAAGAAGGCGTGCAGAACATCTACCACGACCGGGTCGTGCCCCTGCAGCAGTTGAAGACCATCGCGGACAACTACGCGGTGCTGGTCATCGATGCCGTGAACAAGGCCGATGCCGGGCGCATGACCGCGGAAGAGGCCCTGGCCGACGTGCGCGAAGCGCGCACGGAGATCGCCACGATCTGGGAGGTCTACCTGGCCACGACGCTGACGCCCCGGGAACAGGAACTCGCCGATGGCGCCCGCTCCCTGTTCCGCGCGGCCAACGCCGACCTGGATCGCCTGGAGGCGGCGCTGGGCGGGATGTCCGGCAACGTGCAGGGCGAGCTCGATGCCTTCAACGGCCCGCTGTACGACAGCATCGACCCGATCAGCGACCAGATCACCGAGCTGGTCGATCTGCAGATCGAGGTCGCCGGCGCGGAGGCCGAACGCGTATCGGAGTTCTACACCCAGGTGCTGGTGCGCAGCGGCGCCCTGATGCTGCTGGTCCTGATCGGGGTCGTGATTACCGGGGTGTGGACCTATCGGTCGGTGGCGCTCCCGATCGCGCACATGCGCGAGACGCTGGAGGGGATCGCCGGCAACCATGACCTGTCACGCCGTGTGAATGTCGGTGCGGACGACGAGATCGGCGCAACCGCGACCGCCCTGAACAGCATGCTCGACCAGTTCCAGGACTCCATCCGCGAGCTGCGCACCCTGACCGACCAGATGGCCTCGGCCGCCGAGCAGTTGTCCGCGGTCAGCGCGCAGACCGACGGCAACATTGACCAGCAGCGTTCGCAGACCGAGCAGGTCTCGACCGCGATGAACGAGATGGCGGCGACGGTTCAGGAGGTCGCGCGCAACGCCTCCGATGCCGCCTCCTCCAGCCAGGAAGCCGACCAGGAATCCCGCGCGGGCGGCGAAGTCGTGCGCACCGTCGTCAGCGACATCGGGCGTCTGTCGGGCGAGGTCGCCACCATCGAGGAGACCGTGCGCAAACTGGACGAGAAGGGCCAGCAGATCGGCACCGTGCTGGACGTGATCCGCGGGATCGCCGAGCAGACCAACCTGCTGGCCCTGAACGCGGCGATCGAGGCCGCCCGCGCCGGCGAGCAGGGCCGTGGCTTTGCCGTGGTGGCGGACGAGGTCCGCACCCTCGCCTCGCGCACCCAGGACTCCACCGCCGATATCCAGTCGATGATCGAGGCGCTGCAGGCCGGCACCCGCGACGCCGTCACCGCGATGGGCCGCGGGCGCGAAATGGCCGAGGCCACCAGCAACGACGCCGAACGCGCCGGCCAGGCGCTGGAATCCATCGTCCAGGCCGTCGGCCGGATCAGTGACATGACCACGCAGATCGCCAGCGCCGCGGAAGAACAGAACGCCGTGGCCGAGGAGATCAACCGCAACATCTACGCGATCAACGACATCACCGGCGACACCGCCAATGGCTCGCGCCAGACCGCGACCGCCAGCCAGGAAGTCGCGGACATCGCCTCGCGCGTGCGCGACCTGGCCTCCGCCTACCGCATCGCGTAACCCTCGCATTCTGGTCACCCGCGAGGCCCGCTCCAGGGCCCGCGGGCCTGCCCCTGCAGGCGTTCAGATATCGTCCGGACTATCTGGTCCCGCGACGAGACCAGGCCTTCGCCGACAACAGAATTTGTGTTCGGCGCACGGGGAACTCCCACGTTCCTCGAGGATCGCATTCTCCAGCCGCCCGGGTCACGTCGTCATTCGATGACGTTTTCATGACCGCTCTCACTGTAATCGCATTCTAGACGCATTCTTGTTGCAATATGTTTTAGAATCTGCTTATTTTCTACTCTTCCACTTTCGAAACGATCAGGAGACTCCATGCGAGCCATCAAGACACTAGCCGCTTCCGCCCTTATCGCCCTTGCCGGTGCAGGCGCGACCGCACAGGCGGACGAGCCCTCCAAGCTGTTCGTCAGTGTCACCTCGGCCGATGATCACACCCAGTTCATGTCCATGGTTCTGGCCAACCAAAGCATGCGTCAGGGTCAGGAAATCCGTGTGCTGCTGTGCGGTCCTGCCGCGAAGATGGCGACCGAAGACTTCGACGGCGCCACCATGCAGCCGGCAGACCGGAATGCGCAGCAACTGATGATGAACCTGCTCAACAACGGCGCGACCGTCGAGACCTGCGCCATCTTCCTGCCGAACACGGACTACACCGAGGCCGACCTGCTTGACGGCATTACGCCGGCCGATCCGGAAGAAGTCGGTGCCTACATGGCTGATCCGAACGTGCGTTTCTTCTCGAACTGATCACTCGCTGGTAGTGATGACGAGGCCCTCTTCGGAGGGCCTTTTTTGTTGGTAGACCAGAATCCCAACAGGCCGCTTGGCCCGGTAAGATGTCGATTGTCCGGACCTCTTCGGTCCTCGGGTATACCCCGGATGCACGCCGACGACTACTGGGAGGAGCGTCGCTGTGAGACTCTGGTCGAAGTGGAAAAAAGGCGGGGCGCTGCTGGCCAACGTCCTGCAGCGCCAGGGAATCGACCCGAAGGCAGCCGCGGCACGGGATAGCTTCAAGCAGATCCTGGATGACGCCGAGGCCGAGGCCGACACGCGCCTGGCTCGCGAGCAACAGGACACAGGACCTCTGTCACGGGACGAGCGCAACACCCGCTGGGAGGCGCTGTTCTTCGAGGAGATCCGCGCCCGGGCCAGGGACTACGCACAATCCGCGCGCAACCAGCGCAAGAATTAACCCGACCACACTGCCAGGTCCATTTCGTGGCGCCCGTCGCGCTTCGTGCTACCCTCCGCCGCGTTTCCCGATCCACCGGTCCCGCCCATGAAATTCTTCCGCCTGATCAGCGTCCTCGAGGGTTTGTCGCTCATTACCCTGCTGTTTATCGCGATGCCGCTGCGCACCTACGCGGACATGCCCCTGGCCGTCACCTATGTCGGCTGGGTCCACGGCATCCTGTTCATCGTCTACGGCGCGGCGTCGGTGATGGCCAGCCACCTGAGCGGCTGGCCGGTTTGGAAATGGCTGCTGGTGCTGTTCCTCGGCGTGGTGCCCTTCGGCTTCCTCTACGTGGACTACCTGATCCGCCGCGAAACCACCCCCACCGGCAACGCCGAGACGGCCTGACGCGCGGCACAGCCCCACACGGCGTCATCCCGGCCTCAGCGAAGCGCAGAGCCGGGAGCGCCCACGCCGGCCTTGCCACCGACCGCGCCCGCCCCACCGGCGGAGACCCCGGATCACCGCTGCGCGGCGTCCGGGACGACGGAGCGCAGGAGACCCGACGTCAGGCTTTGTGCCTTGCCCTGCACGTCTGGTGGCGCAAGGGCGTCGGGCGCACCCCTTCCACGGCCGAGAGTGTCGACACCAGACGAGTCCGGGTCTGAGCGCGCGTGGTGCCGACCCGCGCCGGCTCAGTCTGCGTCGCGCAGGAGCTGCTGCTCCATGTCGACTATGAAGCCCGGCAGGGTGTCTAGATCGTGCTGATCACGCACGCCCTTCTCGCCCTCGCGCACCAGCGTGCCGCCCGGGTGGTCGTCGCTGTGCAGGAACTGATAGGTGATCTGACCCGGGTAGAACACCTCCACCTCGGTCCATTCCAGGTCGGCTTCGTCCAGGTCCCCATCGACACGGCGAGCGACGATGTCGGCCTCCCCGTCTTCCAGCCCCAGGGTCATCGGCAGCGAGACCAGGTGCCAGCGCGCGCCCGCGGCACTGTGAACCGCGAAGGCGACGTTGTAGGACGCGCCATGTTCCAGGGTCTTGCTGTCCCGGGCGTTGGGGGCCTCCAGCGTGCGGGTGAGTGCAATCCGCCAGGCGCCGTCTTCGTAGCCACCATCGGCACGGATCGCGCCGCGGCTGCCGCTCGGCTCCCGCAGGAACCGCTGCGGGATCACATCGCCTTCCTGCCAGTCGTGGTCCGGATCGAAGGCGATTGCGTTGCCCTCGTGGATGTAATAAGCATCGTCCTGGCCGTACTCGCGGGCGATCAGGGCCTCCCACTCCAGAGCGGGGGCTCCGACCTGCTCCGGATCGAACATCCAGGCAGGCTGATCGGCGTCGTCATCCCAGTTGGTCGTGAACATGCTGGTGCCCTCGGACGACAGGCGGTAGTGCAGCACGTAGTTGTTGTCCGCGTAGCCCATCGGGTGGCTGCGGTGGGAGCGCCACTGCCACAGGTCGAGGAACACACCGTCGGACTGCAACTGTTCCAGGGCCTCGTCATCGATGACCTGATCCCAGGAGACCTCTTCCGGATCCTCCGTGACGCGGGTCTGCGGGAGGTACTTGCGCACGTCGCTGCGCCCGAGGTCGCCGCCCAGCTTGGGATGCTCGCGAACGGCATCCGCGTCCACCTCGGAGGTCAGGCTGCGCATACCGTCGTGCGCGGTAATCCATCCGCCCATGCGGTCGAAACCCTCCACCTTGCCGTCGTCCAGCATCATGGAGATCCGGTCCTCGTACAGGCCGTGCTCGTCCGGCCCCGGGCCGCCGGATCCGTAGCGCACCCACTCGCCATCCTCGTAGCGCCAGACCTGGTGATACCAGCTGGGCGTATCGGTCTCGTACTCGTAATGGATGCGGAAGTCTTCGTCGTTATAGACCGCGGCGACCCGCAGAACCGCGCGGGCATCCTCTTCGGCGGGAATAAAGACATTACGATCGGTGTCCACGACACGGGGTTCGGCCAGCGCCAGAGCCGGGCAGGCGGCGGCGACCGCAAGGGCCATCAGCGTTTTCTTCATGTGGCTCTCCCTATATATGGCTTTGAAGATATTTTGAACTCCCTACGACCACAAGGGAATTAGCCAGTTCCTGCCGGGTGTCCCGACAGAGATCACGGCCAGAGGCCGTGCAACGCTGGCACCCGCACCCGGCAGGAGCCGCACACCCTCAACAAACCCTCAACGAAGGAGACCTGGATGGATCACCACGACGAAGCGTTTCTCCAACGCGCACAGGCCGCGCGCGAGCGCATCGAGGAAATTGAGCCGAAACAGGTAGACGGCCACCTGGCATCCGGTGCCATTGCCATTGATGTACGCGAACCGGAGGAGTACCAGAAGGGTAGCCTTCCGAACGCCCGCAACGTGGCGCTGGATTCCATCACCCGCCAGATCGAGGGGGTGGTGCCTGACAAGGGCGCTCCCCTGGTCTGCTTCTGCAATGGTGGCAACCGCGGGGCACTGGCGGCGGCCCAGCTGGTGGATATGGGCTACACCAATGTCCAGTCCATCGCGGGCGGACTGCGCGCCTATCAGGACCCGGATGACACCCCGGAAAAATGAGTAATCCCCCTGATCGATGACAGGCCGTGCGCCCGAGCCTCCGCGGGTGGGCGCAGCTTCCACCTTGCGCCTGCGCGCATGGTTAAATCGGCCCTCGTCTTTCTGAAAGCGAAGCCGCCATGATTGCCGTGATCTTTGAAGTCGAGCCCCATTCCGAACGCAAGCAGGATTACCTGGATGCGGCAGCGAGCCTGCGCGAACACCTGAAGGACGTCGACGGATTCATCTCCATCGAACGTTTCGAAAGCCTGAGCCAGCCGGGCAAGGTGCTGTCGCTGTCCTTCTGGCGGGACGAGGCCGCGGTGCGGGAATGGCGCAACCTCGAGGAACACCGTCAGGTGCAGGCGGCCGGGCGCGGCGGCATCTTCGCCGACTATCGCCTGCGCGTGGCCGAAGTCGTGCGCGACTACGGCATGCACGAGCGCGACCAGGCCCCGGACGACTCGCGCCGCGCACACGGAAACTGACGCTCGCCGCCCTGCCCGTCGCGCAACTACCCCCGTGCTGGACTATAGCTTCAGGGTTACCCACTGAAGGGAGATAGGGCATGGGCATCGTGAGCGAATTCAGGCAGTTTGTGGCGCGCGGCAACGTGGTGGATATGGCCGTGGGCGTGATCATCGGGCTGGCGTTCGGCCAGATCGTGTCGTCGCTGGTATCGGATGTGGTGATGCCGCCGATCGGCCTGCTGATTGGCGGGGTCGACTTTTCCGATCTGGTGATCGTGCTGCGCGAGGCCGAGAATGGCGTGGCGGCGGTCACCATCAATTACGGAGTGTTCATCAAGCGCGTGGTGGACTTTCTGATCATTGCGGCCGTGGTATTCGCCGCCATCAAGATGATCGCGCGCCTCCAGCACAAGGAGGAGGCCAGGCCCGCGGAACCCCCGGCCCCCAGTAACGAGGAGAAGCTGCTGGCCGAGATCCGGGACCTGCTGAAGGCGCGCCAGGACGGCTAAGGGAAAAATCTGGGGTGCCAACCACCCGGGGCTGTCCGGCGGAACCCGGTCGCCCCGCCCGCGTCCGAGCGTGGAGAGCCGATCAGGAGACAGGTTTGGAGAACGCCATCGAGGTACAGGGACTGGTACGGGACTTCGCCGCCACGCGGGCCGTGGACGGCGTCGATCTGCGGGTACCAACCGGGCAGGTCCTGGGCCTGCTGGGGCCGAACGGCGCCGGCAAGACCACCGTGGTGCGCATGCTGGCCACCCTGCTCGCGCCCACCGCCGGCACGGCCCGCGTGGGCGGGTTCGACGTGGCCCGCGAGGCCGCGCAGGTTCGCGAGATCATCGGCCTGACCGGCCAGTACGCCTCGGTGGACGAAAAGCTGACCGGACGCGAGAACCTGATCCTGATCGCCCGCCTGCTGGGCCTCAAGCGGGCCGATGCCCGGGCCCGTGCGGACGCGCTGCTCGCGGACTTCTCGCTGCAGGAGGCCGGGCGACGCCCCGCGCAGACCTACTCCGGGGGCATGCGCCGACGTCTGGACCTGGCCGCCAGCCTGGTTGGACGGCCGCGTATCCTGTTCCTGGACGAGCCGTCCACCGGCCTCGACCCGCGCGCCCGCCGCGACCTGTGGGACCGGGTGCGCCAGTTACAGGCGGCGGGCACCACCGTCCTGCTGACCACCCAGTATCTGGAGGAGGCCGACGCCCTGGCCGATGCCATCGTGGTGCTGGATCAGGGCCGCGTAATCGCCGAGGGCACGGCCGCCGAACTGAAGGCCCGGGTCGGGGCGCGCAGCCTCTACGTGACAGTGGCAGACCCGGCCACCAGCGACCGCGCAGTCGAGATTGTCACCGAGCTCGCGGGACGCGCGGCCCAGGTCGAGGGGGCGCAGATCAGCGCGCCGGTGCAGGATGCCGGGCTGCTTCCCGCCGTGTTGCGGCGCCTGGACGACGCCGGGATCGAGGTGGTCGACCTGGGGCTACGCGGCGCCAGCCTGGATGATGTGTTCCTCTCCCTGACCGGGCGCAGTGGCGCCGGCCACGCGGAACCGGACGCCGGGGAGGACGCGGCATGAACGCCATTGACCAGACCCTGGCGCTGGCCTGGCGCAGCCTGGTGCAGGTACGCCGCAATCCCTGGGAACTGGGCGACTACTCGATCCAGCCGATCCTGTTCCTGGTGCTGTTCCTGTTCGTGTTCGGCGGGGCCATTGCCGGTTCGCCCGAGAACTATCTGGCGTTCGTGCTGCCCGGCGTGATCGTGATGAACATGCTGTTTGTGACCGTGTACGTCGGCCACGGCCTGAACACCGATCTGACCCGCGGCGTATTCGATCGCTTTCGTGCCCTGCCCATCCCGCGCTGGGCGCCGCTGGCCGGACGCATCCTGGCGGACGTGGTCAAGCAACTGCTGTGTATCGCCCTGTTGCTGATCGTCGGGTTCCTGCTCGGCTTCCGCCTGGAGACCTCGTGGGCGCACCTGCTGGCGATGGTCGCGCTGGTGCTGAGCTTCGCGGTGGCCTTTTCCTGGGTGATGGTGCTGGTGGGCGTGATCGCGCGCGACCCGGAGCATGTGCAGCTGTTTGGCTTTACCGCGCTGTTCCCGGTCACCTTCGTCAGCTCCGCGTTCGTACCCGTGGACACGATGCCGACCTGGCTGCAGGGCTTCGTACAGGCCAACCCCGTCTCGCTGCTGGCGGAGGCCGCCCGCGCCCTGATGAACGCCGACGGCCCGGCCCTGCAGCCGGCCCTGTGGTCGCTGGCCTGGGCCCTGGGCATTGCCGGGGTGTTCGCGCCGCTGTCGGTCTATGCGCTCAACCGCCGACTGGCGCGCGGCTGAACGGGGCACCCGTCGGCTGACCAAAAAAGGGCCGCCGCTTCCCGCGACGGCCCGGCAGACCCCGTGTGAGGGGGTTACGGGATCAGTAAACCGGCACCAGCGCGTAGCCCTGGTTCTGATAGCCCATGACCGCGATGAAGCCGCTGCGCACCGGCTGGATCGGATCCAGGATGGTGTCGTTGTCCACACCATAGGCCCGCGTCGCGGCGGCGCAGACCTCCATCTTCACACCCAGCTCGTCCAGGCGGTCCACCGCCTTCGCGATCTCCTCCAGGGTGTCGGCGTGATCGATCGCAACCTCGGGCTCCGGGTCGGTGTTGATGAACTTGACCGCCTCGGCGATAAAGACCATGCGCAGATCGGGCTCCACGCCCTCCTTGAGCAGGTTCTCGTGGTTGGTGGCGATGCCGCGCAGGTAGGCCAGCATCACGTTGGGGTCGGACTTGCGCATGTCGTAGACCGCGCGCATCGTCTCGATGCCCTGGGTCGCCTCGCGATTGTCCAGACCCTCGGCGCTCGCCGTGGAGGCCAGGCCAAACGGCAACAGGACGGCCAGCAACAGGATCAGCATTCGATTTCGCATGGTGGTTCTCCTCCTCTTATGGTGAAGGCCCGGGTGTTTCGTCCCCGGGCTCGAAACCCGAACCCTTCAGGCTCAATAGATCGGGATGACCGCGTAGCCCTGGGCCTGGTAACCGGTCAGGGACACGAAGGTATTGCGCACCGGCTCGATGCCGGGCAGCAGTTCGCCGTGTTCGACGCCGAACAGGCGGGTGGCCACGGCGCAGGACTCCATGCGCACGCCCTTCTCCTTCAGTGCCGCCACGTGCTCCTCGATCGCATCCAGGTGGTCGAACTCCGTCAGCTCGAAGCGCTCGCGATCCTCGGAGACCATGGTCACGGCCCGCCCGCGAAAGGCGAGGATCATGTCGGGCTCAACGCCCTGATCGGTCAGGTCTTCAAAGGTCTCGCGGATCACCATCAGGTACAGCGCGAGCAGCTCCGGGTCGTTGTTGTTCAGGTCGAACACGACGCGACCCTGCTCGACGCCGTCCAGGGCGCGGGCGTCGGTGGGGGTTTCGGCCTGGACGCTCAGGGTGGTCAGCGACAGGGTCAGCAGCAGGAACAGGGATGCAACGATCTTCATCGGGGATTCTCCTTTGGGGCCATCGATAGCAGAACGGGTTACGGGCACTCGGCCGAAGGCATCGCGATGGCGCGCCAGGCGGCCTCCTGGGTCTCGGGCAGGTAGTGCGCCAGGGGTTTCTCGAGCACGCCGTCGAGGTACAGGTGCAACAGGCGGATGGCGCCACCGAACGCGGCGGTGGCCGCCACCGGGATCTCCATGGGCCGGACCTCGCCGGCGGCCATGCCCTGTTCGATGCACTCGCGCATGCGCTGGAACGGCTGCGAGGAGCACACCGGCGGCTCGTCCGGAAGAAACTCGCGGTGCCGCGCCTCGAGCACGAAACGCATCGTCTGCGGGGCCTCGGTGGCGGCCCGGAACAGGAACGCGATGATCCCGTCGCAGCGTGCGCGGCAACCGCTCTCGCGCTCCATCACCTCGGCCAGGCCCGCATCCATGCGTTGCAGCAGCGCGTCGTACAGCGCCTTGGCCAGCGCCTCCTTGTTGCCGAAGTGGTGATAGATCGAGCCGATGGAGACACCGGCCTGACGCCGGATGTCATGGATGGAGGTATTGAAATAGCCATCCTGACTGAACCGCTCGAGCGCGGTATCCAGTACCAGTTTGCGCAGCGCGGCGCCGCGCACGGATTGCTTCGGGTTCTCTGTCATCGCCCATACCGAACCGAACGTTCGTTCTAATTTAGCGCGAAGATATGGGAAATGCCACATGCGACCCGGCACTGCCTTCTCGCCAGGACCCATTCTCCGCACAACCGACCTTCACGTACGCGGTGTACTTCCCGCGCTGTACTTCCCAGGGAAATGCTGATCCACGTACACCCTCGCCCTTAAAAGAGCCCGGGTTTCCGGCCGATTGCGGTTTTGCAAGCGCCCCATCGGCCAGGGGGCTGGCCTCCTGCAAATGCTGACTCCAGACCAGTAGGAGCCGAGCCCTCTCGGCGATTGAGGCCTTGCCCACGCCCTGCCGGCAGGGGCTGGCTTCCCACAGGCGAGGGACCCGGACGCTCCGCATTGGGATTCAGAAGTCCTCGAACTCCATGGCGCGGAACACGCGGCCGGCGTTCTGGCGATGCAGCTCGCCGTAGGTGTCCAGGTGGCGGTAGGCGGTCTGGTCGATGTTGTAGGCATCGTTCAGCGTGCCGCCCTCGTCGAGGATGCGCTGGACCTCCTCGCGCAGGTACACGAGATAATCGTGGGTGTAGCGGCGGAGCACCTCGAAATCGTTCACCGGGTCGCCGTGGCCGGGGATGATGTACTCGGCCTCCAGGGCCTCCAGTTCGTGCCAGGTCTCGATCCAGCCGGCGGTATCGGTGTATTCGAAGATCGGCAGCATGCGCTGATGGAACGCCAGGTCCCCGGTGATCAGGACCTTGCGCTCCGGCGCCCAGAGGGCGATATCGCCCGGCGCGTGGCCCGGCCCGAGGTAGAGGATCTGAATGGTTTCACCGCCCATCTCCAGGTCCAGGCGGGTGGCGAAGGTGACGTCCGGCGTGCCCAGCTCGGTCATGAACGCCTTGTCGCGGGTGCGCGTGGCGGCCGCTTCCAGGCTCGCCTGACCATTGGCCTCGATCTCGCGCCAGGCATCGTTGTGCGCGATCACCGTGGCGCCCTGCTCCTGCCAGTAGGTCATGCCCAGCATCGCGTGGCCCTGGGCATTCTCCAGTACCACGTATTTCACGGGCTGGTCGGTGATTTCCTTGATCTCCTGATGCAGCGACTTGGCCAGCAGGTAGTTGTCGCCGGCGTTCATCACCACCACGCCATCATCGGTGATGATGAACGACAGGTTGTTGTTGTGGCCGGAGTTCTCGTAGGTGGAGGGCTGGGTCGCGCCGATCGCGGACCAGACGCCGTCGGTCACCTCCTGCGGGCGGTCGTAGAGGAACGAGTCGCGGGCCTTGTCCAGCACATACAGCGGCAGCCCGGCGTCTTTCCACTCGAAAAAGCCGCCGGGGTAGTTGTACACATTGGTGTAGCCCATCTGCTGCAGGGTCTGCGCGGCGGCCACACTGCGCAGGTTCTGGCCGCAGTAGACGACGATCGGCGTGTCCTTGTCCGGGATCTCGCCGGGCACCTCGAACTCGATCCAGCCACGCGGGATATTCAGCGTCTCGCTGGAGCGGATCTGCCCGCCGGTGTGATCAATCTCGGTACGTGTGCGCACATCAATCACCACGTGGTCGGGCTCGCTGGCGATCAGGTCCTGCAGGCCCTCCTGGTCGATGTTGGTGATCTCCGCGTTCGCGGCCTCCAGCAGCGTGTCGCCCGTCAGCACATCGGCCTGCGCGGCACTGCTGCCCACCGCGGCAAGGGCCAGCCCCAGCCAGATCGCTCGCATGGTGATTCTCCGGTTCGTATCCATCCCTTCACCATAGCCCTCCGCGGCGGCGGCAGCCAGGCACGGTGCTTGAGCCGCCTCCGGCAGCGTCTATATTCATGTTGTAGGCACACGGCCCCGCGGCCGAAGGAGCCCGCAATGAGCACCCATATGGCGGATGTCACCATCCACATCGACGAAGACACCGACCACGCGGCCCGCGAACGCATCCAGGATGCCCTGCGCGAACTCCCGGGCGTGATGGCCGCGTCCAGCCACGACGAACGCCCGCACCTGATGGTGGTGGAGTACGACCCGCAACGCATCAACAGCCGCAAGCTGCTGGACACGGTCACCGCCTCCGGTGTGCACGCCGAACTGATCGGCCTTTAAGGAGACGCTGATTGAATCGCACGTCCGCGTTGGTGCCCCCTGTTTTCCGAGACAAGGCGCGTCGTGCAGCGGGTAGTGGTTCTACCCGCAAGCGGCGCAACGCAGGATCGGGGAACAGGGGGCACCAACCCCACAAGCCAGTGAAAGCAGGGGCTCGGCCGCTTTTGCGCGCGCACAGCGTTGCGGTTCCCTTGTGCAGAATGACTGCACGGCAGTCACCGCGCCTTGTTCGCGCGCAAAAGCGACTCGAGCGCGGACGTGCGATTCAATCAGTGTTTCCTTAAGGCCCCCCCTGCGGAGGGAGCCGCGCGCCGCCGCGGAGGCGGGACAATCCTGCATCGGTCTGTCACCATACGGCCGATGGGGGAATCGGCCGACATCCAGCGTGGCAGCACGCATGCCGCTAACAGGGACGCCCGCCGCACCGCGCGACGGCCGCGCCCGGAGGGCTGGGGCGTACTGCTGGGCATCGGCCTGGTGCTGGCCATGGCCTATGTCGCCCTGCCCCATGGCCCGCTGGCCAGCGCCCTCTACGTCATCACGACCGCCGGCGCCGCGGTGGCCGTTGCCCTCGCCACCCTGCGCCCTCAACGCCCGTTCGCCGCCTCGTCCTGGGCCCTGATCGCCGCCGCGCTGGCACTGGCCGCCACGGGGCACGGCATCTGGTACTGGCTGGACCTGCAGGGCCTCGAGCCCTTCCCTTCGGCCGCGGATGTCTTCTACCTCGCCGTGTACCCGCTGTTCGCCGTGGCGTTGTGGCGGCTGGGGGCCCAGGCCGCGCGGAACGATGGCGCCTTCGTGGATGCGCTGATCGTGGGGATCTCGGCCGCGGTCCTCGGCTGGGCCCTGCTGATCGCCCCCTACACCTACGACCCCGGACTCGGCTGGCTGCAACTGCTGGTCTCCACGGGCTACCCCGTTGCCGATCTCATCCTGCTGGTGCTGGTGCTGCGCCTGGTGTTCCTGCAGCGTACGGGCATCACCGCTCACAGCTTCCTGCTGCTGGGGATGCTGGCCTATCTGGCCGCCGACCTGCTGTATGCCCACGGCAACTCTGCGGGCTGGTACCGGGCAGGCGGGCTGACCGACGCCCTCTGGCTCGTGGCCTATGCGCTGATCGCGGCGGCCGCATGGCACCCGTCCGCGAGGGTGGAACCGCGAACCCATACCTCGCCTGCCGAGCTCTCCGGGCGGCGCCTGCTGATCCTGGGGGCGGCCTCGGTGCTGGTCCCCATGGTGATCCTGGCCACCGCCGGCGGCGAGACGGAGACCATCCGCGTGGCCGCGATCGCGTCCATCCTGCTGTTCCTGCTGGTGATGTACCGCATGGCAGGCCTGCTCCGCGAAACCCACGTACTGGCGCAGCGACTGGAACACCTCTCCCGCAGCGACGCGCTGACCGGGGTCGGCAATCGTCGCCACCTGGAGGAACAACTGGACCGCGAAATCGCGCGGGCCGAGCGTAATGCCGGACCACTGACCCTGGCCTTCCTGGATATCGATCACTTCAAGCGCTACAACGACACCCACGGCCATGCCGCCGGCGACGCCCTGCTCCGCGACATGGTCCGCGCCTGGCGCCCGAGCCTGCGCCCCACGGACCTGCTGGCGCGCTTCGGCGGGGAGGAGTTCGTGATCGTGTTTCCGCATACGGATGCCCGGCAGACGCGCCACATCCTGGAGCGCCTGCGCGCGGCGATGCCCAGCGGCCAGACCTGCTCCGGCGGCATTGCCAGCTTCCGCCCGGGGGATACGGCGGATTCGCTGCTGGGCCGCGCCGACCAGGCCCTGTACGCCGCCAAGAACAGCGGACGCGACCGCATTATCATCGCCAGCACCGACGCCCTGCCCCAGTCGGACACGGCAGCAACCGATCAAGGAAACATCGATTCATGACCGCATCCACCCGCGCCACGCTGCGCGCCGCCATCGGACCCGGCCTGCTGATGGCCGGCGCGGCGGTGGGCGTCTCGCATCTGGTCCAGGCCACCCGCGGCGGCGCCGAATACGGGCTGCTGCTGATCCCGATCGTGCTCCTGGCCTGCCTGTTCAAGTACCCCTTTCTGGAATTCGGGCCACGCTACGCGGCCGCCACCGGGCACAACCTGCTGACCGGCTATCACCGGCTCGGCAACTGGGCCCTGGGCCTGTACATCGCGGTGACGCTGGGCACGCTGTTCATCATCCAGGCCGTGGTGACACTGACCACCGCGGGGCTGTTCGCCCTGGTCTTCGGGCTGGACCTGTCGATGGTCGTGCTCTCCGCGCTGATCCTGGCCGCCTGCATCGCTTTCCTGATGGTCGAGGCCTACAAGGGGCTCGACCTGGGCATGAAGATCATCATGGCCGCGCTGAGTGTCTCCACCGTGGTCGCGGTCGCCCTGGCGTTCCAGGAGGCCCCGGACTGGCATGCGCTCTCCGGCGCCCGGGAATGGTCGAACCTGTGGACCCTGGCCGGTCTCGCCTTCGTGCTGGCGTTGCTGGGATGGATGCCGATCCCGCTGGACGTGGCCGCCTGGCATTCGGTCTGGACCCAGGAGCGCGCACGCATGACCGGGCATCACCCCAGTGTGCGCGAGGCCGTGTTCGACTTCCGGCTGGGCTTCTTCGGTGCCACCGCGCTGGCACTCGTGTTCATGCTCCTGGGGGCCCTGCTGATGTACGGCAGCGGCGTCGGCTTCGCGCCGGGGGCGGCCGCCTTCTCGGCGCAACTGGTGGATCTCTACGCCCAGAGCCTGGGCGAATGGAGTCGCTCCCTGATCGCGATCGCGGCGCTGACCACGATGTTCTCCACCACCCTGGCCGTGACCGACGCCTACCCGCGAGTGATCATGGCCACCCTGCGCGCGCTGCGCGAGAACAGCCACCAGCCCCGGAGCAGCGACCCGGACACGGGCGCCGAGGGCCGGCTGGAATGGTGGGGCTATCGCATCGCCCTGCTGATCGTCGCCACCGGGGCGTTGGCCCTGATCTGGCTCGCCGGCGAGCAGTTCACACGCTTCGTCGATATCGCGACCACCCTGTCATTCCTCTCGGCCCCGATCCTCGCCTGGATCACTTTCCGAGCGGTGATGTCACCAGATATGCCGGCGGATGCCCGACCCGGGCCCGGCCTGCGTGCCCTGGCCTGGGCCGGCATCATCTTCCTGGCCGGGTTTTCGCTGGCCTGGCTGGTCTGGCGCTTCGTCCTCTGACCGGTCAGGAAGCCGGTTCGCCGGCGCGCACGCAGAAGCGGGCGAGGATCGACACGTCATGCCGGGCCTGCCCGGCCTCAAGTGCTGCATCCACGGCCTCGCGCACTGGCCTCAGGCCCTCCGTGGCCAGCCCGAGGTCCCGGCTCAGATCGGCGATGATGCCCAGGTCCTTGTGATACAGCCCGACCTGGAACCCCGGCTCGAAGTCCCCGTCCAGCAGGCGCTGGCCATGCACCTCCAGGATGCGCGAACTGGCAAAACCACCCATCAGCGCCTCGCGGACCCGGGCCGGATCCACACCCGACTGCTCCGCCAGCGCGAAGGCCTCGCCCACCGCGACCAGCGTCTCGCCCACCACCAGCTGGTTGCAGGCCTTGGCGATCTGTCCCGCCCCGCAGTCACCTACGTGCGTCAGGGTGGACCCCACGACCTCGAAGATCGGGCGCAGCGACTCGACCACCACGGCGGGGCCGCCTACCATCAGGCTCAGGGAACCGGCCCGGGCACCGGGTTCGCCCCCCGAGACCGGGGCATCCACGAAGGTCACTTCGCGTTCGGCGGCCGCGCGGGCGATGGCGCGCGTCCGCATCGGGTCGATGGTGCTGTGGTCGATCACGATCAGGCCGGGGCGGGCGTGCTCCAGGATGCCGTCCGGGCCCAGCATCAGCGCCTCGACATCCGGCGTATCGGACACATTCAGCACCAGCACCCGCACGCCGCGAACCAGCTCCGGGAGGCTCGCGCACGACTGCGCCCCCTCCTGCGCGAGTGCTTCCGCCGTCTCCGGCCGGCGTGCCCAGACACGAACTTCGGCCCCGGCGGCCAGGAGGTTGCGGTTCATGGGCGCGCCCATGATGCCGAGGCCAATGGCCCCGATCGGCTGCAGTTCGGGCGGGATGGGGGATGCGGACATAGGGCACTCCGAAAACGGTACCCACGCACTGTAACAACCCCGCTGGAAAAGCGGCACATGGAGGGTGACCCGAATCATGCAACGCGAACACCTGCACGGCTCGCTGCTCGCCTTCACCGGTGTGATGGCGCTCAGCTTCGACGGGCTGCTGGTGCGCCTGGCCGACACTCAGGGCATGAACATCGTCTTCTGGCGCGGGCTGCTGATGGCGCTTGCCCTGACCCTGTTGCTGCGTGTCCTCGACGGGCGCTGGGCCTGGACCCACCTGCGCCTGGGCGGCGCGGATGCCGGCTGGGTCTCGGCAGGCTTTGCCGCCACCACCATCCTTTTCGTGCTGGCCATCCTGCACACCACGGTCGCCAACGTGGTCGTGATCCTGGCCGCCTCGCCGCTGTTCGCCGCCGTGTTTTCCGGGGTACTGCTGCGCGAGTGGGTGCCCCCGCGGACCTGGGTCGCGATGCTGGTCTGCCTCGGCGGGATCATCGGCGTATTTGCCGGGTCGCTGGAGGCCGGGGGCTGGCTGGGGGACCGGCTTGCGCTGCTGGCCGCGCTCGTGGTCGGCATCAACCTGACGTTGCTGCGGCGTTCGCCGCGGGTGGATCGCCTAGGGAAACACTGATCAATGTGCACGCTCGCGCTCGAGTCGCTTTTGCGTGCGAACAAGGCGCGGTGACTGCCGTGCAGTCATTCTGCACAAGGGAGCCGCAACGCTGTGCGCGCACAAAAGCGGCCGAGCCCCTGCATTGAATGATTTGTGGGGTTGGCACCCCAGGTTCCCCGATCCTGCGTTGCGCCACTTGCGGGTAGAACCACTACCCGCTGCGCACCGCGCCTTGTCTCGGAAAACCTGGGGTGCCAACGCGAGCGTGAACATTGATCAGTGTTTCCCTAGCCGTGATCGCGGCGGGCGGGTTGCTGGCGGCCGTCATCGCGTGGCCGCTGGCGGCACCCCTCGCGATCGGCCTCGACAGCTTCGCGGTACTCGCCGTGATGGGGCTGGTCCAGCTCCCTCTGGCACTCGCGCTGATCGCCCTGTCGACCCGTTTCCTGCCGGCCGGCGAGGTCGCGCTGTTCCTGGTCCTGGAGGCGGTGTTCGGAACGCTCTGGGTCTGGCTGTTCCTGGCCGAGGCCCCGGGCCGCTTCACGCTGCTGGCCGGTGGCCTGGTACTCCTGACCCTGGCCCTGCACGCCGCCCGGGGCATGCGAAACAACATCCCCTAATGTTCTACTTTTCTACATATGATCAGGCAGTTATCTAGATTCTGATCGGAATAATCGCGGATAGTTCCCGTCCTACCTGTAACCGGAAACGAAAGGCATGGAAGCCCGCCACCGGATCCGGTCAGCTGCTTGCAGCGCGACATACGCCCCGGGCGTATCGACAACGAACACACGGGAACACAAGCAGGAGCCCGATCATGAAAAAACGCTACATCCTTCCGCTGGCCCTGGCCGCTGCCGCATTCGTCCTGCCGGGCACCGCCCTGGCCAACGACAACGGCTACTCCGAACAGAAAGTGGTCTACCACGTAAACCACGACAACGAACAGCGTCAGATCGGCGCGATGCGCAATATCCAGAACCACATCAACGCCGTTGGCGCCGACCGCATGAGCATCAAGGTAGTGATGCATGGAAACGGGCTCAGCCTGCTGCAGCACGCCAAGTCGAACGAAGACCTGAAGGCCTTCGTCGACCAGCTGAAGATGCAGGACGTGGACTTCCAGGTGTGCAACAACACCGTGGTCGGCCGGAACATCGATATCGCCAATGATCTCTACGACGCCTCCGCGGACGACATCATCCCGAGCGGCGTGGCCCACCTGTCGCATCTGCAGCAGCAGGGCTACACCTACGTGCGCCCGTAGGCGTTTCAGGCAAGTTCCCCCCGCGGCGGCCGCCATCTCCCGGTCGTCGCTTCGGGCCCGGGCCTTCCCGGGCCCTTTTCTTTGCTCCCATCCGAACCGAAGAACACCCCTTCAAGCCCGCCCGGACGGGAATAGGCGCATGCCCGGTGCGTCTTATAAACAGCCGCCGACCGCCTTCCCAGTGAAGCCCCCGGTCGCGGCGCGCCAACCCCGGCGCAAGGCCCCGTGGCGTACCCAAGACCCGCCCGGGTTCGTGATTGTTTCAGGAGAGGAACCTGTGCAATGAACGCAATGAAACTGATCCTTCCCGCCCTGCTCGCGATGGTGCTGAGCCTCCCCGGCCTGGCCGCCGCGGGCGACTTCGACTATGGCTATCACAAGGTCGTCTACCACGTGAACTACGATGACGAACGGCGCTACATGGCGGCGATGGGCAACATCCAGAACCACATCAACGCGGTCGGCGCCGAGAACATGGACATCAAGGTCGTCATGCATGGCGATGGCCTCGGCCTGCTCCAGACCGCGATGACCAACGAGAACCTGCGCGGGCGCATCGAGAACCTGAAGATGCAGGACGTGGAGTTCCAGGTCTGCGCGAACACCCTGCGCGGGCGCAACATCGCACTGGACGAGCTGTTCGATGCCTCCGAGGACGACGTGATCCCCAGCGGCGTGGCCCATATTTCCTGGTTGCAGCACCAGGGTTATACCTACAGCCGTCCGTAACGTCGGCAGCGGTATCAGAACGACCGGCCCGGATCAGACGATCCGGGCCTTTTTGATGGCGCGGCCCCGGGCCATTGGGAGCAGGCCCCCGAACCGGTATGGTATGCGCACCCCTTCGCCGCGAGCCCCGCCATGTCCGCGATCCGTATCGACCAGCTCCGCAAGACCTACGACAGCATCCACGTGGTCGACGGCGTGGACCTCGAGATCGCTCCGGGCGAATTCTTCGGGCTGCTGGGTCCCAACGGGGCCGGCAAGACCACCACCCTGCGCATGCTGCTCGGCATGACCCCGATCGACGGTGGCCGGGTCGAGGTCCTGGGCCTGCCGATGCCCGAGGGCGAACGCGCCGTGCGCGAACGACTGGGCATCGTGCCGCAGTTCGACACCCTCGACCCCGACTTCACCGTGATCGAGAACATGCGCACCTACGCTGCCTACTTCGGCCTGGCCGGACCAACGGTGGAGGCGCGCATTGACCGGCTGCTGGAGCAGGTCAACCTGAACGACAAGCGCGGCGCGCGTATCGACGCCCTGTCCGGCGGCATGAAGCGACGCCTGACCCTGGCACGCGCCCTGATCAACGAGCCGGAGGTGGTCGTCCTGGACGAACCCACCACCGGGCTGGACCCGCAGGCCCGCCATCACCTGTGGCGCCAGCTGCGGGCGCTGCGCGCCTCCGGGGTCACGTTGGTGCTGACCACGCACTACATGGAGGAGGCCCAGGAGCTGTGCGATCGCATCGCGATCATCGACCACGGCCGCATCATCGCCTGTGACGCCCCCAGCCGTCTGATCGCCGAGCACATCGAACCCTGGGTGCTGACCGTGGGCGGGGCCGGGGCCGGCGATGTGCTGCAGCGCGAACTGGGGGCGAAGGACCGCGCCCACCAGGTGGCCGATACCTGGCTGGTCTACACGACCGAGCCGGACCGCCTGCGCGAACGTCTGCGCGCGCTCGGCCACGAGCCCACCCTGCGCGAGGCCGACCTGGAAGACGTCTTCCTGAAACTCACCGGACACGAACTGCGCGACTGATGGCCCATCCCGCGATGCCCCTGCTGCCCCGCCCCAGCCTGCGCTTTGTCGCGGTCTGGCGACGCAATGCGCTGGTCTGGCGCAAGCTGATCGTGCCGTCGATGCTCGGCAACTTCGGCGAGCCGATCCTGTACCTGCTGGCGTTTGGCTACGGTTTCGGCAGCCTGGTCGGCGACCTCGACGGCATGCGCTATATGGTCTTCATCGCCTCCGGCATCATCTGTTCCTCCGCGATGTTCACCGCCAGCTTCGAGGGCATGTATTCCGCCTACACCCGCATGGCGGAGCAGAACACCTGGCTGGGCATGCTCGCCACGCCGCTCACGCTCGACGACATCGTCTTCGCCGAGGCCGTCTGGGCGGCGACCAAGGGCCTGATCAGTGCCATCACCATCCTGGTCGTCGCCAGCCTGCTGGGGCTGGTCAGCGATGCCCGCGCGCTGCTCGCGCTCCCGGTGATCTTCCTCGCCGCGTTCACCTTCGGCGCCCTGGCCCTGGTGATCACCGCGCTGGCGCGCAGCTACGACTTCTTTCTCTACTACTTCACCCTGGCCGTCACCCCCATGCTCCTGCTCTCCGGGGTGTTCTTCCCGCTGACCGAGCTGCCCGGCTGGGTGCAGGGCCTTGCGCTGGCCCTCCCGCTGGCGCATGTGCTGGAGATCGTGCGCCCGCTGATGACCGGCGCCTGGCCGGACGCGTGGCTCCCGCATCTGGCCGTGATCACCGCCTACGGCGTCGGCGCCATCATCCTCGCGACCTTCCTGATCCGCCGCCGCCTGCTGCGCTGAGGGGCCGAACGCGCCGCCGGGTGTGCCAGAATAAGCGGCCTTCCCGCCCTGCCTGTCCGAGCCCGCAATGACCGACACCCCTGCCGACGACACGATCCTGCCCTACGACCCGGCGGCCACCACCCGCGTGTATCTCGCGACCGCCGCCGGCGGGCTGGCCCCGCTGGTCACGCGCGAGCTGGAGGGCTTCGGCGCGACGGATCTGCGCGAGGACCGCGCCGGCATCCACTTCCGGGCGGACCTTGCCACGCTGTACCGCTGCCTGCTCGGCAGCCGGGTGGCCAGCCGCATCCTGCTGCCCCTGGCGCGCTTCGACGAACCGGACGGCGATGCCTGCCATGCCGCCAGCCGGGCCCTGGACTGGCCCGCCCTGTTCGGTCTCGAGGCCACCTTCGCGGTGGACGTGACGGGCAAGAGCTCGCACATCCGGCATACCCATTTCGCCGGGGTGCGGGTGAAGGACGGCATCGCCGACGCCTTTCGCGCCGCCACCGGCGAACGCCCCGACGTGGACGCGGCCGACCCGGACGTACGCGTACTGCTGCAACTGCAGGGTCGGCAGGCGCAGCTGAGCCTGGACATCGGTAACGGGGGCCTGCACCGGCGCGGCTATCGCGGCGCGGGCGGCCAGGCCCCGCTGCGCGAGAACCTGGCCGCCGCGCTGCTGATGCGCGCCGGCTGGCCGGAGCACCTGGAGGCCCATCCGGACGCGCCGTTCCTCGACCCGTTCTGCGGCAGCGGGACGCTGGTGATCGAAGCGGCGCTGATGGCGACCCGTACCGCACCGGGGCTGTTGCGCGAGGGGTTCCGGGCCCAGGGCTGGTCCGGCCATGATGCGGAGCTCTGGGACCGCTGCCTGGCCGAGGCCCGCGATACCGTGCGCCCCTGGCAGGGCCCGCCCCTGCTGGGCAGCGACCGCGACCGGGGCGCGGTGGCCGCCTCCCGCAAGGCGGCGCGGGCCGCGGGTGTGGACGACTGCACGCGCTTCGATCAGGCCGATGCCCTGACCCTGGAACCCCCGGCCGATCACGGCGTGCTGGTCAGCAACCCGCCTTACGGCGAACGCATCGGCAACACACCGGAGCTGATCAAGCTCTACAGCCTGCTGGGCGAGCGCCTACGCAGCGCGTTTGGCGGCTGGCATGTCGCCCTGCTGGTCGCGGACACCACCGACTCGCAGCGCCTGGGCCTGCGCGCCAGCCACAAGCACCGCTTCTACAACGGCACCCTCGCCTGCCACCTGCTCCAGTTCGAGATCCATCGGCGCGAGGAACCGCCGGCTGACCCGGCGCCGGACTTCGCCAACCGGCTGCAGAAGAACCTGCGTCACCTGACCCGCTGGGCGCGGCGCCAGGGCATCACCTGCTACCGCATCTACGATTCCGACCTGGCCGAATATCCCCTGCAGATTGACCGCTACGAGGCGGAAGACGGGACGCTGCATCTGCATGTGCAGGAGTTCGCCGCCCCCGCCAGCGTCGAGCCCGCCCGCGCCGAGGCCCGCCTGCGCGGCGCACTGGCCGCCACCCTGGAGGTCACCGGCGTCGAACCCGCGCACCTGCACTACAAGCAGCGCCGGGCACAGAAGGGGCGTTCACAGTACCAG
Source organism: Thioalkalivibrio sp. ALE30 (assembly GCF_000377465.1). Classification (NCBI taxonomy): domain Bacteria; kingdom Pseudomonadati; phylum Pseudomonadota; class Gammaproteobacteria; order Chromatiales; family Ectothiorhodospiraceae; genus Thioalkalivibrio; species Thioalkalivibrio sp. ALE30. The sequence continues at coordinate 86,776 of NZ_KB898169.1, read as the reverse complement.
CGCGCCGAAACCGCCGAAGCTGCGCCGTTCACGGTCATGGAACACGGCTGCCGCCTGCGGGTGGACCTGGATGCCTATCTGGATTCCGGGCTGTTCCTCGACCACCGCCCGATGCGGCGCCGGCTGCAAGAGGAATGCCGCGGCCTGCGCCTGCTGAACCTGTTCTGCTACACCGCCGCGGTCAGCGTGCACGCGGCGATCGGCGGGGCACGCCAGACCGTGTCCGTGGACCTGTCCAACACCTACCTGGAATGGGCCGAGGCGAACTTCCGCGCCAACGGCCTGGAGGCCGAGATCCGCGATGGCCGCAGCCGCCGCCAACCTGGCACCCACGCCCTGCTGCGCGAGGACGTGGTCCGCTGGCTGGAGGGGACCGCGGACACCCCGGGCATGGTCTTCGAGCGGATCTTCCTCGACCCGCCGACTTTCTCCAATTCCAAGCGCACCGAGGAAGACTTCGAGGTGCAGCGCGACCACGTCCAACTGATCCTGGCGGCGGCGCGCCTGCTTACCCCGGACGGCATCCTGTACTTTTCCACCAATCGTCGCCGCTTCGAGCTGGACCACGCCGCGCTGACCGGCCTCCAGGCCCGCGACATCACCCGCGAGACCCTCGACGAGGACTTCCGCCGCCCGCCGCCACCCCACCGCTGCTGGGCCATCACACCCGCCAACGACGGATAGCCGGATCGCCGGGACGCTTCCGCCGACCCGCGCGATGCCCCGCCAACAGGCAAGCGCCCAAAAAAACGCCCCGGACCAGCCGGGGCGTTTCGTCATCACCGTGTCGGAATCAACGCGGTGGGTAGTAGGTCTCCAGGTAGTCCAGGATCTCTTCCTCCACTTCGGGAGAAAACTCCCAGAGCCCCTGGGTGTCCTGCATCCAGCGGATCTGTTCCAGCCAGATCTTGCGGGTGTACCCGCGGCTCGTGAACAACCGGGCCGAGTGGCAGACCGTGCAATTATTCTTGACGGTATCGAACCCCGGGGCCTTGAGCAGGCCGGTTTCCGGATCGGTCTCGTACTCCTCGGCGGCCTCGACGTGGTCGCCCGCGATCGCGGGCGCCACCCAGAGGAGGCCGAGGATGGCCGGCAACAACAGGACCATCTTCGACTTCATTCGTGCTCCTTACGCTTTGACTCGGACATCGATGTGGTGGGCCTTGTTGTTGCCGTAACCGCGCGGGTTCCAGCCCGGCAGCACCATTGGCTGGCGGTCACCCTTGCTGTTGGTGGCCACGGCCCACACCTGGTAGAAGCCCTGTTCGGGGAACTCGATCTCGGCCTCCCAGGTCTGCCAGGCAAACTTGTTGACCGGCCGCTTCAGGTCGGCCTTCTGCCAGGTTACCCCGTAGTCGGTCGACACGTGGAGCTCCTCGACGTCGCCGTAGCCATCCCAGGCCTTGCCTGCGACCTTCAGCGTGCTGCCAGCCGTGGTCTCGACGCCGGTCTGCGGATACGTGATCAGCGACTTCACCGGCATTTCCTCGAGGACGACCATGTCCTCATTCGGCACGTCGGCGCCCGGTTCCACCGGATGACGCGGCATGCGGTAGCTGTGGCCGGTCATGCCCTGACCGTCATGCTCGCGGTCGCGCACCAGGATCTCGGTCAGCCACTTGCCACTGGCGGAACCCGGGAAGCCGGGCGTAATCAGGCGCAGCGGGTAGCCGTGCTGTTCCGGGATGTCCTCGCCATTCATCGCCCAGGCAATGATGGTCTCGTCCTCCAGGGCCTTGCGCATCGGGCAGCCACGGGAGAGCGCGTCCAGGTCGTCGCGACCGCTGAGGTGGGCATCGCCCGCCTTGTAGCCAATGTACACGGCCTTGTCCGCGTCGTAGCCGACGTCTTCCAGCACGTCGCGCAGGCGCACACCGGTCCAGGTCGGGCAGCCGACCGCGCCCAGATCCCACTGGTTGCCACGCGGGGACGGCTCGAATGCGGCACGGCCGTTGCCGCCACACTCGATCCAGATCTGCAGGGTATGGTGCTCGAACTTCTCCTTGAGATCGGCGATCGTATAGGACTTCTCCTGATTTGCCGCCTCACCGTGCACGGTGAGGGTCCAGGCCGCGGCATCGATGCCGGCCTTTTCCGGCGGGACGCCGTTGTTACGGATGAACATGTTGGGGAACGGGGTGACCTCGTCGTGCAGCAGGTGCGGCGGCAGCTCGCCGTTGATCGGGCGATCATTCAGCCAGATGAACCCGTCCACCTTGCCTTCCACGTGGAAGCCCTCGATGCCGGCGGCGACGGCGCTCGACAGGGTGCTGCGGTTGAACATGGTCTGCATGGCGGTCTCCGCCCCCATGCCGAACACGGCCAGGGCGGCGCCGCCCTTGCCCAGTTTGCCCAGGAAGCTACGACGGGCCGCGCCCGTCTCGGTCAGCTCCCCGGTTTCCTTGATCGCTTCTTCGGATTTGTTTTGCAGCTCGGTATGATCGTTCTTGTGGTCTGTCATTTGCCAGCCTCCGGCTTGTACTTCGGATCGAAATCGCATGTGCTGCCCCTCTCTCCCTGAGACAGCCGAGTGAATTTTTAGTACATGTTCTAAAAACCTGCAATAAAATATCGGGATTTTTTACGGATTCCAGAATGCCTCCTCTAACACCTGTATTCGGGGCCCGGAATACGGTATAGAATGCCGACCACAAAGAAACCGCAAGTCACTGACAATAAAGACTTATCACAAATTTTTAATATTAGCGGAATCTACATAATGAAGAACCGAATTCATCAGTTCGTATATACCCCTATTGTTATGTTTTCGGCTGCGCTGGTTGCGGCCCTGATGGTCACGGGAACCGCCAGTGCGGAATACGAGCCTTCCATCGAAATCCACGAGGTGGAACGCGGGGAGGGTCCAGAGATCGTTCGCCACGACACGGCGATCCTGCATTACACCGGCACCCTCGAAGACGACGGCAGCGTGTTCGACTCCAGTCGCGAGACCGATAGACCGTTCGCGCTGACCCTCGGCCGGGGCCAGGTCATCCCCGGCTTCGAACAGGGGGTGATGGGCATGCGCGAGGGTGGCAAGCGCGAGATCGTGATCCCGCCGGAGCTTGGCTACGGCGAACGCGGCGCGGGCAACATCATCCCGTCCAACGCCACGCTGCGCTTCGAGGTCGAGGTGCTGGAGGTCGAGCGGGCGCCCTTCAGTGGCCTGGACAACGAGGGACTGGCGGAGAAGATCGAGGAAGGCGCGACAATCGTCGACATCCGCCGGCCGGACGAGTGGGCGGAGACCGGCGTGATCGAGGGCAGCCATCGCATTACCGCTTTCGACGAGAACGGCGACCTGCATCCGGAGTTCGGGCAACGCTTCACCGACCTGGTGGACCCGGACGAAGAGGTCGTGCTGATCTGCCGCGTGGGCAACCGGACGAGCGCCCTCGCCCGCGCGCTGGCGGACGGTCTCGGCTACGACAACCTCTACAACGTGACCGACGGCATCATGGAGTGGTTGGCCGAGAACCGTCTGGTGCAGCACGACTGCCCCGAGGCGGCCGAAACGGCCCAGTGCTAACTATGGGCTGAGCCGGACCGGGAGTCCGGTTCCGGCTCGGCGTCTGCGACGTCGAAATCCAGCCGCTGGTTCGTGCCCGGGCCAGCGTCTTCTTCCGCTTCCGGCGGGGCCAGGCTCAGCCCCGCGTCCGACGCCACGTCGGCCAGATCGCGGATCTGGTCCAGCGGCGGCAGCTCCTCCAGGCGCTTGAGCCCCAGGTCGTCCAGAAAGCCGCGCGTGGTCGCATACAGCGCCGGGCGTCCGGGGACCTCCTTGTGACCCACCACGCGCACCCATTCGCGCTCCTGCAGCGTGCGCATAATGCCCGAGCTGACCGCCACCCCGCGCACGGCCTCGATCTCCGCGCGCGTGACCGGCTGGCGGTAGGCGATAATCGCCAGCGTCTCCAGCAGCGCCCGCGACAGGCGCGCCGGGCGTTCGGGCTGGGCCGCCTGTACGGTGGCAGAGAAACGCGAGCGCACGCGGAAGCGATAGCCCCCGGCGGAGCGCACCAGTTCAATGGCGCGGTCCCGGTAGCGCTCCTCAAGACGGCCCAGCGCCTGTTCGAGTAACGCCTGATCGATCTCGCCGAGGTCCTCGCAGGCCGCCTTCAGGTCGCGGGGGGCGACGGGCTCGGCGGCCGCGAACAGGACCGCCTCCACCGCCAGCTCGACGGCCCGCAGCTGATCGTCATCTGCGGCCGCCACGGGTGCGTGGATCGTTGAATCCATCGTGTCGCTCACGCCGGCTCTCCCCCCTCATCGTCTACGGCCGCCCCGCGCCGGCGCAGCCGGATCGGGCTGTAGGGCTCGCTCTGGCCCCATTCGACCAGGCCCGCCTTGGTCAGCTCCAGCACCGCCAGAAACGATACCACCACGCCCTGGCGCCCCTCGGCAGCCAGCAGCAGGGCCACGAAATCGGTGAAGCGCTCGGGGTGCAGGCTGTCGAGGATGCTGGACATGCGCTCGCGCACCGACAACTGCTCGGTGGAGACATGGTGATGCGCCATCAGACTGGCGCGGTGCATCACCGCGGCCAGGGCCTCCATCAGCTCGTCCATGCTCGGGGCCGGGGGCGGCGGGCCCTCCAGTGCCTCGACGCTGGCGCCCGCGGCGAACACGTCACGGTCCATGCGCGGCAGTGCATCCAGGCGCTCGGCCGCGGTCTTGAACTGTTCGTACTCCTGCAACTGACGGATCAGGGCCATGCGCGGGTCGGCGTCCTCGTCCGCCTCGGCCTCCGTCGGCCGCGGCAGCAGCATGCGCGACTTGATCTCGGCCAGCAGCGCGGCCATCACCAGGTATTCGCCGGCCAGCTCCAGGCGCAGCGCCCGCATCACCTCGATGTAGGCCATGTACTGGCGGGTGATCTCGGCGATGGGGATCGCCAGGATGTCGAGGTTCTGCCGCCGGATCAGATACAGCAGCAGATCCAGCGGCCCCTCGAAGGAGTCAAGAAAGACCTCCAGGGCATCGGGCGGGATGTAGAGATCGGCCGGCAGCTCGGCCACCGGCTCGCCATGCACGCGATAAAGCACCTCGCCGTCCGCGCCGGTCTCGACCGTCGCGGGGCGCTCGAGGCCGTCGTTCGCGTCAGCGTGCGGATCCATGCCCCGGGCTCATCGCAGGTAGTCCAGCCCCATGGCCCGGCGCACCTCTTCCAGGGTCTCGCGGGCCTCCTCGCGGGCCGCCTCGGAGCCCTCGACGATGATGGACCGGACCAGCGCCGGGTCCTCGGCGTATTCCTTCGCGCGCTGCTGGATCGGCTCCAGCTCCGCCTGCACCGCCTCGATCAGGGGCCGCTTGCAGTCCAGACAGCCGATGCCGGCCGTGGTGCATCCGGCGTAGAGTTCCTCGCGCTGGCTTTCGCTGGTGTAGACCTTATGCAGGTCCCACACCGGGCACTTGGCCGGATCGCCGGGGTCCGTGCGCCGCACCCGCGCAGGGTCGGTGGGCATGGTGCGAATCAGGCTCTCCACCTCGGCCGGCTCGGTGCGCAGGCTGATGGTATTGCCGTAGCTCTTGGACATCTTGCGCCCGTCCAGCCCCGGCATCTTCGAGGCCGGAGTCAGGCGCGCCTGCGGCTCCGGCAGGATGATCTTGCCGCCCCCCTCGAGGTAGCCGAACAGGCGCTCGCGGTCGCCCAGCGAGATGTTCTGCTGCGACTCGAGCATCGCCCGCGCCACCTCCAGGGCCTCGTCCTCGCCCTGCTCCTGGTAGCGCTTGCGCAGGTCGCGGTAACGCTTGGCGGCCTTCTTGCCCATCTTGTCGGCAGCGGCCTCCGCCTTCTCGGCGAAGCCCGGCTCGCGGCCGTAGAGGTGGTTGAAGCGGCGCGCGATCTCGCGCGTGACTTCCAGGTGCGATACCTGGTCCTCGCCCACCGGGACCATACCGGCGCGATAGGCCAGCACGTCTGCGCTTTGCAGCACCGGATAGCCGAGGAAGCCGTAGGTCGCCAGATCCTTCTCGCGCAGCTGCTCCTGCTGGTCTTTCCAGGTCGGTACCCGCTCCAGCCAGCCCAGCGGCGTGATCATCGACAGCAGCAGATGCAACTCGGCATGCTCGGGCACGCGCGACTGCACGAACAGTGTCGCGGACCCGGGGCTGACCCCTGCCGCCAGCCAGTCGATGACCATCTCGGTCACATGCTGCTGCAGGTCACCGGGGTCCTCGTAGTGGGTGGTCAGCGCATGCCAGTCGGCGACGAAGAAGAAGCACTCGTAGTTGTGCTGCAACTCGATCCAGTTCTTCAGCACACCGTGATAATGGCCCAGATGCAGGCGCCCGGTGGGGCGCATGCCGGAGAGCACACGCTGGTTGCTACCCTGATTGCTGCTCACGGAATCAATCCCTTCCTGTCAGGAAACGGGCGCATCCACGCCCGGTCAGTCGTCTCAGAACATGCCGCCGGAAAAGGCGAACAGCATCGCCAGCAGCATGGCCGTGCGATCCACGTCGTTGATATGCACCCGGCCGTCCGCCATGGCCAGCGTGCTGTGCCAGTACCCGGCCTCGGCATCGCGGCGGAGCCAGCCGTCAGCCGCCAGGGCGTGCAGCTGTGCATCCAGGTCGATATCGGGATAGGCGGCGTCGAATTCGGCCACCCATTCCAGCCCGAGACGCAGTTCGCTGTCCAGCCGCAGCGTCTCCAGCGGACGGGTAGCGAAGGTCTGTTGCGTGCCGTACAGCCCCAGTTCGGTGTCCAGCGCGACCTGACGCGCCGGCTCCTCGTTCAGGGAGGCCTTGAGCTCGACCACCGGGCGGTGCTCGATCATCCCGCCGACGGCGTCGATCATCGCCGCGCCGATCAGGGCAGTGCGCTGCTCGCCCTCGATGCCACGCGCCTCGATCGATTCCAGTTCGCCGAGCAACTGCAGCAGGCTGGGACGGTCCCAGCGCAGGATGCCCGCCTGCAGGTCCAGGGCGCTCAGCGTCAGCGCATCCCCGGCGCCGTCGTCCATGCGCGCCTGCTCGACCTGCAGGCGCAGGCGCGAGTCCATGCGGTCGTTGCTGGTCTGCTGGAAGGCATCCAGACGCGGGCGCTCGATCCGCAGCCGACTCGCCTCGCCCTCGCGCAGCTCCACCACGGACGCCGCCAGGCCGCCCTCGTAGTCCGGCAGGCGCCCGAAGACCTCGTCGGCGTCGGCCTCGAACACCGTGGCATAGCGGGCGTCCTGCGCCTCCCAGACGAAGGTGTCGTCCGACAGCCTCAGCTCCGGCAGATCCAGGCTCACCAGGATCTGCTCGGCCGACCAGGCGAACCGACCCTGGCCGGCCGCCAGATCCAGCCACAGCGGGCCACCCACCGTGGCGGCATGCTCGGCCACCTCGGGCACGCTCATCAGGTCCATGCGCAGGTCGTCGAACGCAACGCGGGTCGTCACGCCACCGCCGATCCCCGAGCGCGAATGCACCTGCAGATCCAGCGAGCGCAGCAGATGGCCGAGCAGGGAATCGTCCGGCGCTGCCAGGGTATCGAGATCCACGAACGAATCGCCGCGCGCCCCGAGCAGACCGTGACGGATATCGTGCACCAGCGGGATCTCGAAGCGCCCGTCGGGGTCTTCCAGGATCAGCTGGCTGCGGCCGCTGGCGCCCAGGTAGCCGCGTTCGTATTCAAGCATCTCGTGGCGCAACTGCACCTCGCCCAGCTGGGCCTCGTGCGTTCCGGCAACGGTACCCTCCACCTGCTTGCCGACCACGACCGGCCACACAGCGGCCACCGCCAGCACGACCACGGCCAGAACCACCCACTTACGCATTGCGCCTCCCTGCGGCCGTGCCGCGCCGTAGCCTCGGTATGCGGCCGGGGCTATTCATCCAGAAATCCCACATCGCCCATCCCGTGACGGATCACCTCGGGCACATCGCCGGTCAGGTCCAGCACACTGGTCGCCTCCAGGGTCCCGGCCCCGCCATCGACCACCAGGTCCACCACCTTGCCCAGCCGATCCTCGATCTCCCAGGGTTCGCTCAGCGGGTTCTCGTCCCCGGGGAGCTGCAGGGTCGCCGACATCAGCGGTGATCCGAGCTCCGCCAGCAACGCCGACAGGATCGGACTAGCCGGCACACGCAGCCCGATGGTGCGCCGCTTGGGGTGTTGCAGGCGCCGCGGCACCTCGCGGGTGGCAGGCAGGATAAAGGTGTAGGGCCCCGGCGTAAGTGCCTTCATCAGGCGAAACGCGGTGTTGTCCACCTTCGCGTACACGCCCAGCTCGGAGAGATCGCGACACAGCAGGGTCAGATGATGGGTCTCGTCCACCTGGCGGATACGGCGGATCCGGTCTGCCCCGGTCTTGTCCCCCGGCAGGCAGGCCAGGGCATAGCAGGCATCCGTCGGCAGGGCGATCACGGCCCCGTCCTGGAGCCGGTCCAGGACCTGCCGGATCAGCCGGGGCTGGGGGTCTTCGGGGTGGATCGAGATCATGGATCGATTCGACGCGGGGATCGGCTGCGCAGTGTAGCGCATCCGCCGCCACACCCATAAGAACGCGCACGGGCCGGCCACCCGCGGCCCGCCCGCGCGGAAAGGGGAAAACTGCGAACCCGGAGCGCGAGGCGCGGCCAGTGATCGGTTACGATGCACCCAAAATCAAGGAGAACACCCCATGCTGTACATGATCCAGGGCCAGGACGCCCCCGACTCGCTGGATGCCCGTCTCGCCGCGCGGCCCGAACACGTAGCCCGACTGCAGGCCCTGCGCGACGACGGCCGGCTGGTCCTGGCCGGCCCGTTTCCCGCCATCGACAGCAACGACCCCGGCCCGGCCGGCTTCACCGGCAGCCTGATCGTCGCGGAATTCCCGTCCCTGGAAGCCGCCCGCGCATGGGCCGACGCCGACCCCTACGTCGCGGCCGGTGTGTACACCGCGGTCGACGTACGCCCCTTCAAGCAGGTGTTCTGATGCGACTTCGTCCCCTTGCCACCACGCTCGCCACCCTGGGCTTCGCCGGTGTGCTGGTCGCCTGCGACGCACAGGAGGCGCCCGCACCGGATGCCGAAACGGACGCGATCGCCACCGATACCGACGACGTCGACACCGTCGCCCTCGTCAACGGCGAGCCCATCACCCGGGCCGACCTGTTTACCTACTCCGGCATGGACGAGGACCCGGGCCTGGCCGAGGGTGATGGCACGCTGGAAGAGCTGATCAGCCTGGAGCTGTTGCGCCAGGAGGCGGTCAACCGCGGCCTGGATACCGATGCCGAGACCCGGCGGATCCTGCGCATGGTGGAGACCAACCTGCTGGCCTCGCTTTTGATGGAACGCATCACCGCGGAGCTGGAGATCACCCGCGAGGACCTCGAGGCGGAGTACGAACGCCAGGTTGAGCAGATGCGCGGCACCGAGTACCGCGCCCGCCACATTCTGGTCGAAGAGGAACAGCAGGCCCGCGAACTCCTCGCGCAGCTGGACGACGGCGCGGACTTCGGCGAACTGGCCGAGGCCCATTCCATCGACCCCGGCTCGGCCGCCCGCGGCGGCGAACTGGGCTGGTTTTCCCCGGAGCAGATGGTCCCCGCGTTCAGCGACGCCACCGTGGCGCTGGAGCCGGGTGAAACCACCGCCGAGCCGGTCGAAAGCCGCTTTGGCTGGCACCTCATCCGTCTGGAGGAGACCCGCGACACGCCAGTCCCCGAATTCGAGGATGTGCGCGCCGAACTAGTCGAGATCCTCGAAAGCCGCGCCATCCAGGAATTCCTGGAGACGCTGCGCGCGGATGCCGACATCCAGATCCCGAACCGGCCCGCCAATCAGTAGTCGGGCAAGCCCCGGGCCTCAGTGCCCGTGGTGTCCGCCTTCGGCACCCATGCCAGGGGCGTCACCCTCCATCATGTGGCCACCCGAATGGCCGCCACTGGCACCCTCGCCACGCTGTACGCGGGCATGGATCTCCATGGTCTCGCCATCCGCGAACTCCAGGGTCACCGGGATCCAGTCGCCGGCCGTCAGCGGCTCGTGCAGCCCGATGAACATCAGGTGCAGGCCACCGGGCTCCAGCACCAGGGTCTCGCCCGCCGGGAGGTCCAGCCCCTCGACCTGGCGCATGCGCATCACCCCGTCCACGTGGGCATGCTCGTGCAGTTCCACCACCTCGGAGATCGGCGCCTGCGCGGCGACGATCCGGAGGTCCTGTTCGCCATGGTTGCGCAGGACGAAGTAGCCGCCGGTCATGTCACCCGGCATCAGCCGAATCCAGGGCGTCCCCTCCATCTCGAGGCCCGCCCGGCACTCGCAGACCTCGGGCGCGTCGGCCAGCGCCGGTGCGACCGCGCCGCCCGCCAGAAGGGTGGTCGTCAGCAACACTGCCGGAAACAGCCTGGATCCTTTCATGACCTTTCACCTCATTTAAGCAAAACGTAATATTGACACACAAGGGAAACACTGATGAATGTGCACGCTCGCGTTGGCACCCCAGGTTTTCCGAGACCAGGCGCGTCGTGCAGCGGGTAGTGGTTCTACCTGCTAGCGGCGCAACGCAGGATCGGGGAACCTGGGGCGCCAACCCCGGAGGGGCTCGGCCTCTTTTGCGTGGGAACGGCGTTGCGGCTCCCTTGTGCAGAATGACTGCACGGCAGTCACCGCGCCTTGTTCGCACGCAAAAGCGACTCGAGCGCGAGCGTGTACATTCATCAGTGTTTCCCTGGGGACCGACCGCAACCGCGGGGGTTCCCCCACAAACCGCGGTGGTACGATAACGCCCGCGAAGGGAACCTCCGGCCCGCAGGTGCCTCCAAGCGACGGGCCGCACCCGCCCCACCGAACTGCCAAGCCACAAACGAGACGTCCATGCCGCGCGCCCTCCGCCGAGCCCTTCTTCCCGTCCTGATCCTCGCCGTCGCCGTGGTGGGCTTCATGGTCCTGCGCGCGACCGGGCCCGAGGCGCCGCCGCCGGAGGCCAGCGAGCGCACCTGGCCGGTACAGGGCGTGACCGCCGAGCCCGGGACGCACCGGCCGGGGGTGATCCTCAACGGGCGCAGCCGCTCCGCCCGCGATGCCCAGCTGCGCGCCGCGGTGGAGGGCGAGATCGAAGCCGTGCCGGCGCGCGCCGGCCAGCGCGTGGCCGCCGGCGACACGCTGGTGCAGATCGACCCGCGCGAGGCCCGGCTGCTGCTGGACCAGCGCGAGGCCGAGCGCCGCGAGCTGGAGGGCGCGGTCGAAAGCGAGGAACTGCGTGCCCGCTTCGACCGCGAGGCCCTGCAGCGCGAGCGCGAACTCCTGGCGATCGCCGAACGCGGCCTGGAGCGCGCCCGCGACCTGCGCGAGCGCAACCTTGGCTCGGAATCGGATCTCGATGCCGCCCGCGAGCGGCTGCAGCAGGCCAGCATCACCGTGGACAACCGCGAGCAGGCCGTGGCCGACGCCCCGATGCGCAGGGCCCAGGCCGAGGCCCGCCTGGCACGTGCCCGCGCCGCCGAGTCCCAGGCCGAGATCGACCTGGAACGCACGACCATTCGCGCGCCCTTCGACGCACGTATCGTGGAGGTCGACGTCGCCGCGGGCGAGCGCGCCCGACCAGGAGACCCGTTGCTGCGCCTGTTCGCGGTGGATGACCTGGAGATCCGCGCCAGCCTCCCGGAACACCTGATCGCCCGGGTCGAACGCCTGCTGCAGGGGGACACACCCCTGCCCGCCCTTGCCCAGGTCGCCGGCCACACGGTCGAGACCGAACTGGTGCGCCTGGAGGGCGAGACCCGCACTGGCGATGCCGGGATGCGCGGGGTGTTCGAGGTGCGCTCCGGGGGCGAACAACTCCCGCTGAACCGTTTTGTCGAACTGCGCCTGCAACTGCCGGAGGAACCCGACAGCCTCGCGGTGCCATTCGAGTCCCTGTTCGGGCGTGACCGCGTGTTCCGAGTGGTCGACGGGCGCCTGGAGTCGCTGCAGGTCGAGCGCCTGGGCGATTTCATCGATGCGGACGGCAATACCCTCGCGCTGATCCGCAGTGACGCCATCGCCGCCGGCGACACCCTGATCGCCACGCGCCTGCCGAATGCCGTCGATGGCCTGCGGGTCGAGGTGGAACAGCAGGATTCCGGTCGATGAGCGAAGCGGAACCCGGCAACTCGCCGGCATCCGGACAGCCGATGCCCGGGGGCGGCGCGCAGGACCCTGACCGGCCCCCACGCGGGCCGATCCAGCTGTTCCTGGAACACCGCCTCGCGGCCAATCTGCTGATCGCGCTGATGCTGCTGGCCGGGGCCTTTGCCCTGACCAAGCTCAACACCCAGTTCTTCCCCAACTTCGAGCTCGACTTCATCACCGTGGAGGTGCCCTGGACCGGGGCCAGCGCGGAGGATGTCGAGCGCGCCATCGTCGACCCGCTGGAGCAGGACCTGCGCACGGTGGACGGCCTGCGCAACATGACCTCCACTTCGGCATTGGGCATCGGCGTGGTGACCATGGAGTTCGAGGCCGGAACCGACATGACCCTGGCGCTGGAGCAGGTCAACGACCGCGTGAACCAGCAGCGCAACCTGCCGGAAGCGGCCGAGACCCCGGTGGTCACCCGTGTGATCCGCTACGAGCCCGTGGCACGGCTGCTGCTGACCGGCCCCGAAGACCCCCAGCAGCTACGCATCCTCGCGCGTCAGTTCGAGCGCGAGCTGCTGGATGCCGGCATCGCGCGCATCGAGTTCACCGGCCTGACCGAAGACGAGATGGCCGTCCAGGTGCCCTCGGCGACACTCTATCGCCTGGACATGACGCTGGCGGACATCGCCGAGCAGATCCGCGCGATGGCTCAGGACCTGCCGGCCGGCTCGGTGGGCCGCGACGACACCGCGCGCCAGATCCGCAGCCTGGAACAGGCCCGCGACATCGTCAGCTTCGAGCGGCTGGTCCTGCGCGGCGACGGCGAACTGGGACGCCTGACCCTGGGCGACATTGCCACCCTCGACCTGCGCCACCGCGACGGCCAGGTGCGCGCCCGCGCCAACGGCCAGCGCGCGATCGAGATGCAGCTGCTGCGCTCGGAGACCGGCGACTCACTGGAGGCCGCGCAGGTCCTGGAGGACTGGCTGGCAGAGACCCGCCCGGCCCTGCCTCCGGGTGTCGATCTGCAGGTGACCGACGCCTTCTGGGAGCTGCTCTCCGAGCGCATCACCCTGCTGCTGAAGAATGGCCTGGGCGGCCTGCTGCTGGTGCTCGGGATCCTGTTCCTCTTCCTCAACCGGCATATCGCCCTGCGCGTGGCGCTGGGCATCCCGATCGCCTTTACCGCCGCGTTCGTGGTGCTGTGGGTGGTCGGCGGCTCCATCAACATGATCTCGCTGTTCGGCTTCATCATGTCGCTGGGGATCATCGTCGACAACGCGATCGTGGTCTCCGAGCACGCCTACAGCCTGCACCAGCGCGGGCTCTCGGCCAGCCGCGCCGCGCGCGACGGCGCCCGGCGCATGGTCGGGCCGGTGATCGCCGCCTCGCTGACCACGGTGGCGGCCTTCCTGCCGCTGATGCTGATCGGCGGGATCATCGGCAACATCCTGTTCGACATCCCGCTGGTGGTGATCTGCGTGATCGTCGCCACGCTCCTGATCGCCTTCCTGATCCTGCCCGCGCACCTGAAAGGCGTGATGCACCGGCTCAAGCCGCCGCGCGCCGGCAGCCTGCGCGAGCGCTTCGACAACGGCTTCGAGACCTTCCGCAATGGCGCCTTCCGCCGCGCGGTGACCGTGTCGGTTAACCACTCGGGCACCACCCTGGCGCTGGCGGTCGGCGCGCTGATCCTCGCCATCGGTCTGGCCGCCAGCGGACGCATCGGCTTCACCTTCTTCCCGTCGCCCGAGGGCACCATCGTCAACGCCGGGGTCAACTTTGTCGCCGGCACACCGCCGGAGCGGGTCGAGGCCTTCCTGATCCACGTCGAGGAGGCCCTGGCCGAGACCGAGGAGGCCCTGGGCGGCGACCTGGTGCGCGCCTCCGTCACCCGGCTCGGCCGCGGCATCGATCCCGGAGACGGCAACGCCCCGCGCGGCGACCAGTTCGGCAACATCCAGGTGGAGCTGGTCTCTCCCGAACAGCGCGAAGTGCGTAACCGCGAGTTCATCCAGGCCTGGGAGGACCGCGTGCGCCAGGCCCCGGGCATCGAGAACTTCAGCATCGACGAACGCCAGACCGGGCCGCCCGGACGCGACCTGGAGGTGCGCCTGACCGGTGATGACCCGCACGTCCTGAAGAACGCCGCCCTGGACCTGGCGGAGATTTTCGATGACTTTGCGGGTACCTTCGCCACCAACGACGACACGCCATTCGGTCGCGAGCAACTGGTGTTCCAGGTCAAGCCGGAGGGCCGCGCCCTGGGCCTGACCACCGAATCGGTCGGCGCCCAGCTGCGCGACGCCTATGACGGCCACCTCGCCCAGCTCTACCAGGACGGGCTGGAAGAGGTGGAGGTGCGCGTGCGCCTGCCGGATGCCGAGCGCCATTCCAGCGAGAGCCTGGAGCGCCTGAATCTGCGCCTACCCAGCGGCGAGTTCGTGCCGCTGGGCAGCGTGGTGGACCTGCGCTCGCGTCAGGGCTTCGAGACCCTGCGCCATGCCGACACCCGTCTGGCGATCCAGGTCTCCACCGAGGTTGACCGCAGCGTGAACAACGCCGCGCGCATCCGTGCGGCGCTGGAAGACGGCCCGCTGGACGACCTCGCGACGCGCTACGGCATCGAATACTCGTTCGAGGGGCGCGCGGCCGACCAGGCCGAGACCTTCGCCGACATGCGCACGGGCCTGGTCCTGGCGCTGGGGCTAATGTACATCACCCTGGCCTGGGTGTTCGGGTCCTGGGGCTGGCCGTTGATCGTGATGGCGATCATCCCGTTCGGCATCCTCGGCGCCCTGCTGGGCCACTGGATCCTTAACGTGGAGCTGACCATCCTGTCGCTGTTCGGCCTGTTCGGCCTGACCGGGATCGTGGTCAACAACTCGATCATCCTGGTGAGCTTCTACCAGGGCCTGCGCGAGGCCGGCCTGGCCCTGCAGGAGGCGATCGTCGAGGCCGCCTGCCAGCGCCTGCGCGCGGTGATCCTGACCTCGGTCACCACCATCGCCGGCCTGACCCCGCTGCTGTTCGAGCGCTCGGTCCAGGCCCAGTTCCTGATCCCGATGGCCATCTCCATCGTGTTCGGCCTGGCCATCGCCACCGTGCTGGTACTGTTCGTAATCCCTGCCCTGCTGCGCCTCTACGAAGGCCGCTTCGACCGCGGCGCCACCCTTACCCACCACGCCACCGACTAACACTTGCATGTGGCCCACCGCTAAGAGGGCCAGATCAAGAGCGATTTACAGGAAGGTTCGAAGATGGGAAGGATGATTTGGGTGTGGACAGCGTGATCTGGCCAGCACCCTGACACTCCCGCACCCCTGCCACACCAGCTACGGCCAAACCCAATCCCTCTTCCTGTCTTCACATCTTCCTGTATACCGCTTTTGACCTTCACCCTCAGTGGCGGGAGCGATCGGCGAGGTGGACGGGGATGGAGGCGAGCAGCGCGGCGAGGAACAGGAACAGGCAGAACAGGATGGCATTGGCGAGCCCCAGCCAGACCTGCAGCAGCCCGATCCCGGCCAGCCCGAAGATCGCGGCGGCGCGCGCCGACAGGGCCCAGAACCCGAACCAGCGCCCGGCCTCGCGCACCGGCACCATCATCCCGACCAGCGCGCGCCCGGCCGACTGCGCCGACCCCAGGCACAGCCCGGCGACAATCCCCACGCCGAGGAACACGATCTGCGCCTCCACCGGCCGACCCAGCAGTGCGCTCAGCCACTGCGCGATGGTCGTGGTGCCGAAGATCGCCAGCACCGCCAGCGCCCATAGCGCCAGAGTCAGCCGATAGATCCGCACCGGCCCGGCACGGTCCTGCAGGAAGCCGAAACCGATCGCCCCGATGATCGCGGTGACCTGGGTGATCACGAACATCGCGATGCGCACCGGCTCGTCCCACTGGATCACCTGCGAGCCGTAGATGAAGGTGAAGGAGATGATGATGTAGATCCCGGCCATCATGAAGAAGATGGAGACATACAGCGCGCGCAGCTCACGGCGCTGCCCCAGCGTGACCAGCGCCTCGCGCACCCGCCGCCAGCCGAGCCCCAGCTGCATCCGCCGGCGCATCCGCCGACGCGTGCCGCGCTCCTTCAGGAACAGGAAGGTCGGGATCGCCGAGATCAGGAAAAACACCGCGGCAAACGGCCCCACCCAGCGAATACGCTCGAAGTTCTCGGCGCTGACCTCGCCCAGCAGGCCCAGGGCAAAGGCGGTGGCGATCAGCCCGCCGATATAGCCCATGCCCCAGCCCAGCCCCGAGATCCAGCCGAGCTTCTCCGGCGGCCCGAGGCTCGGCAGGAAGCTGGCGATGAAGGATTCGCCGATCGCATAGCCGAAGTTGGAGGCGATGATCAGCGCCATGCCGAACAGCACCAGCCCCGGCTCGACGAAATACAAAAGCCCCGTCGTCACCACCGTCAGGATCCACGAGGCCATCAGGAAGCGCTTGCGCGAGGCCGTTGCATCCATCACCGCCCCGGCGAACGGGGCCGCGATCACCACCATGGCGTAGCTGATCGCCAGCGCCAGGCTCCACAGCAGGTTGCCCAGGCGATAGTCCGGGGCATCCCCGACGATGATGCGGGTGAACAGATCGCCGAAGATCACCGTGATGATCAGCAGCGTGTAGGCCTGGTTGGCGAAGTCGAACATCGCCCAGCCGAAGATCTCGCGGCGCGGGGCGGGGGCGTCCTCGGGGTGGCGCCGAATCAGCGGCATGCAGGCATCCTGGTGGGCATGACGGCCGCCATGCTAACGCACCTCAGCGATCCCGGATCACCAGCGCGTCGCCATCGCGCTCGACCGCGAAGTGTTCGAGGAAGCTGCGCCCCAGACGCGAGCGCGGCAGGTCGCCGTCCGGCAGCACGATCGCGCTGACCCCCGCACGCCGCAGCCCCCCCACCTGGAGCTGGTCGATGCGCACCCGCTGGCCATACCGTGTGCCGCGCTCGTCACGAAAGCGCACCGAGCGCCCCTGGTCGGGATCGATCCCGGCACGCCCGGCATCCGAGGCGCGCAGCAGCGCGGAGTCGGCCTGCGGGTCGACCACCAGGGTCACCGCCGTGCCGTTCAGGCCAGCGGTCACGGCGTGATCCCCCCGCGAATCCCGGTGCACTCGAACCGCTGCAGCCTCCCCCGCCGAGGGTTCCGGGCGGGCCGGCGCGGGCCGTGGCTGTACCCGCAGCTCGCGCTGCTCGCCGCGATACTCCACCAGGGCCATCCCGGGGCCGGTGCGCAGGACCCGCACGCCACCGGGCCCCGTATCCCCGGTCGACACCACCGCTCGCTTGTCGCCCACGGACACCACGGCACGTTCGCCGAACACCGCGTGCAGCCGAAGCTCCTCCGCGGCAACCCCCAGAGGCAGCCAGAGGGCCAGGAGCCCGACGAGCCAGAACCGGCGCCCCGTCAAAGCCCAGGCCGAAACCATTGCATGCGCTGTACGATCCATGGGCCGGTTATACCGGGTTCGGCTGAACGAAGCCCGAACGTCCGCAATGGCACCACGGACACACCACGGCCCGGGCCCGCGCGCCTGCTACCATCGGGGCATTCCCCTTCGCGTGGAGCTGCCGTGTCCCGCCAACCGTCTGACGATTCCGCCCGCCCCGGCCCGACCACCCATGTCGCGCTGCGGCATGCCTTTACCGTAACCGTACTGCTGATCGGGCTGTGGCTGATGCACATGAACCTGCGGGTCCTGCCGGAGGCCGGCGTGGTGGTGCTGTGGATCGCCGTGACCCTGCTGATCGCCCATGGCGGCTTCCGCCGTCATCGGGTGCGGCGCGCGGCGTTCCTGCGCGGCTACCTGGAGCCCACCAGCCAGTGGCCCCGGCGCTTGCGCGGCGGCCCGTTGATGGCCCTGCGCCACCTGGTCATCGGTGCCCTGCTGGGCGGCCTGCTACTGATCACACTCGCGCGCATCCCGACACAGGAGGTCTGGGCCGTGCTCCTCGTCGCCGGTTTCGTGCTGGTGATCGGCGAGGCCCTGTTCGCCCGACTGCTGCGCGGGCACGCCCACCCCCGGTTCGCCCCGGAGCTGGCCCGCCGCGGGGCCCTGCGTCTGACCGGACTCCTGCTGATCATCGCCCTGCTGGCGCTGGCACTGCAGGCGCACTATCCCGACCTGACCGGTGCCACGCTGGAACAGGCGGTCTGGTTCCTGGTGCATCACGAGGCCGCGCGCAGCCACCTGCTGGAGGCCGGGCTGCAGCTCGCCGCGGCGCAGGACGGCCTGCGCCTGTGGCTGGGACAGCAGTGGTTCCCGCAGGGCGTGGAGTCCCTGCCGGCCCTGCTCGGCTGGCTGCTGGTGCTTGCGGAACAGGCCTTCCTCGCGGCCGGGTTCCTGCTGCTGGCCAACGGCCTGCTGCCGCTGCGACCGGCCACCGACACCCTGGGCGATCCGCGCAACGCGCCCGTGATCGAGTAGTCGGGTCCGGAGCCACCGACCCATGACCACGCCGGCAGCGCACACCACCTCCAGCTCAGCCCGCGCCGGCCTGTGGCTCTGCATGACCCTGCTGGCGAGTCTCGCCCTGCTCTGGCTCGCCAGTCAGCACGAGCCGCGCGACTGGGACGCGGACGGCGCGCTGACCCTGCAACTCGGCGAGCAGCGCTACCAGCTCGACCACCAGCGCCTCACCGCGCTCGAGCGCTACACGCTGGAGTGGCTGGAGGCCGGCGACACCGCCGCCCGCGAGCACTGGCAGACCCGCGTGGACGCGGAACTCGAGGCCCGCTTCGCCGCCCTCCATGACCGTGTCCCCGAGGTCGTGGACGGGTACTACTCCCTCGGCGCGGAATACACCCGGCTGTGGCGGCGCGGCGTACAGTGGCTGGGCGACGCTGACCCGGATGCCGGGGCCCGCATGCTGCGCGAACAGCTGCTACCGGACGCCCTCTGGGACGAACCCCTGGGGGAACTCGCGACCCGCGTCGAGTGGGGACTGGACGAACAGCAGCGCCAGGTCCGCGATGCCTGGCGCCTGGAACTGATCGACCGCCTGGCGGATGCCCGTATCCCCAACCCGCCACCCCGCGCCACGGCCACCTCGGCCGCCGAGATCGAACGCGGCCACGCCCTGCATACGGCCCTGGACATCGACCTGGAGCGCTTCGATCAACGCACCGGCCTGGCCGCGACGGCCGCCGCCGGCAGCGGCCTGGCCACGCCCCTGATCGCCCGCGCCGTGCAGGCCCGTCTGGCCGCCCGCACCACCCAGGCGGGGCTGGCCCGCAGCCTGGGGCGCGCCGGACGCGCCGGGGCCCTGGGCGCCGGGGTCTGCGCCTGGAGCGGACCGTTCTCGCTGGGCTGCGGCATCACGGCGGCCGGGGCCACCATCATCGGTGTCGACTGGCTACTGCTGCGACTCGACGAGGCACGCCATCGCGAGGATCTGGAACAGGCCCTGCACGAGGCCCTGGACGCACTGGAGACCGAGACCCGCCAGGCGCTGCAGCAGGCGATCGCCGAGCGCGTGGAGGCCCGCCACGCGGCCAGTCGCAGCGCGGTGGAGAACACCTTCCAGCCCTGGCAATCGAGCCGGACACGCTGACCGGAACGCCACGCATCGACACGCCCCCTGCGGGGCCTCGCAATGACAGGGAAAGTGAGCACCGTCATCGCGAGGCGCATCGCGCCGTGGCGATCTCCCGGGGCAGCCCCGGCGCCGGCCTGGGCGGACGTCGGGGGGTCGTCCGGAGATGGCCACGGCCCCTGCGGGGCCTCGCCATGACGGGGAGTGGACACACTGGCGGCAGCGTCCCTGGCGATCGGCCTTACGCCCCTCCCCAAGACCACGGGGACCTGCCCATTGGGTTCAAATGGAACTTTACGACAGGGATTCTCGGCAGTCGGGCGGTGCTGCGTTACACTCCGCGCACCGTTTCCCCGCGCCCGCGTAGCTCAACATGAACACGACCCCAACCCGCCACAAGACCGTCCCCGTCCGCGTCGGCAATGTCACCGTCGGTGGCGATTCTCCGGTGATGGTGCAGTCGATGACCAACACCGACACCGCCGATGCGCTGCGCACCGCCGTGCAGGTGGCGGAGCTGGCGCGCGCCGGCTCCGAGGTCGTGCGCATTACCGTGAACTCCGAGGACGCGGCCAGGGCCGTGCCGGAGATCCGCGAGCGGCTGGAGGCCATGGGGATGGACGTGCCGCTGGTCGGGGACTTCCACTTCAACGGGCACAAGCTGCTGACGAAGTACCCGGAGTGCGCCGAGGCGCTGGCCAAGCTGCGCATCAATCCCGGGAATGTCGGCCGTGGTTCGAAGCGCGACGCCCAGTACGCCGCGATGATCGAGACCGCGATCCGCTACGACAAGCCGGTGCGCATTGGCGTGAACTGGGGCAGCCTGGACCAGGCCCTGCTCGCGCGGATGATGGACGACAACAGCCAGCGCGCCGAGCCGGCCGCGCCCGAGGCGGTGATGCAGGAGGCGCTGATCGCCTCGGCACTGGAGAGTGCGGCCGAGGCCGAACGCATCGGTCTGGCCCACGACCGCATCATCCTCTCGGCCAAGGTCAGCGGCGTGCAGCCGCTGATCAGTGTCTACCAGGACCTGGCCGCGCGCTGCGACTACCCGCTGCACCTCGGCCTGACCGAGGCCGGCATGGGCGCGAAGGGCATCGTCGCCTCCACCGCCGCGCTGGCCGTGCTGCTGCAGCAGGGCATCGGCGACACCATCCGCATCTCGCTGACCCCGGAGCCCGGCGGCGACCGCACCCAGGAGGTCCTGGTCGCCCAGGAGATCCTGCAGAGCATGGGGCTGCGCAGCTTCCTGCCGTCGGTGGTCGCCTGCCCCGGCTGCGGTCGCACCTCCAGCGAGTACTTCCAGCACCTGGCGCAGGACATCCAGACCTACATCCGCCACCAGATGCCCACCTGGAAGCAGCAGTACCCGGGTGTGGAAGAGATGACCGTCGCGGTGATGGGCTGTGTCGTCAACGGCCCCGGCGAGAGCAAGCACGCCAATATCGGCATCTCCCTGCCCGGCACCGGCGAACAGCCGGTGGCCCCGGTGTACGAGGACGGCGAGAAGACCGTGACGCTCAAGGGCGAACGCATCGCCGAGGAATTTCAGGCCCGCGTCGAGGCCTACATCGAACGCCGCTACGGCTAGAAAAATCGATACTCACCACGAAGCACACGAAGGCACGAAGAAAAGCGATCGCACCACAGAGGGCACGGAGAACACAGAGAAATCCAAAGAAGGTTTGGATGGGGCTCAAACCCGCCGAGCACAGCGAAACGGTTCAACCCCCTATCGACCTTTCTCCGTGCACTCTGTGGTGCAAAAGCCCTTGACCTTGATCTCCTTCGTGCCTTCGTGGGCTTCGTGGTGAAAAACCAACCCGCGCCGGACCGACGCGGGCGGTGGGTCAGAAGTTGTAGGTGTAGCCGCCGACCAGCAGGTCCTGAGCGCCGCTCTCGTCGCGCGAGCCGTAGGTCAGCGAGAAGGTGCCAAAGTCGGTCGCGTGGGCCGCGCCCAGTTCCCAGAACACGGCATTGTCGTCATCGGCGGGACGATCCTGGCCCACCTCGGCGAAAAGCTCGGTACGCGGGGCCACCTCGAATGCCGTACCCGCGAAGAATTCCCGGCTGCCCCGGGCGTCGCGATCATGGGCATGGGCCAGGTAGTTCACCCCCGTGTACACCGGCCCCCAGTCCACCACCACAAAGGTCTCGCCCTCGTAGCGCTCGTCGAGCTCGGTGTAGTGAAAGTGCTCGTAGCCGAACTCGATACCCACCGAACCGACGTCGAAGCCGTAGCCAACGAACGGCACGATCTCGCTGCCGCGACCACTGCCAAGTGTGGAGGCCTGCACGCCGGTGAACACGCCATTATCAAAGCCCAGCTCGAAGCCGCCCTGCACCACCGGGTCGTTGTCGGACTTGGACGCACCGTCATCGATGTAGTCGGTGAACACGCCGATGTTGAATTCGGCCTCGGCGGCCTGGATGGCCGGGATGCCGAAGGCGAAGACCCCTGCCACGGTGGCGGCCAGCACGCCGCGATGGAAGTTGCGATGGTTCATGTCGATTCCTCTTCTATCAAACGTTCTTTGCAGGCGTGTTGCCGGATTCTGTCTCCGGCAACACGGTTCGGGTTCCCCGGCATTCAGGCCGGCATGTGCGCGCTCAGCAGCCAGGCGGCCATGCCGAAGTACACAGCCAGGCCGGTGAAATCCTTGATGGTGGTGATGAACGGGTCCGCCCCCGGCGCATGGTCCACCCCGATCTTCAACAGGACCCACGGCAGCAGGAAGCCCAGGATCGAGGCGGTGAACACCGAGAAGAACAGCGCCGTGCCAACCACGAAACCCAGCTGCGGGATGTCATTCGGCGCACCCTGCCAGAAGTAGGCGATCGTCCCGGCGAGCACCGCCATGATTACCCCCATGGCCAGGCCCACGCCCCCCTCGCGCACCAGATGGTTGCGGAAGAAGCGACCCAGGTTGATATGCCCCAGGGCAAGCCCGCGGGCGAAGATCGTGGTCGACTGCGTGCCGACGTTGCCGCCCATGTCCATCACCAGCGGGATGAAGATGGCCAGCGCGACCACCGCCGCCAGGGTGTCCTCGAAGAAGTCGATCACCCCGCCCACGGCCAAGCCGCCGGCCAGCGTCACCATCAGGAAGGCCATGCGCACCTTGACCGCATAGCCAATCCCGCCGGAGGTCAGCTTCTCCGAGCGCACGACATCCTTGTGATGCAGCAGATCACCAATCCCCGCCTTCTTGTAGAAGTCCTCCGAGGTGTCCTCCTCGAGAACATCCATTGCATCGTCAATGCGCAGCACACCCACCAGCACGCCATCGGCATCCACCACCGGCAGGTACGGCAGATCCGTGCGCTGCAGCAGGCGAGCGGCCTCCACCTTGTCACCGTCGGGCGTGGTGCAGAAGTCCTCCAGCTCGATCAGCTCGCCGACCGCCTGGCCAGGCTCCGCGCGGAACATGCGGCCCAGGCGCACCAGCCCCTGATAGTGGTGGTCACGATCGGTAATCAGCAGCGCCGCCCCGACATCGTCCGGCATATTGCGATCCCCGCGCAGGCGGGCAGTGACCTCGGCAACGGTCTCCTCCGGGGTCACCCAGAACACCGGGCGCCGCATCACGCGGGCCACGGTGTCCTCGTCCTGCCGCCACAGCGCACGCACCTTGTCGCGCTTGGCGCCCGGCAGAGCACTCAGCAGATCGGCCGCGAGCGGCTTGCCCACCAGGGTCAGAGCGCGCGCCAGGGTATAGGCCGGCAGGCCCTGAACCAGCTCACGCGCCTCCGGCTCGGGCGTGTGCTCGAACAGGATCGCCTGCTCTTCGTCGTCCATCGCCAGGAAGATGGCGCGGCGCTCGTTGGTATCCACGCCCTCCAGAATCACCCAGCGCGAACGCGGGTCCAGCTCGGACAGGCGATTGGCGGTGATGGCCGGCACCGGATGGATCATCTCGTCGCGGGCAGCGCCCACGTCGCCGGCATGAATCATTTCCAGGATCTTGTCGTTCATTGCAATGCTCCTTGTGCTTAAAAAACAAAAACGCACGCGGAGCATCACAAAAGGCAAAAGAATCCCGTGACCGCTGGTGGCGGTCTTTTACAAAACCCCCATCAGCGAGCCGAACACACTTTTACTTTGCTCACTGCCCCGCAGTGAATTTCCGGGCTAGACCCGGGGTCGTCGTCTACAGGCGCTGGCATGGCGGCCTCCTGCTGGGTGTTCATGGGTGTGATCCATATCCGTTACGCGCACAGCAATGCACGCACCGGCCCGGCATCCGGGCAGAGGCAGGACAAATCGAATGGCATGGGAGCCCACGCGCCGCGCACACGAGCGGGCGCAGGGAAAGGCTTCGGGGTTGGGGAGGCGCCCGCGAGGGGCGATAGGGGAAAGGCGTTCTGTCACCCCCCCGGAGTCACGCATATCGCTGACACCGGGGAGACACCACCGCATTACCGGGTGGCGGGACCCCGCTGGCAACGATATGCACGCTCGTACCGGCCACCGGCCCGACGTTCATGCATCCATCGACAACAGTCCATTGACAGACCTCTGCTACTCAAGATGGGCGAGATTGTAATTGCGCATATTCAATGGCGCAACCCGGAAAAGTAAAATTCTAGCCAGCCTTTTGTTCAAACCGCTGGATCAGCGCTTTCAGCTCGGCGGCCTCGGCCTGCATGCGGGCACTGGCGTCGCGCGCGTGCACCGAGACCGATCCGGTTTCGCTGGCCACATCACGGATGGAGGTGACGTTGCGGTTGATCTCCTCGGAGACCGCGCTTTGTTCTTCGACGGCCGTGGCGATCTGGGTATTCATCTCGGTGATCTGGGCCACGGCCTCGCGGATCGTGGTCAGCGAGTCGCCCGCCGCCTGCGCCTTTTCCACCCCGTCGGCGGCCTGCTCCTGACTGGCCCGCATCGCGGACATCGCCTCGCGCGCACCGTTTTGCAGGGTCTCGATCATGTTGCGGATGGTCACGGTGGACTCGTCGGTGCGCTGCGACAGCGAGCGCACCTCGTCGGCCACCACCGCGAAACCGCGGCCGTGCTCGCCGGCGCGCGCGGCCTCGATCGCGGCATTCAGCGCCAGCAGGTTGGTCTGCTCGGCGATCTCGCGGATCACGCTCAGGATCTTGTCGATCTCCTCGGTGCTGGCCTCGAGCTTGCCCAGCTTCTCGGCGGTGGATTCCACCTCCGCCGCCATGCGATTGATCACGGACACTGTACCGTTCACGACATCCTGCCCGGCGCCGGTCTCCTTCTCGGCGTTGTTGGCGGCCTCGGCCGCGCGCGCGGAATTGCTCGCCATCTCCTGGATGGTCGAGGTCATCTCGTTCATCGCGGTGGCGACCTGGTCGATCTCGTTTTGCTGGCGCTCCACGCCGGAGGCGGTCTGCTCCACGCTGCTGGCCATGGCATGGGCATCGTCGTTCACCGCGTCGGCCTTGTCCTCGATCCGGCCCAGCACGGTGCGCAGCTTCGCCTCGCCGAACTGCTGCACCAGCTCCAGCGAAGCGCTGTCATCGCGGCGCCCGGTGTAGATGGCCTCCATTACCGGGTTGTCGAACTGCTCCCGGGCTCGATTGACCGCCTGGCGGATACCGGACGTGAACGCCAGCGACGCGATGCCGCCGGCGGCAAAGATCAATACCAGCAGGCCCGCCTGCACGAGTGGCGAGGACGCCAGAAACACGACCGCCAGCGCCAACAGGAAGCCGACGATCCAGGTCCCGGCGAGGCGGCAGGTGAGGCCGTGGTACCAGCGCCGAGCGAAGCTCCGGCCCCGGTTGATCGCGGCATACACCTTCTCCGCACGGGCGACATGCTCGCGCTCGGGGATCGCCCGCACCGACTCGTAGCCGGTCTTGCGGCCGTGCTCGTAGGCGGGGGTCACAAAGGCGTCCACCCAGTAGTGGTCCCCGTCCTTGCGGCGGTTCTTGACGATGCCCATCCAGGCCCGGTCGGCCTTCAGGGTCTCCCACATGTTCGCGTAGGCGGCCTCGGGCATATCCGGGTGGCGGACGATGTTATGGGCGGCACCCTCCAGTTCCTCGCAGACGAAACCGCTGACCTCGACGAAATCACTGTTGGCGTAGCGAATACGCCCCTTCTCGTCGGTGGCCGAAATCAGGTCACCGTGCTGATCAATCGAGTACTCCGTCTGGGTGACGGGCAGGTTCTTGCGCATGTCGTACGTCCTTTTGATTGTTCCACGGGCTCGGGGCCCGTGGGATCAGCCATACGCCGTGGCCAACCCCTCGCGAATGCTGCGGATTATGATCGCCTATATACGACCCTGTACATGTATCGACCATCCCGCGACAGACTTGAGCCACCACCCCGCGCCCCGCCCCGGGGAGTACTCAGGGGCCGACAGGACGCGCGGCCGCGGCCAGCACGCGGCGAAACCCCTCGAAGGCGACCGGGGTCAGATCCAGATCACGCGCACGCCGGTCGGCATAGACCATGCCCAGCACGCGGTCGCCGTCGCACAACCGGGCGACCAGACAGTCCACCCCGCCGGTCAGGCGGCGGACAGCCGCCGGCATCTCGTCATGGATGCGTCGGCGATCCCACCACTGGGCGGCGTCCTCCTCCAGGACCCGACCCAGCGGTCCGAGCGCGGACCGGTTGATCACGAAGTGGCTGAACTCCGGTTCGTGCAGGGTCCCGACCAGGTGCTCGGCGCGCAGGCTCTCGCCATCGCGGGACAGGCGGGCGAACACCACCCGGTTCAACCCCACGCCGAACTGCATCACTCGCAGCATCCGGCGTATCCGGGCCTCGCGATTCGTTTCCTGTTCGAGGGCGCGGAGCCCGGTCTCCAGCAGGTCGGCCCGCGGCATCAGGGCCAGGCGCGGGCGATAGCGCTCGCCCAGCCAGACGCGACCGGGGGTCTGCGGGTCCAGCGGCGGCCGCTGATAGACGGCGACATCCTCGTTGAAACGCTCGATGACCGCGCCCACGCGGTCCGCGGCCTCCTTGTCCGTCAGCCCCATCAGACCGGCCAGCAGTCCAAGGTCGCGATCGCCGCGCGCGGTGTCCATGCCGCGGAAGACCTGCCAGGCCACGGCGCTCGCGACCATGACCTCATAGGCCCGGTGATGGGCCGCGTTGACCGCGCGCAGCGTGCCCTGTACCAGTTCCGGCAGGGCCATCTGCTCCGCCATGGCGCGCGACAGGTCGTCTGTCGCATACCCCAGGGCGGCGTAGCTGGCCTCGTCCGGCAGGGCGCTGAGCTCCAGCATCTCGAGCAGCCGATCCAGGCGCGGCTCGCCCTCGGCCAGCAACGCCAGAAGGCCCAGCTGATTCAGCAGGGCCGCCAGGGCCACCTCGCCCGGCTCGGTGTCGTGGCGCTTGTGCGCAATCTCGCCTGCGATCATTGCCGCCAGCCGCGACTGCGCCGCGAGTTCGCGATAGGCCTGGGGTCTTGTGACCACATCCGCGACGCGCGGGGCCTCGGCCGCCTCCCGGTGCACGTTCTCCAGGCCCAGCATGGAAATCGCGTCGCCCACCGAGTGCACCTCCTGGCGCAGACCGCGACGCGAGGCGTTGGCCCGCCGCACCAGGCGCAGGCTCAGGCCGGGATCGCGCTCGGCGTAGCGCGCCAGTTCGCGCAGGGACCGATTCACCAGGGCATCCGGGTCCGCAAACACCGCATCGCTGGCTTCGAGAATCGGCCATTCCAGCGCCGCCAGGCGCGCGGCCTCTTCCATGTAGGGCGCGTCCTTGTCCAGGGACATGCTGTACCTCGCGCAGGGGAGTCGTTATCGTAAAGCCCGTCAACTATAGCAACGCATGCGGGCGGATACCCTGTCCGACATGGCGCTTCAGAAATGTGGGGTCGCGGTCCGTGAAGTATTTTCTGGGTATCGTCATCGTTTTTTCTTCGGTCTTCGGTGGATACTACTTTCATGGCGGCGACCTCCGGGTCATGTGGCAACCCTACGAGTACTGGATCATCGGGGGCGCGGCGCTCGGGGCATTTCTGATCGCCAACCCGCCCCGCGTCGTCTTCACCGTCTTCAAGTCCATCCCCAGCCTGATGAAGGGCAGCAAGTACAAGTCGGACGACTATCTCGACCTGCTGGCCATGATGTACAAGCTGTTCACCAAGGCCCGCAAAGAGGGCCTGATGGCGGTGGAAGCCGACATCGAGGAGCCGGAAGAAAGCGAGGTCTTCAAGGCCCATCCCCGGATCCTGCAGGATCACCACGCGATGGAGTTCATCACCGACTACATGCGCCTGATCATCTCCGGCAGCATGAACCCGCATGAGCTCGATGCCCTGATGGACCTGGACCTCGAGACCCACCACGAGGAATCGCACCAACCGGCCCACGCGGTTCACCGTGTGGCGGAGGCCCTCCCCGGCTTCGGTATCGTGGCGGCGGTCCTGGGCATCGTAATGACAATGGGCAAACTCGACGGGTCCATCGCGGAAATCGGCTCAAGCGTGGCGGCTGCCCTGGTCGGCTCGTTCCTCGGGATTCTGCTGGCCTACGGCTTTGCCGGGCCGACCTCGACCGCCCTCGAGTCCCGTGCCCAGGAGGAGGCCAAGTTCCTGCAGTGCATCAAGGCCTGCATTCTCGCCAATGTCCAGGGCTACAGCCCCCAGGTCGCGGTGGAGTTCGGCCGCAAGACCATGGAAAGCGCGATGCGCCCGAGCTTCTCCGAACTGGAAGAGTACGTGAAGGGGGCCTGAAGGCCACCGGATCACTACCATGGGAGTCGAAGACAAGACCCAGCCGATCATCGTCAAGAAGAAGGTGGTCCAGGGCGGCCACCACGGCGGCGCGTGGAAGATCGCCTTTGCCGACTTCACGCTCGCGATGATGGGCTTCTTCCTGGTGATGTGGCTGCTCGTTGCGCTGGACGACGACCAGCGCGCCGGGATCTCCGAGTACTTCCAGAACCCCTCCGCCTTCGTGGGCGAAGCCGCTGCGCCGGGCCAGGCGCCCGGCGACGGAACCGGCGTGGACCCATCAATCATCGACTTCGAGGGTATGCCGGAGCTCATCCAGGACCCGGAGGCCATGGAGGCCCCGACAGGGATCGATGAAGAAACCCTCGACGAGCTGGCCGAGGCGCGCGATCGCGAGGCCCTGGAGACCCTGCAGGAGGCGCTGGAGGAGGCCCTGGACCAGAGCCAGGCGCTGGAGCCCTTCAAGGACCAGCTGCTGCTGGATATCACGCCGGAGGGCCTGCGCATCCAGATCATCGATCGCGAAAACCGGCCGATGTTCGCCAGCGCCAGCGCGCGCCCGCTGGAGCACGCGGACGCGATCCTGCGCGAGCTGGCCAGCCTGATTAACAAGGTCCCCAACCGCGTCTCGATCACCGGACACACCGACGCCCGGGCCCTGCTGCGCCCGGACTACACCAACTGGGAGCTCTCGGCCGATCGCGCCAACGCCGCCCGCCGCGCCCTGATCGCCGGCGGCACCGAGCCCGACCAGATCGCCCGCGTGGTGGGGCTGGCCGCCAGCGTGCCCTTCAACCGCGACGATCCGGAGGCCGCGATCAACCGGCGGATCACCCTGATTGTGCTGAACCAGGAAGCGGAAGAGGCGATGTACCGCAGCCTGGAAAGCGAAGGGACCGCCCCGGAAACGCTCCGCGACAGCCCGGAACCCTCCGGCAACGGGGCCGGATAGCATGCAGCGGCACCACGACATCCCGCTCAACCTGATCACCGGGTTTCTCGGCGTCGGCAAGACCACCGCCATCCGCCACCTGCTCGCGCAGCGCCCGGAGGGCGAACACTGGGCCGTGCTGGTCAACGAGTTCGGCGAGACCGGGGTGGACGGCGGCCTGCTGGCCGATACCGGCGTGGCGCTGGAGGAGATCCCCGGCGGCTGCCTGTGCTGCGTCTCCGCGCAGATGTTCACCGTCGGGCTCAACCGACTGATCCGCAGCCAGCGCCCCGACCGCATCCTGATCGAACCCACGGGCCTCGGCCACCCGGCGCAGATTATCCGCACCCTGACCGAGCCGCCCTACGCCGGGGTACTGGACCTGCGCGCCACCGTCACCCTGATGGACGCCCGCCACCTGGCCTCGCCGCGCCACCGGGAGCACGCGAACTGGCGCGACCAGATCGCCCTGGCCGACGTGCTGCTGGCCAACAAGGCCGACCTCTACAGCGAGGCGGACCGCGAGGCGTTGCAGGCCTTCGTCGCGGCGATGCCGCCACCACGCCCGCTGGTCGTGGAGACCACCCAGGGCCGCATCGAACGCGACTGGCTGGACCGCCCGCGACTGGATCGGGGCGGCGCCCTGTTCCCGGAGGCCCGCGACTTTCTCGCGTCCACGAGCGCGGATGCGCACGCCGACCACGACCACGACCACGACCACGACCACGACCACCGGCATGATGACACCGCCCATGCAGCCGACGAGTGGGTCACCATCGACACCCGCGGTGACGGGTACATCGGCCGCAGCTGGCTGCTGCCCGAGGGACAGCTCATCGACCATGCCGCCCTCGCGGGCCTGGTCGCGGATTTCACCGGTGATCGACTGAAAGGCCTGGTCGAGACCGACCGCGGCTGGCACCGCCTTAACCGGGTCGACGGCCACGGCGCCCTGGAACCGATGACCGCCCCGGCGGCCCGGCTGCGCCCTCGCATCGAGGCCATCCTGCCGGAATCCGCGACCGCCACACTGGACGACCTCGCCCGCCGCCTCGAAACCGCCGTCACGCCAAGTCGCTGATCGGTACCCGCTGGCCGCGCCCCGCCGCCTACAGACGTGGCAGCAGCCAGGCGGGTTCGAGGAAGAACAGGGCAGTGACCGCGACACCGACCAGAGTCACCACCTGGCGGTAGCCCGACTCGGGCAGCCGGCGCACCAGGATGATCCCGACACGCGCGCCCAGGATCGCGCCCGCCCCCACCGCCAGCAGCCCGGTCGCCACCACCTGCCCGCCCGCGATGTAGACGACCACGGCCATCAGCGTCAGTACCGAGGACAGAAGATTCTTCAGGGCATTGGCCCGCGCCAGATCCGGAATGCCCTGGCCCCGCA
Source organism: Thioalkalivibrio sp. ALE30 (assembly GCF_000377465.1). Classification (NCBI taxonomy): domain Bacteria; kingdom Pseudomonadati; phylum Pseudomonadota; class Gammaproteobacteria; order Chromatiales; family Ectothiorhodospiraceae; genus Thioalkalivibrio; species Thioalkalivibrio sp. ALE30. Next base: position 56,190 of record NZ_KB898169.1, on the reverse strand, counting down.
GGATCGCCAGCAGCAGGATGCCGACGCCACCGTTGAAGTAGCCCCCATAGGCGCAGCCCAGCCCCGCGCCCAGAGCACGCAACGGCCCCGGATGCGGCCGCGCGGCCAGGCGCTGCAGCCAGGGTCCCAGCGCAAACAGCAAGGTCGCGACCAGCAGCAGCCAGGGGATCAGGACACGAAAGCCCGCGTCGCCGGTCAGCAGCAGGGCGACGGCCCCGAGGGCGCCACCCAGCACCCCCGCGAGCAGCAGCGCCCGGGCCAGCCCCGGGCCGAGGTCGCGCCAGGCCCCGCGCAGCCCGTGCCGATCCGCCAGCACGCTGGCCAGATAGCCGGGCAACAGGGCCGCCGTCCCGGTGGCATTGGCGGCCACCGGCGGGACGCCCACACTCATCAGCGCCGGGAGGGTCAGGAAGCTGCCACCGCCGGCCACGGCATTCAGCAACCCGGCGAAAAAGCCGGCGGCCAGGAGCAGCAGCGCAACACCGGAGGGCGCGAGATCCATGCCGGGCGGGCGGAGGCGCGGCTCAGATCACCCGGCGGTCGCTGAACTCGGCGCGATAGAACCACTCGTTGCCCGGCAGCGAATTGGGGTTGGGGAACACGATGAACCCGGGTTCCGGTGCCCGCACCTCGGTCCCGTCGGCGCGCACGCCGATCAGGTCACCCGCTTCCAGCGGGTCGAAGCTCTTCCACTCGCGCGCAAACCGATCCTCGGGGTGATCCCGGTCGATCACCTCGACCAGACGCAGGACCTCCGGGTCAGCCTGCCCCGGCGTGGCCGGCGCCGGCAGCATGCCCAGATGCGCCAGGGTGTTGATGATCGCGTTGTAGGCCACCACCGGGGCCTGCGGGTCATCGTGCTGCCCGCACTCCAGGGTCACGCCGTAGCCGCCCTGGCTGCGCATGTACTCGGTGGTTCCGATCCCGTAACTGGGATCGGTGCTCAGGATCTGCGCCCGGTGGCTGGCGTTCGGGTTCTTCATCCGCGCCGCCACGCCCCGGGCATAGGTATCCAGCCAGCCCTCGACCATGCGCCGCGGCCCCAGGCAGGCCGCCAGCGCCTCCTCCTCGCGCGCCTGCGCGAAGCCCTCCAGCGAGCCTTCGTTATTGCGCGGGCCGAGCATGATGAACGGCTGCCCGCCGGTGTGAAACGAGTGCAGGTCCAGCAGCACGTCGTGCGCCGCCAGCAGCGGGCACAGCACGTTGGCGATGCGGTCCTCGAAATCCTGCGGATCCTCGGTCACCCGGAGGTTGCGGTTCAGGTTGCGTTCGCCCATGCGCTGTCCGAGGTCATAGGCCAGCGGATTGGTGCGCGGCACCAGCGTCAGGCTGCCACGCAGCAGATCCCGTTCGCGCGCCTCCAGCTCGGCATGGACCCGCTCGGCGGCCTGGGTCCCGCAAGTCTCGTTGCCATGCACCGCGCCCAGTACGATCAGGCGCGGCCCCGGCTCCAGCCCGTGAAAGGTGATCGAACGCAGCGCAGTGGGACGGGAGGGATCGGCCATCGGGGAAACTCCGGGCAAGGGGTAACGGATATCCTGCGGCGCAAAGGCTACCGGAGCCATCCGTCCGGCGCCACGGGAAGGCCGTCAGTCCACCGGTAGCGCGCCATGCTCGGTCATCCAGCCCTGCAGCACGTCGAGTTCCAGCGGCCGGCTGTAGAGGTATCCCTGCCCCAGGGCGCAACCGCGTTCGTGCAGGAAGGCGGCCTGCTCGGCGGTCTCCACGCCCTCGGCGATGACCTGCATGTTCAGGTTGCGCCCCATGGCGATGATGGTGGCGGCAATCTCGCGATCGGCGCTCTCGCTGGCCACCCCGTCGACAAAGCTGCGGTCGATCTTCAGCACGTCCAGCGGATACGTCCGCAGCGCGGCCAGCGAGGAATAACCGGTGCCGAAGTCGTCGATGGCCAGGCGCACGCCCAGCTCCTTCAGTGCCGCGAGCCGCGCGATGGCCTGCTCGCCCTGCTGCATGATCGCGGTCTCGGTGATCTCCAGTTCCAGCTGCACGGCGGGGAAGCCGGTCAGCGCCAGGATCTCCGCCACCCGGTTCACGAAATCGCCACGCTGCAGCTGCACCGGCGACAGATTGACCGCGAGACTGAAATCCGCGGCCCCCAGATCCAGCAGACGCTTGGCGGCGTCGCAGGCCTCGCGCAACACCCATTCGCCCAGCGCGACGATCAGGCCGGTGTCCTCGGCGATCGGGATGAACCGATCCGGCGGGATCATCGGCCCGTCCTCCGGCTGCCAACGCAGCAGCGCCTCCATGCCGAAGGGCTGTCCATCCTCCAGGCGGACCTGCGGCTGGAAGTGCAGGCGCAGCTCTCCGTTCTCGGTCTCCAGGGCCTGTCGCAGGCGGTTCTCGAGTTCCAGGCGTTCGTCCGCCGCGCGGGTCAGGGCCTGGGTGTAGACGCTCCAGGTCTGGCGCCCGGAGGCCTTGGCCTGGTACATGGCCGCATCGGCATGCTGGATCAGTTCCGTCACCGAGGCGCCATGCTCGGGGTAGAGACTGATACCAATGCTAGCGTTCAGGTACACCGAGCGGCCGTCGTCCAGGACCAGCGGGCGCTCCAGGCTGGCCAGCAGGTCGCGGGCACAACGGGCCACGGTCTCATCACTGGCCGGATTCTCCGCCACGATCAGGAACTCGTCGCCCCCCAGACGGCCCAGTGCGTGGGAGGGCCCGACCGCCTCGCGCAGCCGCCGCGCAACCTCCACCAGCACCCGGTCGCCGACCGGGTGGCCCATGGAGTCGTTCACGTTCTTGAAGCGGTCGAGATCCAGATTCAGCACCGCGACGCGATAGCCGTGGGCCCGGGCGCGTTCCAGCGCCTGGCCCAGTATCACCTGCAGCTGCGTGCGGTTGGGCAGATCGGTCAGCGCATCATGCCGGGCCAGGTACTGGAGCTCTTCCTCCGAGCGGCGCAGCTCCGACATATCCGTCAGCACCCCGGCGTAGTGCAGGGCCTGACCCTGCTCGTCGTAGACCGTGTTGAGGCTCAGCCATTGCGGGGCCACCTCGCTGTTGCGCCGGCGGTTCCAGATCTCGCCCTGCCAGTGCCCCTCATGATGGAGAGCGTCCCACATGCGCTGGAAGAACGCCGCATCGTGACGCCCGGACTGCAGGAAACTCGGGTTGCGCCCCAGCGCCTCCATCTCGGAGAAGCCTGTGATATCGACGAAGGCCGGGTTCACCGCAATGATCCGCGGGGTCAGGTCGGTGATGATGATCCCGTCCCGGGTGCTCTCCAAGACCGCCGCCATGCGCCGCAGCCCCAGCAAGGCCTGACGCCGCTCCAGCGCGGCCCCCAGGCTGGACGCGACGATGCGCGCCAGGCTCTGGTCCGCCGCGGTCCAGCGTTGCGCGCGCCGCACCCGATCGAGGGCCAGGAAGCCACGGTATTCGCCCTCCACGTACAGCGGGACCAGCAAAGCCGCCTGGCTTTGCGCGGCCTCCAGGATCTCGCGTTCGGCCTCCGGCAGCTCCCGGGTCAGCACCTCGACCGCACCACCGCCCTGCAGGATCTCGTGCCAGCGCGGCAGGACCGATTCCAGACTCAGGTTGCGCAGCGGCGGCGGACGCACTACCTGATCGGTGTCCGTGCGCACCCAGTAGTAGCGATGGACATCCAGGGCCTCGCGCACCCCATGGTCCAGCTCGGCCACCAGCACGTAGGCCCGATCGGCATGCGCCTCCTGCCCCAGTTCGGCCAGCAGCCGGTGGATTACGCTCGCGGGGTTGTCCTCGCGCAGCAACTCCACGGTTAGCTCGGCCGCGGTGCGCAGCGCCCGCTCGCGCTCGCCCAGCGCCTGCGACACGCGCAGCTTCTGTGCCGCCAGGCCGGCGATCTGGGTGAACTCGTCGATCAGCACGCGCTCGCCGGCATGCGGACCGCGGGCCCCCGCTACATAGATCCCCAGCGTGCCCAGCACGCTGCCATCGGCATCGCGGAAGGGGAACGACCAGCAGGCCCGGAACCCCGCGCCATGCGCGAGATCGCAGAACCCGACCCAGTTGGGGTGGGCACTGCAATCCTCGATGATCACCGGCTCGCCGCTCCAGGCGGCCTCGCCGCAGGAACCCAGACCCTGCTCGGCGCGGATGCGGCGGGTGGCGCTGCGCAACGGATCCGGCACCCGCGGGGCGGCCACACCGTGCAGCTCCCGGGTGTCGCCGTCCAGCAGCATGATGCACCCGTGCAGCTCCGGGGCCAGGGCCTCCAGCCCCTTGACCACGTCCTCCAGCAGGCGCGGGTCACGCTCGCCGGTGGCCAGGCGCCCGAGCACGTTCGCGCGGACCTCCTGGATCCGCTGGTCCAGGACCCGCCGGGTCACGTCCACCAGGCTGCCGGACAACCCGATCGGCCGCCCCTCGGCATCCAGATTGGCCTGGCCACGCAGCTCCAGCCAGCAAAGGGACCCATCCGCCGTGCGCAGGCGGATCTCGGTCTCCAGCCGTCCGTCGTCGGACTCCGCGGCACGGGCCAGCAGCCGCGCCGCCATCGCGCGATCCTCCAGTGGCATGAAGGCCAGCATCTCTTCGCCGAGCGCGGACTCCACCGCATGACCGGTGATCGCCGTCCAGGCGGGATTCAGGAAGCGCCAGCAACCGGCGGCATCGGTCTCGAAGACGATGTCGCCGGCGCGCTCGATCACCTCGCGGTACCGGCGCTCGGAGGCCGCCAGGGCGGCCTGTTCCCGGCGCAGGCGGGCGCGCGTATGGACCTGGTCCAGCAGCACCGGGAGCATCTTCAGATACCCCTCGCGCTTGACCGCGTAGTCGTCCACGCCCATGCGCAGGGCGCGGGCCGCCAGGTCCTCGGTGCCCTGCCCGGTCACCAGAACGGTGGGGAGATCCAGCCCGCGTTCCTCGCGCACCAGCCGCGCCAGCTCCAGGCCGTCGAACCCCGGCAGGCGGTAGTCCACCAGCAGCAGGTCGAAGCCGACAGCGCCGGTTGCATCCGGCGTCAGCGCCGCCAGGGCCTCCTCCGCGGTGTGCACCGTCTCCAGCTGGATGTGGGGGGCGGTATGCGCGAGCTCGCGGCGCGTCAGCCCCACATCGAAGGCATTATGCTCGGCATACAGCACCCGCAGCGGCTCGTGCCCGTTGGCCACGCTCAGTTCCCGGCGAGCACGGGCATCGACCACGCGCGCCGGCAGACGCTCCAGGTAGTCATCGGACTTGGTCAGGTAGTCGTCGGCACCGGCCCGGAAGGCCGCGACCACGGTCTCCTGTTCGCCGTGGCCCGTCAGCACCAGCACCGCCTCGTCGCGCCCGGCGGCCTGCAGCTCGCCGATCAGTTCGAGGCCGCTCCCGTCCGGCAGGCGCAAGTCCTCCACCACACAGTCGAATCCCGCAGCGCCGGCCAGCGCGCCCCGGGCCTCGGCCAGCGACGCCGCCAGGTGCACCTCGGCACCCGGCACCTCGCGCTCCAGCACCCGGCGCTGCAGATCGGCATCCGCCGGGTTGTCTTCCACGAGCAGGATTCGCATCAGGTCTCTTTCGGGGGCAGCCGCATGTTCAACTCGGCGGGTGATTGAGCAGGCACCAGTACAGCTCCACCTGCTCGGCGACATCGACAAACTTGGCGAAGTCCACCGGCTTGACGATGTAGGAATTGGCCCCGCAGTCGTAGGCGGTCGCGATGTCGCGATCCTCGCTGGAGGAGGTCAGCATGACCACCGGAATGCGGCGGAAACGCTCGTGTTCGCGGATCCGGCGCAGCACCTCCAGCCCGTCCACCTTGGGCAGCTTGATATCCAGCAGGATCACCGCCGGCAGCGCCAGTTCGCCCCGCTCCCAGCACTCGAGGAACGCCAGGGCCTCCACTCCATCGCGCGCGATCTCCAGGGGGTTGGTGAGGTTGCGCCGCTCGAAGGCGCGCCGCATCAGGTCGATATCCACCGGGTTGTCCTCGACCACCAGGATGGACGGCTGACGCGCGGCCGTGCTCATCGCGGGAACTCCACGTGGAAGCGGGCGCCCACGCCCGGCGTACCCTCGGCGCGGATCTCCCCGCCCAGGCGGTTGACCGCTCGCCGCACGAGCGCAAGGCCGACACCGGTTCCCGGGTAGGCCTCGGCGCGGTTCAGGCGCTGGAAGATATCGAAGATGCGATCCTGAAACGCCATGTCGAAGCCGATCCCGTTATCCTGTACCGAGATCCCGAGTGTAGCGCTGCGGGATTCGGCCTGCACCGTCACCTGCGGTGTCTCGCGCTCGGCACTGAACTTGAAGGCATTTTCCAGCAGATTGCGCAGGATCAGCGCAACGCCATCGGGGTCGCTCTGGAACACCAGATCGGGATCGATCTCCAGGGTCACCTCGGCGCGGCTGCGCAGCTTCGGGTCCACCGACTCGAGCACCTCCTCCACCAGCGCGCGCACATGGACCTCCCGTTCCTCCAGCGGCCGGCGCTCCATACGTGAATAGGCCAGCAGATCGGAGATCAACTCGTTCATCTGCGCCACGCCCTGGCGGATGTTGCGCACGAACGTACGCCCCTCGCCCTCCAGCTGCTCGCCGTAGTCCGCCTCCAGTAGCTGGCTGTAGCCCTCGATTCCGCGCAACGGGGCCTTCAGGTCGTGCGAGACCGCGTAGGAGAACGATTCCAGTTCCTGGTTCAGGGCCTGCAGAGCCGCCGTGCGCTCCGTCACCCGCTGTTCCAGCGTGGCATTCAGGTCGCGCAGTTCCAGTTCGCTGCGCTTGAGTTCGGTGACCTCCAGCACCGTGCCCTGCACGTAGTGCATGCCGTCGGCCCGCTCGAGCGGGGCCTCCATGGTGATGCTGAACCACGCCTCCGCGCGAACCTCCGGGCGCGCCTTCAGCAACAGCCGCCGCGGCCCGGGATGTCCGCCGGCGATCAGCGTTTCCATGGCATCGGAAAAGCTCTTCCCGTCCGCGGAGTCGAGATCGAAGAAATCCCGGGCGAAGGCCTCCAGCGTCGGGGTGCCATAGCGGGCATCGCACCCGAGCAGGGCATACAGCCGATCCGACCACCACAGCTCGCGGGTCTCCAGCATGAACTCCCAACTGCCCAGCCCCGCATGGCGTTCCGCCTGGCTCAATCGGTCCACCTGGCGCGCCAGCGCCGCCTCGGCCTGCTTGCGCGCCTCGATGTTGCGCAGAGTCACCAGCAGCAGCCGCTCGCCGGCGATTTCGGTGGCCTGCAGGTTGGCCTCCACCCAGAAGCCGTGGCCGTCGCGGTGGCGCGCCCGCCACTCGAAGACCAGTTGTTCCCCGCGCCGGGCCCGTTCCATCAGCGCCTTCTGCCGCTGTACGTCGTAGCCGCCTTCGTCCGCGCTCAGGTCATCCACACTGCAGGCGAGCAGTTCGGCCCGGCTGTACCCGTACATCCGCTCGGCGGCGGCATTCACCCCGATCAGGCCCTCGGTATCCAGATCCTGCAGCAGGATCGCCTCCTGCACGTTGTCGAAGATCGCGCGGAAGCGGGTCTCCGAGTCACGCAGGTCCCGCTCGGCGCGCAGGCGCTCGGTCACATCCAGCAGCAGGCCGTGGATGCGCGTCACCCGCCCGACCTCGTCGCGGGTCAGCCAGGTCCGGTCTTCCACCCAAAGCCAGTTACCCTCGCCGCTGCGCAGGCGGTAGAGCTGGGTATAGCGATCCGGGCCGTGCTCAATGTGCGCGGCCACATCCGCCACGATCCGGTCGATGTCTTCGGGATGAATCAGCTCGGCGTAATTCACGTCGCCCTGCAACAGGGCATGGCGATCGATCCCCCAGCGCGCGATGTTCGGCGACACGAAGGTGACCGGCCAACCGGGCGTGGTCGCCCATTCAATCGCGACCACCGGCGAGCGCTCGACAATCGCGGTCAGCCGCCGCGCCTCGCGCGAGGCGCGGTCGCGCGCCCGCAGCGGGTAATACACCAGCAGGAACAGGCCCGCGGCGGTGACCGTCACGTAGCCCCATCCCTTCAGGGTCTGTAACTGCGCCAGCAAGGCCACATCGTCGACCATCAGCAGCAGGGCGCGGTCGGACAGTCCGATCCATGCCAGCCCGAAGACCAGATACACCACGGCAATGATGGCCGCGGTCCGCCCCGCGCTGGGCCTGCGTGCCCTCTGCCTGTCTTGCTCCATCTAGCCTCCCGGCTGCCGTGGAGATCCGCCTGGCTTACCTGCCTGCCTCGAGCATCGACCACCCGGGGCCGCCGCGCAAGGCCCGTACCCACCGCGCCCCTGCCCGGGCTTCGGGAGCCCCGGGGAAAATGCTATTCTTCGCCGCTCCCGCAAGCGGACGCAGCGATGTTCAAGCAACTCGAAGGCGAACCCCGTGGCGAACGCCACCCGATCTCCGACGTCCTGGACCGCCTGAAGCTCAATGCCGATGGCCTGATCCCCGCGATCGCCCAGCAGCACGACACCGGCGAGGTCCTGATGCTGGCGTGGATGAACCGCGAGGCCCTGAACGAGACCCTGGCCACGGGGCGCGTGTGCTACTACTCGCGCTCGCGCCAGGCGCTGTGGCGCAAGGGCGAGCAGTCGGGCCAGGTCCAGCAACTGCACTCCCTGCACCTGGACTGCGACGGCGACACCCTGCTGCTGAAGGTCGACCAGACCGGGCCGGCCTGCCACACCGGACGTCGCAGCTGCTTCTACCTGCAGGTCGAGAACGACAGTGTCGTGGTCACCAGCGACCCCGAGATCGCGCCGGAGACGCTGTACGGCAAGGGAAACACCGAATAATGAGCGAGCCCCGGACCCTCACCCTGCACAACACCCTGGGCGGGCACGACGAAGCCTTCGTGCCGCAGGACCCGGAGCGGGTGACCCTCTACGTCTGCGGCCCCACCGTGTACAACCGGGTGCACATCGGCAACGGGCGCCCGGTGGTGGTGTTCGACGTGCTGTTCCGCTTGCTGCGCGAACTCTACGGTCCGGACCACGTGGTCTACGCGCGCAACATCACCGACGTCGACGACAAGATCAACAAGGCCGCCGCCGACAACGGCGAGCCGATTGCCGCCCTGACCGAACGCTTCACCCGCGCCTTCCACGAGGACATCGCCGAGCTGGGCACGCTGGAGCCCACCCTGGAGCCGCGCGCAACCGAACACATCCAGCCGATGATCGAGCTGATCCAGCGCCTGATCGACCGCGGCCACGCCTACGTCGCCGAGGATCACGTGCTGTTCGACGTGACCTCCTACCCCGAGTACGGCGCCCTGTCCGGCCGCTCGCTGGACGACATGCAGGCCGGGGCCCGGGTCGAGGTCGCCGACTACAAGCGCCACCCCGGCGACTTCGTGCTGTGGAAGCCGGCTGCCGCGGGCGAGCCCGGCTGGGAAAGCCCCTGGGGCACCGGCCGCCCCGGCTGGCACCTGGAGTGCACGGCGATGATCCGCGCCCACCTGGGGCCGATGATCGACATCCACGGCGGCGGCCACGACCTGGTGTTCCCGCACCACGAAAACGAGATCGCCCAGGGCTGCGCGGCCGAAAGCTGCCACGAGCACGGCACGCACTATGCCCGCTACTGGGTGCACAACGGCCACCTGACCATCGACGGCGAGAAGATGTCCAAGTCGCTGGGCAACTTCCAGCTGCTGCACGACCTGCTGCAGCACTACCCCGGCGAGGTCCTGCGCCTGGCCCTGCTGTCGCGCCACTACCGCGCCCCGCTGAACTTCTCGGAAGAGACCCTGACCCAGTCGCGCAACAGCCTGAACGGCCTGTACCGCGTGCTGCGCGACGCCGCCGGTATCGAGCCCGCACCGGTGGCCGCCGCCGACACCCCGGTGTTCGCGGCGCTGCTGGACGACCTGAACACCCCCGCCGCGATCACCGCGCTGCACCGCATGAGCGATGCCCTGGCCGCGGCCGGCGACGACGCCGAACGCGCCCGGCGCAAGGGCGAACTGCTGGCCGGGGCCGGCCTGCTGGGCCTGCTGCAGCAGGACCCGGGCGTCTGGTTTCAGGGCGATTCCGGCGACGACGAGCTCGCCGCCTGGGTGGAGGAACGCATCGCCGCGCGCCAGGCGGCCCGCAAGAACCGGGACTTCGCGACCGCCGATACCATCCGCGACGAGCTGACGGCCCGCGGCATCGAGCTCGAGGACACCCCCGACGGCACGCGCTGGCAGCGCGCCACCTGAAGCCGATGCGTATCCGCCCCTGGTTCGTGCTGATCCTGGGCCTGCTGCTGCCCACCGGGGTGCTCGCCCACCCGCATGCCTGGATCGACCTGCGCGTGGGACTGGTCTTCAACGAGGCCGGCGAGCTGCTACGCATGGAGCAGTCCTGGCGCATCGACCCCACCTACAGCCACATGCTGCTGGAGGACCTGACCGGCCAGCTCGACGGGGACACCGACATTGACACGGCCCTGGAGCACGCCGCCGAACGGATGCGCGAGAACCTGGCCGGGCATGACTACTTCACCGAACTGAGCACCGGCGAGCGCGACCTGGACGTCCCGCCGGCGCGCAACGCCCGTCTGACCCTGGAGGACCGCCGCCTGCACCTGCGCTTCGAGCTGCCGCTGGAGGACCTCGACATCACGGCCGGGGACCGCTTCAGCTACCGCGTGTTCGATCCCGAGTACTGGATCGAGATCCTTCACGACCCGGAGGACATCGTCTTCGTAGAGAACCGGCCCGGCTGCGCGGTGACGATCGACGAACCGCGGCCCGACCCGCAGCTGATCCGCTACGCCGCGACCCTGGAACGCCAGGATCGCAGCCCGGTCGACAACCTCGGACGCCACTTCGCGGAGACCGCCACGCTGGAATGCGACTGAGGGGGATGCCGCTTCACAACCGGACGGCGCACACACCACCCGACCGCTCGTGTGTTATACAGTAACGTTATGGACCAGGTAACGCATCGAATCCGGCATCTGCTGGAGTCCGCCTTCCCGAGCCTGCTGATGCTGCTCGCGTTGTGCCTGCTGTTCAGCGGTCCGGGCCTCGCACAGGCCGAGACCGGTCATCCGCTGGGCGCCCCCACCGAGACGCCCGCCGAGCGCGGGAGCCCCGCTGCCCCGGACCGCCTCGATACCCCAGCCCCGCTGGCCGAACCGCCCGGTCCCCTGGAACGCCTGACCGGCTGGATGCTGCAGACCCAGCGCCAGCTGCACCGCAGCCTGACCGAAGGCCTGCACGCCCTGCGCGACGGCCCCACCGCGCACACCGCCGGGGCGCTGATCCTGGTCAGCCTGCTGTACGGGATCTTCCATGCCGCCGGCCCCGGCCACGGCAAGGCCGTCATCAGCGCCTACCTGCTGACTCAGCCCCAGAATCTCCGCCGCGGCATCCTGCTGTCCACCGTCTCGGCGATGGCACAGGGCGTCACCGCCATCGTCCTGGTCGGTGTGCTGATCGGCCTGTTCGGCTGGCTGGCGCGGGACACCCTGGGCCAGGTGCGCACTCTGGAGATCGCCAGCTTCGCCCTGGTCGCGCTGCTCGGGCTGTGGCTGATGGCGCGCGCCCTGCGTCACGCGTGGCGGCTGCATCGCGCGCATCGGGCCGCGCCCGTCCATGGACACGACCACGAGCATGTCCATACCCATGGACATGGACATGAACATGACGCCCACTGTGGCTGCGGGACCCCGCACCACGTAGACCCCAACCACCGCGGCACCTGGTGGGGTACCGTGCTGGCCGTCGGCATCCGCCCCTGTTCCGGCGCCGTGCTGATCATGGCGGTCTCCGCCGCGCTGGGACTGGCCTGGGCCGGCGTGGCGGCCGTGCTCGCGATGTCCCTGGGGACCGCCGCCACCGTCTCCGTGCTGGCGACCCTCGCCGTTTCGGCACGCGACTGGACCCGGCGCTGGCTGGGCCCGACCCGCATGGGCCGGCTGACCTACATCGGCCCGGCCCTGGGCCTGGCCGGTGGCGGCGTGATCGCCCTGATCGGTCTCAGCCTGGTACTGGGCGCAATCGCCTACCAGCCCGTGGCCCATCCCTTAGGGATTCGCTGAAGTCACCGGGCTTGCCCCGCCCGCGTGCGTCCTCTAACGTCCGGGACAACCGAACCCCGCTTGCGAGGACGCCATGCCGTCGACCACCATCACCCCGGAACAGGCCCCGACCCTGCCCGCGCTGTTCCGCACCCGAGTGTCCATGAGCCCGGATGCGCCGGCCTATCGTCACTTCAGCGCCGCCGACGAGACCTGGAAGCAGACGACCTGGAGTGAAATGGCCGCGATGGTCGATCGCTGGCAGGGGGCGCTGGCGCGCGAGGGCTTCAAGCCCGGCGAACGGGTCGCGCTGATGCTCGGCAACTCGCGCGAGTGGGTCGCCTTCGACCAGGCTGCCACCGAACTGGGGCTGATCACCGTCCCGCTGTACACCGATGACCGCCCGGACAACGTCGCCTACATCATCGGCCAGACCCAGGCGCGCCTGCTCCTGCTGGGCGAGAGCGCGCACAGTCGCCGCCTGTCCGAACACTTCGCGAACATGCCCTCGCTCAAGCGCATCGTCTGCCTGGGCCACACCGACGGCCAACCCGAAGACGAGCGGGTGATGGACCTCGAGAACTGGCTGGAGCGCGGCGACCCCGAGCGTGTACACCGCCCGGACCTCGACCCGCTGGCCCTGGCCACCATTGTGTTCACCTCCGGCACCACCGGCCGGCCCAAGGGCGTGATGCTGTCGCACCGCAACATCCTCGACAACGCCTGCGCCTCCGCCACTGCCGGCCCGCTGTCGGATGCCGACCGCTTCCTGTCCTTCCTGCCGCTGTCGCACATGCTGGAGCGCACCGGCGGCTACTACATGCCGATGCTGATCGGTGCCGAGGTCGCGTTCGCCCGCTCCATCCAGGGGCTGGGCGAAGACCTGATGTCGGTCCAGCCGACCGTGCTGATCTCGGTTCCGCGCATCTACGAACGCGTACATGGCCGCATCCAGGCCGGCCTGAAACAGAAATCCGCGCTGGGTCGCGGGCTGTTCAAGGCCACCGTGGCCATCGGCTGGCGCCGCTTCGAATATCAGCAAGGGCGCGCGTCCTGGTCACCCGGCTTCCTGATGTGGCCGCTGCTGGAGCGCCTCGTCGCGCACAAGGTCCTGGACCGCCTGGGCGGCAAACTGCGCTTCGCGGTCTGCGGCGGCGCGCCCCTGCCGCCGCCGATCGCCCGGTTCTTCATCGGTCTCGGCCTGCCGGTGCTGCACGGCTATGGCATGACCGAATCCAGCCCGGTGGTCAGCGTGAATACCCCGGACGACAACCTGCCCGCCTCCATCGGCAAGCCGCTGCCCGGCATCGAGGTCAAGATCGGCGAGATGGACGAGCTGCTCACCCGTTCCAGCTGCGTGATGCTCGGCTACTGGAAGAACGAGGAGGCTACTGCCAGCACGATCGACGAGGATCGCTGGCTGCACAGCGGGGACCAAGCCCGGATCGACGACGATGGGCACATTTTTATAACGGGACGACTGAAGGACATCCTCGTGCTCACCAACGGCGAGAAGGTCCCGCCGGCGGACATGGAAATGGCCATCGCCCTGGACGCCCTGTTCGACCAGGTCATGGTCGTGGGGGACAGCCACGCCTTCCTGACCGCCCTGGTTGTCCCCGAGCCCGAGGCCTGGACCACCTTCGCCGAGGACCAGGGCCTTGACCCCGGCGCCTCCGGGCGGCTGCCGCGCTCCGCCGAACGCGCCCTGCTGCAGCGGATTCAATACCAGCTGCGCGACTTTCCCGGCTACGCCAAGATCCGCCACGTGCACGTAGTGCATGAACCCTGGTCGGTGGACAACGGCATGCTGACCCCGACCATGAAGCTCAAGCGCCCGGTCATCTCCCAGCACTACGCCGACGCCATCGAGGCCATGTACGCCGGCCACGACTAGGATCCCTTTATATATTCACCACGAAGCGCACGAAGGCACGAAGAAGGTCACGGTCAAGGTCGAAAGCGTTTCTACCACGGAGGACACAGAGGGCACGGAGAAATCCCTTCCTGGGTGGGCAGGACGCCGATGATCGCAGCCAAGCACGTCCATCCTATAGGGCGAACCGGCCGCGATGCGGTTCGCTGTGATCAACGCACCCTGAGCACCCGAACAACTGCAGTGTTCTCAGTGCTCTCCGTGGTTCAATCGCCCTGGCCCTTCTTCGTGCCTTCGTGCGCTTCGTGGTGAAAATGTCCTTTTAACTGCGGCATGAAGCCCGAAAACGAAAAAGGCCCCGCAGCCGGGGCCGCGGGGCCTTGAGGGCGCGCCAGGCGCGCCGCCGGTTCAGATGAACAGGCAGATGTCGGACTCGCCGGCGAACTCGAAGAACGCCGCGGCCCCGGCGTATTCCACGCCGTCGATGAATTCGCTGGTGTCCATATCGAACAGGTCCACCGTCATCTGGCAGGCAATCATGCGCACCTCGGCCTCCAGGCACAGCTCGCGCAGGTCGCCCAGATCGGAGACGCCCTTGGCCGCCATCTTCTTCTTCATCATCACGGTCATCATCTTCTGCATGCCCGGCAGGGCCTGCAGCATCACCGGCATGGGCATCGGCATGGGCATGCCCGGGTTGCCCAGCGAAGTCACCTGCAGATCCAGCTTCTTGCGCAGCAGTTGCAGACCATAGAAGGTGAAAAACACCTCGCAGTCATAGCCCAGTGCAGCCGCGGTGGAGGCCAGGATGAACGGGGGATAGCCCCAGTCCAGGCTGCCCTTGGTGGCAATAATGGCCATTTTCTTCTGATCACTCATCTTTACTCTCTCCTCCATTGGTAACAGGAACCGGACCCGCCACAGCCCCCTGCGCGATCCGTCCCCAGTTGGTTAAAGCCCTTGGTCTATCCGGCTCACTGCCCCGACGCCTGACGCCCCCTGCGCCAGTCGCGAATCAGTGCACATCCGGCACAAACCCCCAGCGCCGCCATGCTGGCCCATACCGAGATGGGCACCAGAATCATGGCCAGCGCAAACATGAGCCACGCCAGTATGGTCATCGTTCTCCTCCTGCACAACGTTTGCGGCCAGAAGCCGCATCGGTTGGTCGCCTTGCTTGTGGTTGCGAGCCATCACGCGAGGAGGAGGCACTCGACCTCCTACCCCTGGCGCTTCTCCGGCACCTCCGGCTCGGCGTAATCGCGGGGCGCATCCGTGCCCGGCGTCGGTTCCGGGGCCGGGGCTTCCGGCTCCCTGGGATGGTAAACATCGGTGGCCGAGGCACGCCCGCCCTGCCGCGAGACCGGGCTGGCATCCACGAACTGATTGTTCAGGCGCTGGATATAGGCCTCGGCGCGGTCGCGCAGCTGATGCAGGCGGCTGATCATGCGGCGCCCCAGGCCCAGTGGCGCCCGTCCCATCATCGGCTGCCAGGGGCGCGTGTTCTTCTCGAACGCCGCGCGCCAGTTCCCGGCGGCGGTCTCGGTCGGCAGGGTCCGCGCGATGCGCCGTGCCAGCCAGCGGCGGTTGAAGAAGTGGATGCCGCCCAGCACGATCGCCAGCACGACGAGCCCGAAGCCCGTCATCAGCGGACGCTCGCCCATGGCCTGCCAGACGCTCCCGTCGGTCCAGGGCGCGATGCCCCCTGCCGACTGGTACCCGATCAGGCCCAAAAGCACCGCGACCACGGCGAACATCCCGGCATCAAACTGCACCACCCGGCGGCGCCACTTCTCCAGCGCCTTCTTCAGGGCCGGCAGGGCGTCCATCTCGATGGATTCGGCGATGGCCTGCAGCGAGCCCAGGATGCGGTAGGAGCGCGAGGAGCTGATCTCCTGGATCTTGGCGTGGATCTCCTCGCGATCGCGGCGGGACTTCTCCTCGTAGCGCTCGCGCACCTGCGGATCGCCGATCTCCACCGCCGCGCTCTCGTTGTACAGGCAGTAGAAGCGCCCGGTCGCGTTGCCCTGGCGTACCACGGCCCGCTGCCAGGCGGAGACGACCTCCTCCAGGTTGTCCTCGCGCCAGGTGGTGTCGATCTGGTTGAGGATGAACACCAGCTTGGTGAAGTCGTTGCGCTCGGCGACGCGGTTGACCAGGTGCTCCAGGGTGTCGCGCATCGCGCCCGGTTCCGGGTGGCGGGCGTCGAAGAACACCAGCACCAGATCGGACAGATCGATGATGTGATCGGTCAGCTGCAGGATGGTCGCGCGCTGCTCGTCGGCATCGAAGCCGGGGGAGTCAATGATGATGCGGCCCCGCAGACGCTCCGAGCGCGCGGTCTTCATCGCCAGGAAGTGGTCTACCGTGCGCCCGCCGCCGTCGGTAATCCGCTCGATCTCGTCAGACACCCGATAGAACGGGAAGCGCGGATCGCCGTCCAGAGCCAGCCCCGGGAGTTCCTGCACATGCTCGCTACCGCCGTAGCTGATCACGGTGAACTTGTCGTCGACTGCCTGCGAACCGCTGCGCTGTACGGTCGTGCCCACGTACTCGTTGATGAACGTGGACTTGCCGGCGGAGAAGGTGCCCAGCGTGGCGATCATCGGCCACCAGGAGATGCCAAAGGCGTAGGAATCCTCCGTGGGATCCAGGAGGCCGGCCGCATAGCCGACCCGGTCCAGATCCCGGAACGGATCGACCACGCCTTTCAGGACCGGATTCTCTTCGGCAAGGCGGTCGCTCAGCAGCTTGAGCTGCTTGCGCACGCGAGGGCCAGGACGATTGAACATGCGGACTCCGTCAGTCAAAACGCGCGATCAGCGCGGGTAATACGGCCCTGGGGAACCCCGGACCGGACCGCCCTGATCGGTGAATGGGTTGAACATGTTCATCATACCCATGGGGCCGCCCACATTGCGATTCAGGCTCCACATATCCTGCTGCATGCCCGTGATCGAGCCCGCCATCACGCGGGTATCGCGCGTCATCGAGCCGATGTTGGCGTCCATCGACTGCGTATTGCCGGCGATCACCGCGACCTCGTCGTTCATCACCCGCATGGTGTTGTTGATGTCGGTCATCTGCCGGTCCATCGACGCCATATGCCCCGCGATGGTGGACATGTCGCGGTCCATCACCTGCGTCATCTGGGTGATCTCCTGGGTAAGCTGGCCCACATCCCGGGTCAGGCTGGTGATCAGCCAGAAACCGTAGATGGCCAGCACGATGAAGGCCACCAGTGCGGTGTAGACGATCAGTTCCAGACGCCGGGAACGGGCATCCGCCTTGTCGGCCTCGTCACGGACCTCTGCAAACTCGCTGCTACTTTCTTCACTCATTGAACGCCCTTTGCTGTTTCATGGAAACGGGAGCCATCCCCGTCAGAAGGCGCCAACGGCAGCGCGATCGATAATTTCCTCCAGGGATTCCTTCACAAACACCGCCTGCTCGTGCAGATCTTCGGGCAACGGCCGCCCCCCGTGGATCATCGGGTTCAGGTCCAGGGTCATCAGCCACAGATTGCCCTCGGCATCCTCCTGCAGCACGATCCGGCAGGGCATATAGGCCGCCATCGCCGGGCTGTGTCGGACCATCTGCGCGGCGATGGCCACATCGCAGAACATGTAGATCTTCAGGAACGGGAAGTCCTCGCCGGTCACGCTGCGGACCTCCTCGCCCATCGGCAACTCGCCGACGTTCCGAATATTCAGCTCGTTGGCCACCAGGCGCAGCACATCCTCCACGTCCTCGACTTCAAGCCCCTCGTCCACCTGGCGCTTGTAGACCATGGCCTCCGCGGCATCGCCCGTCTCCAGTACCGTCCGGGCCATCTGCGAATAGACCTTGGGCGCCTGGGCGTCCAGGGACCGCGCCTGGCTCAGGTAGGGCTCGAAGGCGAAGATGGCATACCCCACGCCGATCAGCGCCAGGAGCCCGATCACGACCAGTGCATTGCGGATGAAACGCATGAAGCTCTCCTCCTTCCATCGCGTCCGCAGCCCGGCAGCCCCGGGCGCGAATCGTTATTGTTTTTTGCGGCGCCGCCGCCCGAACAGCGCCACCGCCAGGGCATCCAGCTCGGCGGCGGCCTTGCCGCGCGGCTCCAGTTCGCGCACCGACAGCCCCTCGCTGAACGAGCGCCGGAACGCCATGCGCTGTTTCAGTCGCGGCTTCAGCAGGCGCACGCCCTCGATCTGCTGCAGCGCCTCGAAGGTTTCGTCGGTCTCGCGCACGGCCTGGTGCGTGTCCGCGCGGTTGATGAATGCCAGGATCTCCGGGCGTTCGCCGGATCCACGCTGCTCCTGAATCCGCTGTACGAAACGATACGTCGACCAGACATCCGCCTGGCTGGGGGGCACCGGGATCAGCACGCGGTCCGCGCCTTGCACCGCCGCCATCAGCGAGGCCATGTCCGACGCGCCGACATCGATCAGCACCTCGTCGTACTCGCCGGCGCGGGCACGCGCCGCGTCGAGGCCCTCCACCGCGTCCAGCGCCGGTTCATAGCCCTCCTCCCGCCGCACCTCCAGCACGTCGCTGAGGGTGCGCTGGGGATCCAGGTCCACGGTCAGGGGCCGGCGGCGTCCTTCCAGCAGCCACAAGGCCAGATTGAAGGCCACGGTACTCTTGCCGGTACCGCCCTTGAGATTGGCGACGACGGTCTGCATGGCGTCTCCTTGGAACATTGCGGATTGACGGCTGCGTGCAGCCCGTCAATCCGCAACACTCCGGAAAAAGGGCCTGCCCGAAACGGGCAGGCCCGGACAGCGGGATGGACTTAGTTGCCCTGACCCTGCTGCTGTTGCTGGGGCATCTGACCCTGCGGACCCCAGCCCTGCGGACCGTAGCCCGGACCATAGCCATAGCCAGGACCGTAGCCGTAACCCGGATGGCCGTATCCATGGCCATAACCGCGGCCGTAGCCGTCGCCGTAACCGTGACCATACCCGTGGCCATGGCCGCGACCGCGAGCGGAGAAGTCGAAATCACCCCCGCCCATCATGTCGCTCATCATGTCGCCCATACCGTGGCCGCGGCCATAGCCCGGGCCACCGAAGAAGGGCATGCTGGGGCCATAGCCGTAGCCGGGGCCGTAATGGCCGGGACCGTACCCGTAACCCGGGCCGCCCCACTGGGCGGAGGCCATCATCGGGGCGGCCAGGCCACCCAGGGAAACGGCGAGAACTGCTGCCTTGACGAACTTGTTCATGGTGCTACCTCCTGAAGGAGTCATGCCCTCAATTTGAATGCGCGCACGCGGGGAGGGCTTCCCGAATACGCGCCTTACCGGTCAGGGGAACGGAAAACCGCCCATCCCCCAGGGGAAGGCCGAAAACGGCCCGCCCATTCCCGGATACCCGGGCGAACCCGGATATCCGTATGGATACCCTCCTGGCATCCCGCCAGGGGGGTGGAACGACGGAGAACCCGGCGCCCAGTAAGGACCTTGCGGCCCGTAGCCCCGGTACCCCGGAGCATGCGGCGGCGGGCCCGGCGCATCCCGCGATTCGGCCCGTCGGGACGGGTCGTAGTCGCGGTCCGGGAAGCGCCCGCGCGGGCGTTCCGGGGCCGAGCGCTGTACCTCCGGCGAACCGGAGGCCCAGGGGTTGTGGCGATCACTCGCCGCCAGGTCGGCGACCGGCAACAGGAACCCCGCAGCCAGCACGACCCCGAGCATCGGGATCGTGCTGACTCGCGTGCGTTTCGATTGACCGGACTGCCTGCCCTGCATGGCGAACCGCCTCCGTCTGGCTTCCACTACGACGGGCCTGCGTGCCCGTCGATCTGCGATGACTGATCCGCGGATCAGTAGCCGCCACCTTCTTCCATGGCTTCACGACGCTCGCGCATCATCTCCATGCGTTGCTCGCGCTGGCGCTCCATCTCTTCTTCATACGCGGCACGGCCGGCCTCCATCGCCTTCTGGCGTGCCTCGCGCATGGCCTGCATCTCTTCCATGCGTTCCTGGCGCTCGGCATGCTGCGCCTGGATGCGCTCGCGCATCTCTTCCGGCATGTCTTCCGGCAGGTTGTCCGGATCGAATTCCGGCATCTGGCCGTAGCCCGGGCGCTGCTGCATGCCGTAGCCCGGCTGCATCATCCCGGGATGGCCGAAGCCGCCCTGCTGCGGGCCGGGACCGTAGCCCTGGCCGTACCCGGGGCCGTAGCCATACCCGGGGCCGTAACCCTGATGGCCACGACCATAACCCTGCCCGTACCCGTCGCCATGGCCACGGCCATAGCCCTGGCCATGGCCTCGCCCGGACATGCCGAAGCTGAAGTCACCGGAGCCTTCGCGTTGCTGCATCATCCCGCCGCCGGGATGCATGCCCATGCCCTGGCCATAGGGGGCGTGACCGTAGGGACCGGGCACCGGACCCTGCTGGCCCATCGCCGGACCCTGGCCGTAGCCCTGCTGCTCGTCGGCCTGGGCCACACCCAGGGCCAGCACGGATGCCACAGCGGCGCTGGCCAGCGTGGTACCGATCGTTCGGGTGTTGAATCGCTTCTTCATCGGGAACCTCCTTGAGGTCTTGCTTGCGTGATCATTTGAGTCGAATCCCGCGCCGGGCGCGGCCCTTGCCGGGCGTACCCGACTTGCCACCCCCCTTGGGAGTGGTGCCGCTCTCCTTGCGGCCGGTCTTGCTACTGGTCGAGGCGGATTTGGCGGTTCCGCCGGTCTTCTTGTTGGACGCCGGCGCCGTGCGCTTGTTCGCCGCGCCACCACTTGATTTGGGTCCGCTGGCGGCCTGGCCGGACGTGCTCGCACGCCCTTTGCTCTGGCTACCCGCGCCGCCGCTAGTCGTCCTGGCCTGGGACTGCGTCTTGGCCTTTGTCTCTGTCTTCGTCGTGCCACTGGACGCCTTCTTCGCGGTCTTCGTACCCGCGGCACCGCTCCCGGCCGCGCCGGCCGCGCGGCTGGAGCCGCCCTTCGCAGACCGCGATTCCGTGGCGCCGGACGCGGACGTCGCCTTCGCCGACGCCGCGCGGGATGCCCCGCCGGCGCGGGACTTCGCTTTCTTTGGAGGCGCCGCGTCCTCGGCCTTCACATCCGCGTTGTCGGTGGCCGCCGGCGGGGTCGCCGTGCCCCAAGGCTCGGCGGCGGGCTCCGGCTCTTCCGGGCGACCCGCCGGTTGGGGTGCCTGCGCGACCGGCTCCGAATCCGCGGGACCGGCCGATTGGCGGTCCTGCGCCTTGCCCGCAGCCGGGCCGGAGCCCGTGTCCGACGGCCCGCCACTCGCCGGACCGCTACCGAAGCCCGGGGTGGAGCCGCCGCCCGACGGGCCGCCCGGCCCGCCGCCACCGTCGCGACGGCGCTCCAGCAAGGACCGGATCAGGCGCCACAGGGCGAACGCGAGATCGCGCAGGCCCTCGAGGAAGGCCAGGGCCAGGCACTTGAGGTACAGGCCGGCATACTGCACCGCCTGGGTCACCGGCCCGCCCTCGCGCGGGCCGAAGAGGTCGTTGCCCGCGGCGCCGGCGGTCGCGCCCGGAGCCGGGGCCGCCCCGCCGCCATGGCCGTTGCCGTGGCCATTACCGTTCGCGCACACCGCAGCCGCCTCGCCGTTTTCGTCCAGGCTGGTCGGGCAGAAGGCGCGGCGCCCGGAGATGCAGCCCAGCGGGATTACCAGCAGGGTCAGCAGGGTGGCCACCACGGTGCCGAACATCAGCGAGATCGCCATGCCCTGGAAGATCGGATCGAACAGGATCACGCTGGAACCGGCCAGCAGGGCCAGCGCGGTGATAATGATCGGGCGGGTACGCGCCTGACAGGCCAGGATCATCGCGTCGCGCACGTCGTGGCCCTCGTCCACCGCCTGGCGGCCGAAGTCCACCAGCAGTATCGAGTTTCGGACGATGATGCCCGCGAGTGCGATGAAGCCGATCATCGAGGTCGCGGTGAACTCGGCGTTCATCAGCCAGTGGCCGGGGATGATCCCGATCAGGGTCAGCGGGATCGGGGCCATGATGATGCCCGGCAGCACGAAGTTGCCGAACTCCCAGACCACCAGCATGTAGATCAGGATCAGCGCGATCGCGAAGGCGATGCCCATGTCGCGGAAGGTCTCGTAGGTCACCGTCCACTCGCCGGCCCACTCGAACGCGGTGGAATCGTCATTCGGCGGCGGTCCCAGCCAGTGCGGCTGCACCTGGCTGCCATCCGGAAGCCGGTAGTCCTCCAGCTGCTCCTGGACCTCCAGCATCCCGTACACCGGCGCGGCCAGGCGGCCGACCACCTCGCCGGTCACGTACTCCACCGGACGCAGGTTCTTGTG
This sequence comes from Thioalkalivibrio sp. ALE30, assembly GCF_000377465.1. Lineage (NCBI taxonomy): Bacteria > Pseudomonadati > Pseudomonadota > Gammaproteobacteria > Chromatiales > Ectothiorhodospiraceae > Thioalkalivibrio > Thioalkalivibrio sp. ALE30. The sequence continues at coordinate 34,108 of NZ_KB898169.1, read as the reverse complement.
GTAGATCGGCTCGTCCTGCGGGCGCTGGACAAACTCGCCGAGCTCGGCCAGCGGGATGGACCCGCCCTGCCGGGTAAACACGGGCAGCATTTCCAGCTGCCGGATGTCGTTGCGCGTGGCCATCGGCAGGCGCATCTCGATCAGGTGCGGCTCAACCAGCGACTGCGCCTTCACGTCGCCCAGGATCTGTCCGCCGATCGCGGTCTCCAGGGTGCGGTTGATGGTCTCGACGGTCACGCCGCGGCGCAGGGCCTTGTCACGATCCACATCAAAGTGCCAGACGTCGTGCGGCGCCTGCAGGAAGCTGTCCACGTCCGCTACGTGCTCGGCATTGGCGAACATGCCTTCCAGATCACGGGCGACCGCACGGCGGGTTGCCGCGTCGGGGCCGTAGACCTCGGCCACCACCGACTGCAGCACCGGCGGGCCCGGCGGCATCTCGACCACCTGGATACGCGCACCGGCGGCGCGAGCCAGCGGGGTCAGGCGTTCGCGGGCCTCGGTGGCGATCTCGTGCGAGGTGCGGCCGCGGTCGCCCTTGTCCACCAGCTGCACCTGGATATCCCCCTGCCAGGGTTCGTCGCGCAGGTAGTAGTGGCGCACCAGGCCGTTGAAATTGAACGGCGACGCGGTGCCAACATACGACTGCAGGCCCACCACCTCGTCCATCTCGCGCAGCACCTGTGCCATGTCGTGGCTCAGGGTGGCGGTCTCGGTCAGGGCGGTGCCCTCGGGGAAGTTCACCACCACCTGGAACTCGGGCTTGTTGTCCAGCGGCAGCATCTTCACGCGCACATCGGTGGTCATGAACAGGCTGACCATCAGGAAGAAGATCACGATCACGCCGATCAGGAAGGCATAGCCGCGCACGGGGTTATCCGCCAGTCCCGGGATCGCCGTGCGATAGAACCGACCCAGCTTCTCGGCCTGGCGGTGTTCCTTGTCGGTGGCCTTTTCGAGGTAGGCCATGCTGGGGCGCAGGCGCTGGGTCAGCCACGGGGTAAAGACAAAGGCCGCGACCAGCGAGAACAGCATGGCCACGGAACCCAGCACCGGGATCGGCTGCATGTACGGGCCCATCATCCCGGAGACGAAGCCCATCGGCAGCAGCGCCGCGATCACGGTGAAGGTGGCCAGGATGGTCGGATTGCCGACCTCGCGCACCGCATCTACCGAGGTCTCGGTATCGATGCCGCGCTTCATCAGCCAGCGTCGGTAGATGTTCTCCACCACCACGATGGCATCGTCCACCAGGATGCCGATGGAGAAGATCAGCGCGAACAGGCTGACGCGATCGATGGTATAGCCCAGGACCCAGGCGCTGAACACGGTGAACAGGATCACCACCGGAATCACGATCAGCACCACCAGCGCGGCGCGGATCCCGAGGAACAGCCCGACCAGGATGGTCACCGCGAAGGTCGCGATGAACAGCTTGAAGATCAGTTCGTTGACCTTCTCGTTGGCGGTCTTGCCGTAGTCGCGCGAGACCGCGACCTCGACGTTGTCCGGGATCACACTGCCCTTCAGGCGTTCGAGACGTTCGAGGACATTGTTGGCCACGGTCACGCCGTTGCTGCCGGGCTTCTTGGCGATCGCCAGGGTCACCGCCGCCGCGCCCTCCGGCGCCGCGTCCGGATCCACGGCGGCCGGCCCGGAGTAGTGCCGCACGAAGCGGTCCACCTCGCCCGGTCCGTAGGTCACCTCCGCCACGTCACGCAGATACACCGGCTGACCGTCACTGACCGCCACCAGCAGCTGCTCCAGATCCGCCGCCCCGGTAAAGAACCGCCCGGTGTACACCGCGGTGCTCAGGCCATCGCTCTCGATGCGTCCGGCGGCGCCCTCGACGTTCGCGGACTGCACGGCCTGTGCGATCTGGTCCAGACTGACATCGAACCCGGCCAGGCGCTCCGGCTGCACCTCGATGCGCAGGCGCTCCTCGCGCCCGCTGACCACGAAGCTCTGACTGGTATCGGGGACCTCGTTCAGCTGTTGCTGCGCATCCAGCGCGATTTGGCGCAGCAGGGCATCATCCACCTCGTGCGACCAGAAAGTCAGGTTCACCACCGGCACATCATCCGCGCCCTTGGCCTTGACCATCGGCTCGCTCACACCCGGCGGCATCAGGTCACGATTGGCAAACAGCTTGTCGTGCACCTTGACGATCGAGGACTCCATGTCCTCGCCTACATCGAACTGCACGGTCACCATCGCCTCGCCGCGATGCGATACGGAGTAGACGTTGTCGACACCGGAGAGCTCGCTCATCAGCCGCTCCAGCGGCCTTGCCGCCAGGCTCGCCACCTGCTCCGACGGCACGCCCGGGTAGGACACCATGATGTCCACCATCGGCACGGAGATCTGCGGATCCTCCTGGCGCGGCGTCACCATCAGGCCGAGGATGCCGATCGCGATACTGGCCAGCAGCAGCAGCGGCGACAGCGGCGAATGGATAAACGCCGCCGCCATGCGCCCGGCAATGCCGGGGTCGCCGTGCTTCTGCCGGAAACCGGTCTCGGATTGTCTGTCGTCTTCGGCCATCGAGCTTGAACGGTCCTGTTGTCGGTCTGGCGTCCCGGGCACCGCCAGGGGCGGCGCCTTGCCACCGGTGCGCCTGCCAGGGGCGCCTGCCGGTGCTGTGAATCCGGTTTTGGGCCGGAGAGGCGTCCCTACATGCGGCTCCAGGGATCGGCGTCACCCCCGCGGCGCCCGGCGCCCGCATCCGGAGAGCGTCCACCGACCGGCTGGCCGGAGCGCACGCCGGCATCCGGCCGCGCGAGAATCTGCATGCCCGGCTCCAGCCCGGAGGTCACTACCACCTGGTCCCCGCGCGACCCCCCAAGACGCACCATGCGCACCCGCACATGGCCCTCGCCGTCCAGCACGGCCACACGCGGCAAGGCGCCCCCCGGGATCAGGGCGGAACGCGGGATCACCACGCGGTTGCCCGGCGTACCGGCCTGCGGCAGATGCACCGCCGCATGCATGCCCGGCCCGCCGCGCACGCCCTGGGGCAGATCGAACTTGACGGTCACGGTATGGCGCTGGGGATCGGCCAGGGGGAAGATCCGGGCGACCCGGGCCTCCACCTCGTCGCCGGTATCCAGCCGCACCTGCACGTAGTCGTCTTCCTGCAGGCTGCTTACCAGCCGCACCGGCACCTGGGCCTCGATGCGCAGGAACTCGACATGGCCGAAGCTGACGAGCGGCTGCCCGGGCTGCACGGTGTCGCCTTCTTCGACGTGCTTGTGCATCACCAGGCCGTCAAAGGGGGCCTCGGAGCGGGTGTCGCGAATGGCGGCGTCCAGCTCGGCCACGCGGGCCCGGGCCTGTTCCCAGCGCGCCTGGGCCTGGTCCACGCCGATGTAGCGGGAGTAGAGATCGGTGCGTCGGTCCAGCGCGGGGTCGCCCATGCCCATGAACTGGCCCATCGGCTGGGTAAACATCTGGTCGAACATCGATGGCACGCCCATGCCGGGCATCTGCCCGATGTTGCGCGACTGCGGCGAAATCATCTCGCGGCCGTACTGCATCTGGGCCTCGCGGATCGCAGCCTCGGCGGTACGCATCTCGGCCTCGGCCGCCTGGCGCTGGGCGCGCAGCCGGTCATCGCTGATCGCTACCAGCACGGTCCCCTGTTCGAAACGGTCGCCCTCGGCACCGGCTACGTCGACCACGCGCCCCGAGGACTGCGCCGTCAGCGTGACCTCGCGGAAGGGAATCACCGTGCCACTGACCGTCTGGGTGGCCGCCTGATCCGGCTCCACCGTGAGGACGGGGCCGGAGGCATGCACCAGCGACAGGCCCCACAGAGGCAGTGCCAGTGCCGCACCCAGCAGGGTCCGGGCCAGAAGGCGTCGGGAGACTCGAGCAATCATGATCGTCCTACCTCGCGCCGAATGCCGCGATGAGAGAGGGGGTGCCGGGCCTGCGCGCCTGCACGCGCCGGGGCCCGGGCAAACGATGGGCCGCAGCCGACCGACTGCCGGGGGAAACGGCAACGAGCCTGGTCCGGCGACCGGTGTCAGCCGGATGACCACCGAAGCGGGTATCCATATCCCAGTATGTAGAAGAACTCATGCCGAACTACAAGCAACGTATATGCCAGTATTGTGACATTCTTATAAATCAATCACTTGATTCTGATTTGCTGATATTCAGGGCACACCTGTTGCAACACCCCCGTTTCGCGCTATAACCGAGACAGGGATTGGCGAAACGGGGGATTCCCGGGTGTTGCAGGAGGCCCCGGGTGTTGCAACACCGTCCCGCTGCCGCCGGCCCCTCCAACAAGAAAAAGGAGGCGGGATGACCACAACCGAACTGGCCGAGATCTGCATCCGACACAGTCGGGATCCACACCTCATCAGCGATACCCGGGGCCGGGTCCTGTTCGCCAACCCGGCCTTTCACCAGACCCTGCAAATCCCCCCGGATACCCCCCTGACCCTGGACCAGCTCGGGTCGCTGAATCTCGAGGCACATCTGAAAGAGGCCGCCGTCGCCGCCGGCGACGACGACGCCGACGCCAACCGCACCCCGCACGCCCTGCACTTCTCGCTGATGGCCGAACTGGAGGACGAGACCCTGCCACTGGAGGTCATCAGCCAGCCCCTGCGCCTGAACGACGACGCCCGCGCGCTGCGCCTGATCACCCTGCAGCCGCAGCGCCGGCGCACCACCTCGGTGGAGACCGTTAGCGAGGATGGTCGGGACGGACTCGATGACAGCCACTTCCATTCCCATGACGCCCATTGCCGCCCCACCCTCCAGTTCGCGCGGCGCGTCGCCGCCAGCGATGTGCGCGTGATGCTGCTGGGCGAATCCGGCACCGGCAAGACCCGCCTGGCGCGTGCGATCCACCAGGCCAGCCGCCGCGCCGAGGCGCCGTTTGTCGAGATCAACTGCGCGGCGATCCCCGAGGAACTGCTCGAATCCGAGCTCTTCGGTCATACCCGGGGTGCCTTCTCCGGGGCGGTCAGTGACCGCATCGGGCGCTTCGAGTCCGCCGATGGCGGCACGCTGTTTCTCGACGAGATCGGGGAGATGAGTCAGCGGCTGCAGGCCAAGCTGCTGCGCGCCGTGCAGGACGGCGCCTTCGAACGCGTGGGGGAGAACACCACCCGGCAGGTGGACGTGCGCATTCTCGCCGCGTCGAACCAGGATCTGCGCAGCCAGGTGGAGGCCGGCGAATTCCGCACCGACCTCTTCTACCGACTGGCCGTCGCAACAGTGGACATCCCGCCGCTACGCGATCGTCCCCGCGATCTCGCGGCCACGCTGCAGGCCTACGAGGTGCATCACGGCATCCGCATCGCGCCCCATCTGAAGGAAAAGCTGCAGGAACACCCCTGGCCGGGCAACTTCCGCGAACTGGAGAACGTCTTCGAGTGCCTGACCCTGCACGCCCGGGATGGCCAGGTCGACGACTTCCCCCTGCCCCAGCCGATCCGGGTGGATGCAGACATGGGCGACACGATCCATGCCCCGCGTACCAACGGGCATGACCACGGCCGCACCGCCAGTGCCGAGCCGAATAGTCTTGGCGCCAATGGCACCCAGGCCAGCGAACATCCCGAGGCGCGGCGCCTGCGCGAGGCGCTGGTGGCCCATGCCGGCAACCGCTCGCAGACCGCACGCGCCCTCGGCATGGATCGCAGTACCCTGTGGCGCAAGCTGCACCGCTACCAGTTGGTTTGAGGAGCACTAGCCGGACGCGGCGCCTCCACACGACAAAAGGCCCCGGAGATGTGCATCTCCGGGGCCTTTCTGATCGCCCGGGCACGGCGGCCCGGGATCGCTACTACCGGAACTGGCGCAGGTGACGCGCCCCGTCCCGGTGGTGACGGTCATACACCGGCGCCAGGCGCTCGACCATCACGCGTCGCTCGCCGGCGGGCAGCAGGTCCAGGGCGCTGTCCCATGCCCGCATGGCCCCGCGGGCATCCCCCGCAGCATAGAGGGCGTTGCCCAGCTCGCCGTAGAGGTCGGCACGCTGAGCGGCCGTCGCCGGAATGTCCGCCAGCGCGGTCCGCAGGACAGCAGCCGCAGCCTCCGGCCCGTCACTCCAGTACGCGGCGCGACCGTTCTCCAGCGCCTCCTGCACCTGGCGCGCGACCTGCTCCTCGCTCACCGGCTCGCCGTCGGCCGTGGTGCGCGGCTGCTCCCGCGGGTCCGGAATCGGCCGATGCATGCCGGTGTCGTCGTCGCGCTCGTAGGCCTCGCCGGTCATCGGGTCCATATCGCCCTCCGACAGGCGGCCCTCGCGCGGCGGGCTCGCGGGCGTGCGCGACTCGGCCGCCGGATCATCCTCCGCCACGGCCACGGCCTCGACGTCTTCGTCCTCCGGCACCGCCTCCACGCTGGGCGCCAGCACGTCCCGCGCCGACCAGGCGATCAGCCACAGCACGATCACGATCAGGATCCACCAGCGACTCAGGAAACTTCTCTGCTTGTTATCTGCCTGTTCCATGCCTCACCTTTTCCGGTTATCCCCGTCCGATTCTATCCTGCACGGGTTCAACGTCCAGCGAAACGGGTACCGGGATTTCCTGCCGAACCCCGCGATTCACCCGCGCGCCCAAGCCGGCGGCAATCCCAGCACGTCCTGGTGACCGACCACCAGCTCGACCTCGCCCCGGGCAAGGGCGCGTGCCCGCGACTCGCCCCAGGCCTGCAACGCGGCCGCGCGATCTGGCACGACCTCGCAGGCCGCATCCACCCAACCGTCGATCAGGGCCGCCCCCAGCTTCGCCTGCCCGGCATCCAGGCGCCAGTCGCTCGCGCGCGTTTCCACGCGATGCCCGTGCGCCTCGAGCCGGGCCGCGCAGACCGACGCGGCGGTCGGGCCCAGCGCCGGCCCCAGGCCCTTGTCCGAACGCTGATGCCGATTCACCGCATCCTCCAGCTCGGCATCCAGGGGCTGCGGATCCGACCAGCGGATCCGCCCGTCATAGCTCAGCGCGAACAGGACCGCCGTCCCCTGGCGGGCACAGCCCTCCAGCAGCCGGGCAAGCCAGGCTTCGGACACCAGATCCAGCAACGCCGCCGCCGTCACCAGCGGCTCGTCCCCCGCGAGCGCCGCCGCCGGGTCTGCCGCCAGATCGGTCACCCGCCGCTCGAGCGCGACCCCGGGGCCCGGGGCCGCCGCGCGCTGCAGCAACCCCTTATCGTGATCCACCAGCCGCCAGTGTTGCGGGGTCGGCAGCCGGGGCGCGAGATAGCGCAGGTTGGAGCCGGTCCCGCTGCCAAGATCGGTGACCCTCAGGGCATCCCCCGTCACCCGGCCGGCCAGCGCCGCGCCCAGCATCGCAACCAGCGCGTCCGAGCGCGCCGCGTGATCCGCGGGTTCGCGCAGGGCGAGCCAGTCGGCGTCGAAGGTCTCGGTCATCGCAGCCAGTCCTCCAGCGTTCGCTCCAGCGCGGCCACCGCACCGTCCCAGTCCGGTCGTTCCGTCATGGCCGCGCGGGCCGCCCGGCCCATCCGTTCGCGCCCCCGCGGGTCGCGCAACAATCCCTCGATGGCCCCAGCCAGCGCCCCGATATCACCCGGCGGCACCAGACGCCCGGCGGCCTCGGGGACGGTCCCCGGGATCGCACCACCAGTGGTCCCGATCACCGGAAGCCCTCGGGCCATGGCCTCGGTGTAGGCCATGCCAAAACCCTCGTAGACACTGGGCAGGACGAACACCGACGCCTGCGCGTACCAGCCCTCCAGCATCGCATCGTCGCACTCGCCGGCCCATTCGATGCGACCCTCCAGCCCGGCCGCCGCGATCGCCGTCTCCACCCGCCGGGCATACGCCGCATCCCGATCGCGCGCGCCCACCAGCACCGCCCGCCAGTTCTCGGCCTCAAGCCGGGCCAGGGCCTGCACCAGTTCCAGCTGCCCCTTGCGCGGGACCACCGTCCCCACGCAGAGCAACAGCCGCGGCGCGCCGGGCGCCGGACCGGTCGCAGGCGGGCGCGCCTCGACGCCGGGCGGGATCGCCTGCAGTCGCTCCGGGGGCATGCCCCAGGCGGCCACCTGCCCCGCCGTAAAGGCACTGGTCGCGACCACACCCCGCACGTGCCCGAGGGCAGCGCGCTCCCGCGCGAGCAGGTCCTCCGACCGCGCCGGCGCCAGGCCGGTCTCCAGCCCCAGCGGATGATGCAGCAGGTAGATCAGGCGCAAGCGCACAGCATGTCGGGCCAGCACCTCGGGGAAGGCCCCCGCCGCCAGTCCGTCCAGCAGCACACCCCCGGCATCGGGAATGCCCGCAAGCGCGGTATCCAGCGCCGCCGCGGCCTCGGGATCAGGCCCCGGGAAGCAACCGTCCAGTTCATGGACCGCCACCCGCCAGCCGCGCGCCCGCAGACCCGCGACCATGCGCGCGTCGTAGCGATAGCCCCCTGTGCGCTGATTCAGCGCCCCCGGGACCACGAACGCTAGGGAAACACTGATCAATGTGCCCACTCGCGCTCGAGTCGCTTTTGCGTGCGTTTAATGCGCGGTGACCGCCGTGCAGTCATTCTGCACAAGGGAACCGCAACGCTGTGCGCGCGCCCGTTTTTGATAGCAACGGGCGGCCGAGCCCCTTGGGGTTGGTACCCCAGATTCCCCGATCCTGCGTTGCGACGCTTGCCGGTAGAACCACTACCGGCTGCGCACCGCGCCTTGTCTCGGAAAACCTGGGGTACCAACGCGAGCGTGCACATTAATCAGTGTTTCCCTTGTTCGCGCATTCCGCTCAGGGCGCGGCCTCGTAGCTGGCCCAGGCAATATGCGACTCGTTCAGCGTTACGCACACCGCATCCAGCTCGCGCGCGGACTCGCCCAGCTCGCCGGCATGGATGGCGCTTGCCACGCGCTGGTGCAGCGCGTGGGCCAGAAACTCGGTGGTCGTGTTCTGGCCGCGAAACTCCTCGCGCTCGTCCAGGTTCTGGTAATTGAGATCCGCCAGGAGGGCCTTTACGACCTCGCTGGCGCGGCCGATATCGACCACCAGTCCGTCCGCGTCCAGCGCCCGGCGGCGGAAGGTGACATCGACCACGTAGGTCGCGCCGTGCAGCTTCTGCGCCGGACCAAAGGTCTCGCCGGCGAAGCTGTGGGCAATCATGAAGTGGTCACGCACGTTCAGGCTGTACATCGGGTGGTTCCCCGTCTTGAGAAATAAAAGATCAGTAGCGGACGCGGTGGCAAAGGGTGCGGGCGGCCTCGGGCCCCGTGACGCGGGCCATCGCCGCGGGCAGGTTGGCGAAGGCATCCTCGCCAGTGATCAGCGCGTCGAGTGCGGGATCGGCCAGCAGGGACAATGCAAGCGCCAGGCGGCGACGGTAATCCCAGCGCGCCGCGCGCTCCGGCGGGATGCGGCCCACCTGTGAACTGCGCAGCGTAAGCCGCCGCGAATGGAACGCCTCGCCCAGCGGTGCCGGCACCGGCTGGTCGCCGTACCAGCTCATCTCCACCACCCGCGCCTCGACCCCGGCCAGGTCCAGGGCCTGCGCCAGCCCGGCCGGGTTGCCGCTGGCATGCACCACCCCGTCCAGCCCCTGCAGCTCCGGGTTCCCCCGCGCCGCCTCCGGCGTACAGAGCGACAATCCCAGCGCCGCCGCCACGGGTTCGCGGGCGGGATTGGGGTCGATCAGCGTGACCTCGGCGCCCGGCATCGCCCGCAGCAACCCGGCCACCAGCAGGCCCACCACGCCGGCGCCGATCACCGCGAGGCGATCCCCCGGACCGGGCTGCAAGTCCCAGACCGCGTTGATGGCCGTCTCCATGTTGGCCGCCAGCACCGCGCGCCCCGAAGGCACGGCATCCGGTATCGGCACCACCGCGGCGGCCGGCACCGTGTAGGCGCTTTGATGCGGATACAGGCAGAACACTCGCTGCCCGTCCAGCCCGTGCGCCGCGCCACCCGCCTCAACGGTGCCGACGCTGATGTAGCCGTACTTCACAGGCCACGGGAATTCGCCGGCCTGGAACGGCGCGCGCATCGCCTGATACTGGCTCTCCGGCACCCGACCGTGGAACACCAGCGACTCGGTCCCGCGGCTGATCGCCGAGAACTGCGTGCGCACCCGCACCGCGTCCGGGCCCGGCTCCGCCAGTGCCTCCGGACGCAACGCGCCCGTGCCCGGGCCGGTGACCCAGAAGGCCTGTTCGGAGCCGGCCGTGCTCACCGGGAGGGTCCCGGAAACGGGGTGCGCTGCCACGCGATCATCCGCGCAGTGTGGGCGAAGGGCGCAGCAAGCGGCAACTCCCGGTGCCACGCATGGTCGCAAGACCAGGGAGTGCCACCCGCGCGCCCCCAGGACCATCGCCAACGGAGCGCTACAATCCCCGCATGGAGTCTTCCCCTGCCAAGCCTTCCCCGTTGCGCCTGCAGGCCGGCCTGCGGGTCTGGGCGACCGACTGGCTGCTCGCGGGCCTGGCCGGCCTCGCCGTAACCGGTGCGCTGGTTTGGCACGCGCACGCGGGCCTGCCAACCGTCGCCGGTTTCGTCACGCTCTGGCTGGTGCTGGGTGCCATCCTCGCCAGCCGCACGCCGGCGGCCGGAGTGGCGTCTGCCGGGCGCGGCCCTGGCCCGGCCAACCGGGTCACGCTCCTGCGCGCCGCGCTGACCGCCCCGCTCGGCGGCCTGGTCCTGGCCGCCCCCACCCCGGACGAACCGGTGCTGGCGCTGTGGGTGATCGCCCTCGCGGGCCTGGCACTGGTGCTGGACGGGGTGGACGGGGCCGTCGCGCGCCGCACGGACAGCGCCACCGCGTTCGGCGCCCGCTTCGACATGGAGCTGGACGCCGCCATGATCCTCGCCCTGTCGATCCTCGTCTGGCAGATGACGGCGGTGGGGCCCTGGGTGATCCTGATCGGCCTGATGCGCTACGCCTTCGTGCTGGCCGCCCGCCCCCTGCCCTGGCTGGCCGCGCCGCTGCCGCCCAGCCGGCGCCGCCAGGCCGTCTGCGTGTTGCAGACCGTGGTCCTGCTACTGGTCCTGATCCCCGGCCTGCCCGCACCCGCCGCCATCACCATCGCCCTGGCCGGCCTGCTGGCTCTGGGCCTGTCCTTTGCCGTGGATATCCACTGGCTGTACCGCCACCGACCGGAGGTGTGTCATGACTGACGCCCGCAACAACCGCCGCCCCGCCCGCCTGCGCCGCCTGCTGCTGGGTGGCCTGCTGGCCACGGCCCTGGCGCTGCCCGCGCAGGCCCTGGCCGATGCCGACCGCTGGGTCATCGACCCCGACCACTTCGCGGTCGGCTTCCTGGTCGATCATGCCGGCTATGCCAAGGTCCTGGGCATGTTCCTGGAAGCCGAGGGCGAGTTCGTCTTCGACCCCGACACGGGCGAGCTGGGCGACGGCCATTTCGTCATCCAGACCGACAGCGTGTTCACCAACCACGCCGAGCGCGACGACCACCTGCGCAACGAGGACTTCCTGAACGTCGAGGAATACCCGGAGATGCGCTTTACCGCCACGCGCTACGAGCCGACCAGCGAGAACACCGGGCGCCTGAGCGGCGGGCTCGAGCTGCTGGGCGAGACCCGCACCATCCACCTCGACGTGACGATCAACAAGGTCGGGCGCTACCCGTTCCCGCTCGGCGGCCTGTTCGGCCGGCCGTACGTGCTCGGTGCGTCGATGCGCGGCAGCTTCAACCGCTCCGACTTCGGCATGACCTACGGCCTGACCCGCGACATCGTCGGCGACGAAGTCGAACTGATCATCGAGTTCGAGGCCCAGCGCCAGTAACGCCCCGCCGACTGAATGTATTCACCACGAAGCACACGAAGGCACGAAGAAGGGCCAGGGCGGATTGCACCACGGAGGGCACAGAGGACACGGAGAAGGACTGACTACAGGGCGACGCGCTGGAGCCGACGTTGCTGACGGGTGATCGCGGGGCACGGGGCAACACTCCCCCGTCACCCCGGCCGCAGCGAAGCGAAGAGCCGGGATCTCCGGACCCTGGCACCCATGTCACGGCGCACCCCGAAGGCGCGGGTCGCGATCGCCCCCAAATAGGCAGGATGCGGACGAGGCGAGCGAAACGCCCATTGAAGGTCAAGGGCGCTGTTCACCACGAAGGGCACGAAGATACGAAGGAAGGGGCAGGGCGGATCGAACCAGCCAGGGTATGGAGAAGGGCGGGGAGCCCGGACGCACGGCGATGGTGCCGTAGAACAGGAACCTTCTGAAAAAAATCCGGTTCGGGGGCTCAAGTCTGCGGGGATGCAGCCGTCACCGGGGGCAGGCCCGTTCCCCCTATCGGGTGCAACGGGCCTGCACATTCAGAACCGGGAGTACGAGATGGACGCAAGCGCGATTGCCGCGATGGCCACGCAGAACAGCCAGCAGCAGGTGGCCATGCAGAAAGACGTGGCCGTGCAGAAGAAGGCGATGGAGTCGCAGGAGATGGCGGCTCAGTCGATGCTGCAGGCCATGCCCGACATCGGCGAGATGCAGGCCGCCACTCAGGGTCTGCCGGACAACGTCGGCACCAACATCAACACGACCGCCTGAGACGTTACCAACTGTCCGTCCAGAAAGGCCCCGGCGCACTTATGCCCGGGGCCTTCTCTTTACTGGGCCAGCACCCGGCCCGTTCCGGCAACGATCGACTTTCTCCGTGTCCTCCGTGACCTCTGTGGTTACACGCCCTTGCCCTTCCTTCGTATCTTCGTGCCCTTCGTGGTGAACAAAGGCCCTTGCCCTTCAGCCCCCATCCCCGGCGTTACGCCCGGACGCATCCGCGGGCGCACGACAGACCCGCGCGGCGAAGCGCCGCATCACGCCCCGCGCCAGACGGTCTTCCGGGTCGATGCAAAAGCCGGCCTGTTCCACCGCGGCCTCGGTATCGCGGTTCGGGTGACAGCCGCCGGTGATACAGGTCCAGGCCGGCTGCACCCGGTCCTGGGCGCGGGCCAGCAGCGGCCGCGTGTGACGTACATGCTCCAGCATGCGCAGCTCGCCCGCCTCCGCCAGCACCCGGCGCACCTCGCCGAGGGCCCGTGGCGGATCCTGCACGCTGCAGAACACCAGGCCGGAGACCACGGTATCGAAGGCGCCGTCGGCAAACGGCAGGGCCTCGGCCCGCGCCACCACCAGCGGCACGGAAGGCGCCCGCCGCCGGGCCCGGCGCAGGGCCGCCAGGTCCGGGTCGATGCCGATGACCCGTTCCGGATCGGCGTACAGCGGCAGGTCGCGCCCGGTCCCGCAGCCGATCTCCAGTACCCGGCCGTGCGCACCGGCCACCAGACGCCGGCGCCAGCGCCGCAGGCCCAGCAGCTCGGCACCGGCCATCAGGCCGTCGTACAACCAGGGGATCTGTTCCAGACCGCGCATCGAGACTCCCGGGGACAGGAAAATGTGATGCCCAACACATTCTTTCGGCGACTGTCAGGAACCTGTTTCCACAGTCCCTGTCCACTTATACAAGTTGCGGAAATGATCGGCTCGTGGCAACGGCAGCCGGTTTTCCGCCGTTCGGACCAGAACCCTCCATCACACGGGTGTCCGGACGATCTTTGGCCCGACCTTCGCGTCGGGCCATTTTTTTGTGGGGTGACCCCGCCCGGCAGCCCCGGGAACGGTCAGCTGCCCGTGCGACCGATCAGGTTGAGGAACTCGCGCCGGGTCCGGCCGTCTTCGCGGAAGGCGCCCAGCATCACCGAGGTCGCCATCGACGAATGCTGCTTCTCCACCCCGCGCATGGTCATGCACATGTGCTTGGCATCCACCACCACACCGACCCCCTTGGCGTTCGTCACCTGCATCAGGGCCTCGGCGATCTGGCGCGTCAGGCTCTCCTGGATCTGCAGGCGCGCCGCGAACATGTCGACAATCCGGGCGATCTTGGACAAACCGATCACCTTGCCATTCGGCAGGTAGGCCACATGCACCTTGCCGATAATCGGCAGCAGGTGATGCTCGCACAGGGAGTACAGTTCGATATCGCGCAGCAGCACCATCTCGTCGTTGTCCGACGAGAACAGGGCCCCGTTGACGATACTGTCCAGGTCCTGGTGATAGCCACGGGTGAGATACTGCATCGCCTTCGCGGCGCGCATCGGGGTATCCAGCAGGCCCTCGCGCTGCGGGTTCTCGCCCAGGCCGGCGAGGATGTCGCGGTAGCGCTCGGCGAGCTGTTCCGGGGCCGCCAGCGGCTGGCCCGAGGCATTGGTGGCCGTCGGCTCGTCGGCCGTCCGGGCGTCTGCATCCATCATCGAGTCCTTGTGTTCGCTCATTCTTGCGTTTTCCTCTGTCCCGGCTCAGGCCGTCAGCGTGACCGCGAAGCCGGAGGCCAGCGCCAGCATCGCACCGGCGGTCAGCACCAGGCGCAGGCCCAGGTAGCCCCGTGGCAATGCGCGGCGATACAGGCTCAGCCGATCCACCCACAACACCCCGAGAAACAGCACCGTCAGGGTCATCAGTGCCTCCGGCAGCGGCTGCAGGACCGCCAGCCAGGCCAGGATGGACGGCACCACCGCCCACACCGGGGCCGCGATCGGGCCCACCCGGTGCTGCCGATCCACCAGGAAGATCCCCCAGTGGATCGCCCCCAGGAACGACAGGATCACCGCACCATAGAGCGCCAGGGCCTCCAGCGCGAAAGCCTGCCATTCGGGCTGGGCCATCCACGCGCCCAGCCCGAAGAATGCGAAGGGTAGCAGGCCGCCCACTCCGAGGACCTGCAGGGCCGGCGCCGGCGCGTCCGGGCGCGGCCCGTCACCGCGCGCCTGCAGCGCCCGCTGGCCCAGATACTCGCGCAACTCGGGCAGTCCGCCGATCACGCCGTCGCGCGCGACGAACAGCGGCAGTACGGCCGCGCCGGTGGCCTGCTGCAGCGCGTGGAACTGCTCGCGGTTGTGCGCCGACCCCATGCCCCACTCCAGCCGCTGCCAGCGACCCGGGGCCGTCGCTTCCAGCAGCGCCTCGGCATCGCGGAAGTCTGACAGGCCGGACGTAATGCCCACGATCTCGTGCGTGGCCAGGGCCTCGCGCACCTCCTGCGGCCATTCGGGGGTACCTGCCTGCGTCTTCTCGTCTGTCGTCACGGTCCATGTCTCCGTTGGTACGCGGGGCCTCGCGAAGCGCCCCCGGCACAGGAAAGCCGGGAACTTTCGCTCGGCCACCATTTACAAAGATTGTACAGCTATTGTATAAGTTGTCCATCACCTTTCAGGCCCGGAGAACCACCACCATGAAACGCTCGCGCATCGCCGTCATCGGTGGAGGCATCGCCGGCCTGTCCGCTGCCTGGATCCTGCAGACCCGTCACCAGGTGCAACTGTTCGAGTCGGAACCGGAACTCGGTGGTCACGCCCACACCGTGGACGTGCCCGACCCGCAGGGTCCCACGCCCATCGACACGGGGTTCGTCGTCTACAACGAACGCAACTACCCGCTGCTGACCCGGCTGTTCACGGACCTGGGCGTTGCCACGCAGGACACCGACATGTCCTTCGGCTACTCGCGCCAGCCCGACGGGGTCGAATATGCCGGCTCCGACCTGAACACCCTGTTCGCCCAGCGCCGCAATCTGGTGCGCCCGCGCTTCCTGCGCATGGCGGGCGACATCCTGCGGTTCAACCGCCTGGGCAAGGGCCTGTTCGAACGTCACGAGAGCCCGGAAGGCACGCTCGGGGCCTTCCTCGACCGGCACCGTCTGGGGCGCGGCTTCACCGAGGACTACCTGCTGCCGATGGCCGCCGCGATCTGGTCCTGCCCGCCGGAGGCGATCCGCGAATTCCCGGCCGCCAGCTTCCTGCAATTCTTCCACAATCATGGGCTGCTGGATCTGCGCGACCGCCCGCAGTGGCGCACCGTGGTCGGCGGCAGTCGCGAATACGTAGAGCGTCTCGCGCAGCGCCTCGAACCGGGCTGCGTTGTCCACCAGCCTGTGCGCGCGGTGATGCCGGAGTCCGGTCAGTGGCGCGTCCTGACCGATGCCCAGGGCACCGGGTTCGACGCAGTGGTGTTCGCCTGCCACGCCGACACCGCGCGCGGGCTCCTGAACGGCGCGGTCCCGGCGCGCGACCGGCTCCTGTCCGCCTGCCGCTTCCAGGCCAACCACGCCATCCTGCATACGGACCCGGCCCTGATGCCCCGCTCGCGCCGGGTCTGGTCCTCCTGGAACTACCTGTCCGGGCGGACCACACAGACCCGCGACCGCGTCTCGGTGTCCTACTGGATGAACCGTCTGCATCGCCTGGAACGCCGTCAGGACTACATCATCAGCCTGAACCCCTGGCGAGACCCGCACCCCAGCCTGGTCCTCGGCGAGCAGCACTGGGAACACCCGGTCATGGATACAGCGGCGGAGGCGGCCCGCCAGCGCCTGGCGGCGACCCAGGGCGAGGACGGCCTGTATTTCGCCGGGGCCTGGATGGGCTACGGCTTCCACGAAGACGGCCTGCGCTCGGCCGTCCGTGTCGGTCAGGCCATGGGCATCGAACCGCCCTGGTCGCAACCGGCGCAGGCACCCGATGCACCCGTCCATCCCGGTCATGTCCCGGAGGCCACCGTTCACGGCGGCGGCCCGGCCCGGCTCGGGGCGCCGGCGGCGCAATCGCGGAACACCTGAATGGACGCCGCCCTCGTACACGGCACGGTGATGCATCAGCGGTTCTTCCCGCAGCAGTACCGCTTTCGCTACCCGGTCATCAGTGCGCTGTTCGACATCGACCGCCTGGCCGAAACCGCCCGGCGCTGCCGCCTGTTCTCGCTGGACGGATTCAACCTGTTCAGCCTGCGCACCCGCGACCACGGGCCGCGCGACGGCCGCCCCTGGCGGCCCTGGATCGAGGCGCACCTGGCCGATTACGGCATCGACCTGGCCGGCGGTCCGATCTATCTGCTGGCCATGCCGCGCGTCCTCGGGCATGCCTTCAATCCGCTGAGCATCTGGTACGCCTGGCACGCCGACGGCGAACTGCGCGCAATCCTGCTGGAGGTGCGCAACACCTTTGGCGAGCACCACCACTACCTGCTGCACGAGCACGGCGCGCCCATGGCCTGCCCCGTGCGCCAGGATAAGCAGAAGGCCTTTCACGTATCGCCCTTCATCGACATGCACGCGCGCTACGCCTTCACCCTGACACCGCCGCGTGCGCAGGCCGGGGCATCGCTGCGGATCGCGATCAACGAATACCAGGATCAGGACCTGATGCTGACGGCCACACAGCACGGCCGCCTGCGCCCGTTCAGCGACCGCAGCCTGCTGGGCGCCTTCCTGAAACAACCCTGGATGACCCTCAAGGTCCTGCCGCTGATCCACTGGCAGGCGCTGAAGATCTGGTGGCGTGGCGGGCGCTACCACCCGCGGCCCGCACCCCCCGCACAGGAGATCGACTAATGGCCCTCAACCACCTCGACACCCCGCAGGACGAAACCACCCGGCCGGACTGGGCCCTGCGCCTGATCTCGCGCGCACTGAAGGACATCGACACCGGGCAGATCACCCTGATCGGCCCGTCGGGCGACCGCATCACCCTGCGCGGGCGCAAGGCCGGAGCCGAAGCCGTCTGGCACTTCCGACGACCGTGGCGCGCGATCCTGCGCCTGCTGCGCCACGGCGACATCGGCTTTGCCGAGGGTTTCATCAGCGGCGACTGGATCACCCCGGACCTGCCAAGCCTGCTGCGCTTCGCCACCGACAACGAACAGGCCCTCGCGGCCCTGGCGGATCGTCCGGCCTGGCAGCGCGGCCTCGACCGCCTGCGTCACTGGCGGCACCGCAACAGCCGGCGCGGCAGCCGCGCCAACATCCGCTTCCACTACGATCTCGGCAACGACTTCTACGACCTGTGGCTGGACCGCACGATGAGCTACTCGTCGGCCCTGTTCACCCGCGGCGACGAGGCCCTGGAGCAGGCCCAGACGCAGAAGTATGCCCGCCTGCTGGATCAACTGGACGCCGAACCGGGCGCGCATATCCTGGAGATCGGCTGCGGCTGGGGTGGCTTCGCCGAGATGGCGGCCCGGCGCGGCTATCGCGTGACCGGCGTCACCCTGTCGCAGGAGCAGCTCGACTACGCCCGCGAGCGGATCGAACGCGCCGGCCTGAGCGATCGCGTGGAACTGCGCCTGCAGGACTACCGCGACCTCGACGGGACCTTCGACCACGTGGTCTCCATCGAGATGTTCGAGGCGGTGGGCGAGCAGTGGTGGGCGACCTACTTCGACAAGGTGCGCGCCTGCCTGCGCCCCGGCGGCCGCGCGGCGCTGCAGGTGATCACCATTGCCGAGCACGCCTTCGAGTACTACCGCCGCAATGCCGACTTCATCCAGCTCTACATCTTCCCCGGCGGCATGCTGCCCTCGGTCCCGCGCTTCAACGCAGAGGCCGAACGGGCCGGACTCGCCGTGACGGACCAGGCCTTCTTTGGCGCGGACTACGCGCGCACCCTGCGCCACTGGCACCAGGAGGTGCGCCAGGCGGAGCCGGTGATCGAGGCGCTCGGCTATTCACAATCCTTCCTGCGCATGTGGCGCTACTACCTCGCGTACTGCGAGGTCGGCTTCGACACCGCCCGCGTGAACCTGATGCAGGCCGTGCTGCAAAGCCCCGTCGATGCCACCCCGCCGGGCAGCAGCGCCCCCGCGACTCGATGAAGTGAACACCCTGCGCTGGCCGCGGCTGTTCGCCTACGGCGGTCTGGGCATGCCCCTTGCCGTCCTCGGCCTGCCGCTGTACGTCTTCCTGCCCGCGCATTACGCCGAGCACACCGGCCTGGGCGTCACCCTGGTCGGTCTGCTCCTGCTGCTGGCGCGGCTGCTGGATGTCGTGACCGACCCGCTGGTCGGCCATCTGTCCGATCGCATCCCCGGGGCCTGGCGCCGGCGCGCGGTGATGCTGGCCGGCGTGCCGCTGCTGTTGCTCACCGCGCCGTTCCTGTTCCGCCCGCCGGCCGAGGCCGGCGCGGGATACCTGCTGCTGTTCAGCACCCTGGTCTATCTGGGCTGGACGCTGGTCGCCCTGCCCTATGCGGCCTGGGGTGCGGAGCTCTCCGGCGACTACCACGAACGCTCGCGCATCACCGCCGCGCGCGAGGGCTTCGTCGTACTGGGTACGGTCACGGCCGCCGCACTGCCGGCGGTCCTCGGCCTGCAGGACGATGCCGGGGCAGCGCTCGCATCCCTCGCGGTGCTGCTGTGGGTACTGATGCCGCTCGCCTTCCTGATCCTGCTGTGGCGCGTGCCGGAACGCCCCGGAAGGCTCGCGCCCGTGCCGTGGCGCGCTGGCTGGGGCCTGCTGCTGGGTAACCGCCCCTTCCGCCGCCTGATCCTGGCGTGGATCCTGAACGGCACCGCCAACGCGATCCCCGCCACGCTCTTCCTGCTGTTCATCACCCACGTGCTGGAGGCGCCGGGCCATGCCGGGCCGCTGCTGCTGGTTTACTTCGCCACCGGCATCCTCGCCCTGCCGCTGTGGCTGCGCCTGGCGCGGCGCCTGCCCAAACACCGGGTCTGGACGCTCTCGATGCTGCTGGCTTCCAGCTTCTTCATCTGGGTGCCGTTCCTCGGCACCGGTGACGTGCTGGCGTTCTACGCCATCACCGTGCTGACCGGGCTCAGCCTCGGGGTCGACCTCGCCCTTCCGGCCGCGATGCAGGCCGATGTGATCGACCAGGACACCGCCGATGGCGGCGGCGAACGCGCCGGGCTGTTCTTCGGCCTGTGGGGCATGGCGACCAAGCTGGCCCTCGCGCTGGCCGTCGGCCTCAGCTTCCCGCTACTGGGCGCAGCCGGGTTCTCGGCCGGTGGCGACAACAGCCCCACCGCCCTGCTCGTCCTGGCCCTGGCCTACGCCGGCCTGCCGGTCCTGTTCAAGCTCGCGGCAATGGCCCTGATCTGGCGCTTCCCCATCGACGCCGACACCCAGCACACCCTGCGCGAACGCATCCACGCGCGCGAACAAGCCACCATCCCCGCCCAGCCCGGAGGCACCCACCCATGATCCACCGTATCCGACCCTCCCGTTTCGTGGCCTCGCTTCTGGCCACCGTGTTGCTGACCCTGTCGCTCGCCGCCCCGGCCGCGGCCGCCACCGAGATCGACGGCGTGCGCTTCGCCGAATCGGTCACCATCGACAACACCACGGTGCCCCTGCGTGCGGGCCGGCTATACCGCTACACGGTGTTCCGCGTCTACGTCGGGGCGCTCTACGTACCCGAAGAAGTCGCTCCGGAGGATGTCCTGACCGCCGACGTGCCCAAGCGCCTGGAGCTGGAATACCTGCGCGCGATCAGCGCCGACGACTTCCGCCGCAGTGGCAACCGCCTGCTCGAGGACCAGCAGGACGCGGAGACGCTGGCGGCGCTGGCCGACCGGCTCGACACGTTCAACGCCGCCTACCGCGACATGGAGGCCGGCGACCGCTACGCCCTGGAGTATCGCCCGGGCCACGGCACCCGCCTGCTGCAAAACGGTACCGCGCTGGTCGAAGTCCTCGGCCGCGACTTCGCCGAGGCCTATTTCGGCATCTGGCTGCACCCGGTAGACCCCCTGTCCCGCCGCTTCCGCGACACCCTGATCGGCGCACGCTGATCGCCGAACAGCAACGACCAGTCATTGCGAGGCGCGGTGCGCCGCGGCAATCGCCCGGCCTCTGGCACCGCGCCCAGGCCCTACCCGTCATCGCGAGGCGCGAAGCGCCGTGGCGATCGCCTTGCGGTGCCTCACGATAAAATCCCGGTCGCCGCGCAAGATCCGCAGTAACCCAATCTCCCACCACCCACGCCGCACATCGAACCGTCCCCATTCCGGGAAACCCTTCACAGGAAGATTCCCGCAACCTGAACTAGACTCTTCCGTCCGGGGCCAGGGTCAGGACGGCCGGGGAGCCAGCCACGCAATTGGACCGCTCGCACACGCGGGCGCGGCTCTCCTTTACGGCATGCCGGAGGAGGATACCCATGCAACATCGCATCACCTTGCGGGAGGCCACCTGGCCTGCCGACGCCGACGCACTGTCCCTGATCCGCCGCGAGGTCTTCGTCGAGGAACAGGGCGTACCCGAGGCCCTGGAATTCGATGGCCTGGACCCCGCTGCCCTGCACTGGCTGGCCATCGGGGCGAACAACGAACCGGTCGGCACCCTGCGCCTGCTGCCCTCCGGCCAGATCGGCCGCATGGCCGTGCGCGAATCCTGGCGCGGGCACGGCATCGGCTCGCGCCTGCTGGACTGCGCCATCCAGGCCGCCGCCCGCCACGGCTGGCGCGAGGTCTGGCTGAACGCCCAGAACAGCCGCATCGGCTTCTACGCCCGCCACGACTTCTTCGTCATCAGCGACACCTTCGAGGACGCCGGCATCCCCCACCGCCGCATGCTCCACCGCATCCACACCCCGATCCCGCGCCCGGCGGCGCCCTATTCCCATGCCACCCACACCCACGCGGCCCAGTCACTGTAACTCCGCTGGCGACCACCCCGTAGGAGCCGGCTTGCCGGCGAAGCCCCTGCCAAAGTCGGACGCGGGCAGGGGCTTCGCCGGCAAGCCGGCTCCCACAGGGGATATGCACGGATCTCACAGATCTTGCCTATCCGCCTCTTCCACCGTACTCATGTCTCTGAATCGCGCCCGAAACGCTCCCCTAACCCCCCGGGGGGAACACGACCCCGCGCAATGATGCGAACCCACCCCCACTCCCCTATGCTGAGGGAAGGATCCGCAACCCGAGCGAGACACCGATGACCGCCCCCGAACGCGACCCGACCCTGATCGACGCCGAGGCCCTGCTGGCCGAACTCCTGACCGCCACGCGCCGACGCCTCTGGCTGCATGCCCGCGTCGCCCTGCTGGCCGAGATCGCCGGGCCCGACCTGGGCGCGGAACTGGCCGGGATCGCACGCCGCCACCGGCATACCGACATCCGCCTGCTGGTGGACGACGACCTGGCGCTCAAGGAACAGCTTCCGAGCCTGGTGGAAAGCATCAAGCGCCTGCCCAGCGCCGTATCGGTGCGCCGCCTGGAGGCCGCCGAGGAAAGCCCGCTGACCGTCACCGCGATCGCCGACCACAGCGGCTGGATGCAGCTCACCCAGGCCGGCGGGCGGCGCATCCTGCGCGGGGATGTCGACGACCGCCCCGGAACCCAGCGCGCCGTACAGGACTTCGAGGCCAACTGGAGCCTGAGCGATGAAGCCGTCGAACTCCGCCGCCTCCTCGTCTGAACCGCCCGGCATGACCGAGCGGCGTCACCTCCTGCGAGCCGCCCTCGCGCTGGCGGCTGGCACCCTGCTCCCCGGCCTCGCCGGTGCACGCGACACCCACGCGGAGGTTGCAGTGCTGCCGCTGCAACACCGACCGGCGAACAACCTTCTGCCCGAACTGCAGGCCCTGTTCGGCGACACCGCCACCCTGCGCGGCGACGGCTTCCGACTGCTGGTACGCGCCGACGCCCGCACCCTGCAACAGATCCGCGAAGTCGTCACCGAACTCGACACGCCGGCCCAGGACCTCGTCCTCTCCGTGCGCCGCCACCGCGACGCCCCGCGCGCCGAACGCGGCACCGGCCTCGAGTTCGAGAGCGGCCCGGAGGGCACCGAGGGCCGCATCTCCACCCAGCGGCTGCGCACCACCCGCCGCGACGACCAGACCCAGCACCTGCGCCTGCGGGAAGGCACCGAGGCCATCATCCTGGTCGGCGAGACCCGCGCCGCCGGCTTCCGCATCCTCCACGGCCGCGCCGGCGTCGGCATCGAACCCCTGCTGCAGGACACCGCCCGTGGCTTCCGCGTCCGCCCCCAAGTCCAGCCCGACGGCCGCATCCGCGTCGCCCTCTCCCACCTCCACGAACGTCCCCTCCCGCGCGGCGCCGTCGACCGCGACGCCATCGACACGCAACTCACGCTGGAGCCGGGCACCTGGCACACCCTCGGCGGCGTCCACACCGAAACCGACGTCACGGAACGCGGCCTCGCCTCCCGCCGCACCACCCGCGACCGCGACACCCTCACCCTCGAAATTCGCGTCGATCCCGCCCGCTAGCCCGCTCCCATGATGCGATTCGCTTCGCTCATCGGCATCCTACGGAATAGAACTGCCCGTAGGGTGCGTTGACCCCGCGAAACGCACCCACAACGGCGGGAGTCACCCCTTCGACCAAACCCGCCAGATGGCACGCCGACACACCCGATCAGCGTCCCGGAAACCGCAACGCGGTTATCCGGGATGTCCCCCGCCCGCCCGAACATACCCCTCTGGCACGCCCCCACACCGTGGTGATACAGTCGTTTAAACAATGTCTATACATCTTGCGGGTGGAGCAATGGCCGAGACACGACTGAACATCAAGCGCTGGGGCAACAATCTGGGCGTCCGGCTTCCTGCGGCCATCGCGCGCGCAGCGCAACTGGAGGCGGACCAATCTGTGATCGTCTCCGTCGAAGGCAACCAGATCGTAATCCGTCCGGAAACCACTCCATCCATGAGCCTGGAGGAACGCCTGAAAGGATTCGACCCGGACAAGCATGGCGGCGAGGCCATGTGCACGGACGTGATTGGAAATGAACGATGGTAAAGCGTGCAGTACCCAAGGACTGGGTACCCCGGCGCCGTGACGTCATCTGGATAGACTGCAACTCTCAGGCCGGGCGGGAAATGCGAGATATTCACTCCTTCCTCGTCCTGTCGCCGACCCAATTCAACGCCCGAACCTCGCTGGTTCTGGGGCTCCCCATGACCACTGCCGATTACAATGCGACCAACCCCTTCGCCGTGGTGGCGGGCACGACGCCGGATGCAAGAACCAGCTACATCCTCTGCCACCAGGTAAAGTCCTTCGACTGGCGCCAACGCAACGCGACACCCCATCCAGCCGGACAAGTGCCACAGGGGACCTACCGGGAAGCCTGCGCGGTCCTCAACCAGATCCTCGAACTCTGCCCCGATCCCGCCTAGCGGGGAACCGACGGGGTCAAACCTGGAACCGACGGGGTCAAACCTTGCCTTTTGCCCCCGCGGACAGGATTCGACTCACTCGGGGAACCGACGGGGTCAAACCTTGCCTTTTGCCCCCGCGGACACGATTCGACTCACTCGCGAAAAATGCAGACCGAAATGGTCACCGATAGCTTTCAGCGTGTAGCCACCGGACGCATACGCTCGCCGAATGGCTTCATTCCTCGGGAAGCTTGCCTCCAGGAATTCGAGCTTCGGCGGCACAGGCCGCTGCTGGGCCTTGGGGTATTCCGGGTCCAAGTCCAGCCTGCCGGACTGACCTGCCAGCCGCGCCTCGACAAAGGCCTCGGGGCCAAGA
The DNA here is from genome assembly GCF_000377465.1 of Thioalkalivibrio sp. ALE30. Classification (NCBI taxonomy): domain Bacteria; kingdom Pseudomonadati; phylum Pseudomonadota; class Gammaproteobacteria; order Chromatiales; family Ectothiorhodospiraceae; genus Thioalkalivibrio; species Thioalkalivibrio sp. ALE30. Next base: position 9,860 of record NZ_KB898169.1, on the reverse strand, counting down.
AATAGCTGCGCGTGCAGATTATTCCAAGGGGAGGTGCGTCCGATTCCCTCATGGACAAACCGCCGATAGGCCTGCTGTCGGGAGGCGGCCGGGCCGAATTCGTCCAGCACGCGATCCGTCGATAGCCACGAGACGGCGTCCGAAAGGCCCGCGGTGGGCCGGTAGCTGCTCCACTCCCAGTCCACAGGATCGTCGATCAGATGCGCACGCACCGGATTGAGGACGATGTAGCGCGCCAATTCCAGAAGATACGACTCGCGCTCGACCAGGATCGCCTTGTACCGGCCTTGAAGCACATGACCCACACGCCGGTGACGGCGGTTGAACCGCTGCGTGTAAACGCCATTCAGCCACTGCATCCCCCGGCCCAGGTTCGCATCCGGCGTCTCTACCAGAAGGTGATAGTGGTTGCCCATCAGGCAGTACGCAAAGACCACCCAGTTGAAGCGCTCGACCGCCTGCGCCAGCGTTTCTTCGAAGCGCCGATGGTCAACGTCATCCAGATAGATCCAGTCCCGCCGATTGCCGCGCGCCGTCACGTGATACAACGCCCACGGATACTCCAATCGCACCGATCGAGCCATCCCTGCTCTCTCCAGCTTGTCCCTGACAATCGCTAGTACAACCTAAATCAGACCGTACCAACAACCTGATTCCTGCCGGCCTACCGCCTGCCCCGAAATTCCAACCGGGCGAACGAGAACCCCGAGGGGCAAAAGGCAAGGTTTGACCCCGTGGGTTCCCTGAACGAGGGGCAAAAGGCAAGGTTTGACCCCATGGTTGCGATCGGCACATGCCAGCTAGCGCCCGGGTGGCGAACCCACCAGCCTCAAACACAAAAAAGGCCCCGAACGGGGCCGAAACATACGCACAAAAAACGGGGCCCCTGGGGGGCCCCGCAAAACAAGCTACGAACTTGTTGTTATACCGCTTGGAAGCAGTGGCTGCCCTTAGAAGGACACCCGCATGCCGCCACCGACACCGGTGAAGGACAGGTCGCCGGTATCCGGACCGATGGCCCCGTCGTCCTCGCTGGCATAACCTACGCCAGCAAACGCCATCACGCGGTTGCTGAAGTTGTGCTTCACAGCGATCGCGGCGTAGTCGATGTTGCCGTCATTATCGCGACGAGCGTGCCCCAGGTTCAGAACAAAGTCATTGCGGCCCATCGTGTAGGTGCCCGACAGGAAATACGTGTTGACGTCGGTACTCAGACCACCAACGCTATCCCGGGAGATATCTTCGACCTCACCAACGAGGCGGAAGGGACCGGTGGACCAATCAGCGCCGACCTTGGTATTGCGCGAACGAGAGTCACGGCCCTCGTAATCGCCGGCATCGGCGTGCGCCACGTAGAGGTCTACGTCGCCAAGATCAAAATTCAGACGACCGGAGAAGGCCGTGTCGCTGTCGTCGCCATTATCGATAAACATCCCCACGTCGAGGCTGACCATACCGAAGCTGTTGCTGTAGCGAACACCACGGTCCACGTAGGAACCGTTGCCGAAGCCGCCGTCGCCACCCAGGCGGGCGCCGTTGGCACGGCCCTGCATGAAGGTCGCGTTCAGCGGGTCCTTGCCGGCGGTGCTGTAGGAAGAGGACATGCGACCGGCGATCACGCGACCGAAGTTTCCGTCCAGACCCACGTAGATGTCGCGCTGCCCACCATTGAAGCCAGCTTCATCGCTGGGGTTGGTGCTTGCACCCGTCTGGAAGTCGGTCTCGAATTTGGCCAGAGCGGTCAGGCCGTTACCGATATCGTGGTTAACCATCACACCAATGCGATTCGGACCGCCGTTGTCACGCGGCGAACCCAAACCACCAGCGTCGTGCTGACGGAAGCCGCTGTCAAAGGTGCCGCCATCGCCCGAGGCGCTGTGATGGACGATCTGCGTCTGCAGCTGGCCGAACAGAGTGACGTTGGAGTCGGCGGCGGCGAAGGCCGGGACTGCGAAGGCGCCGGCAACGGCGACTGCGAGAATCTGTTTTTTCATGTTGCGTATCTCCCAGGAGAGGTATGTGTTCGTTTCTACGCCTGCATCCACGGTCGATGCCGCGAATGACAGGTGTTTTATATACACCACGGTGTCTCGTTTCAACCCCTCGGCGGGAAAAAATTGCCACAGTGCGGGGGTATCCGTGACGGGGAGCGCTTTTCGGTAGATCAAGGACTTGCGTGCAGAGGCTTCGAGGGTGCGCGAATTGGATTGCAAGGTGCTGAAATCTTGGGTTAATGAGGTTCTGCTTATTGTCTGCGGGCGGGATACAGCGAGAAATGGATCAGGTTTTGCTTATTTTGTCCGGGTTTGCGGGCGCTGGAGCATTTCTCGGATCTGAAGGGGCGGGATCGTCGGGCCGGATGCGTTGGGTTTTTGCAACAAGAAAAGATTTGGAGAGGGTCGCGCCAGGAGTGTTGCGGAAAGCAGACAGCGGGTGCGGCAGTACGAGCGTGGGTCGTGACGACTCGAGGGCTTTCAGGCTTTGGCGGGGGCTTCGCGGGCAAGCCCGCTCCCACAGGGTTGCAGTTGGCCGGGCGCAGGCCGGAGGTTCAAGGGGAATCCCTCTCGTTCGGTCATACCGGAAACCGCATCGCGGTTATCCGGGATCTCGAGCATTTGTGGTAGCGCGAATGCGGGGTGTCGCTCCGACGCTGGAGATCCCGGTTCTTCGCTGCGCTGCGGCCGGGATGACGACGACGGGGAGGCGGATCGGGTCGGTCCATGTTGCCGGGGTCGGTTGAGGTTTGCGGCGCTGGCTGCGGCGATCGGATCGAAACCTGGCGCGGAATGGCCTGGACCGTCAGGTGCTGCTCGCGAACACAGCGACCCCGGCTCGGCGAGCCGCGGTGATAAGGGCCTGGTCCAGTGTGGCAAGGGTTGCGCCGTACTGAAGTGCGAGTGCGAGATAGGAGGCATCGTACGCGGAAAGGCCATAACGCCTGGCCAGTTGAAGCGTCAGGCCGAAGACCGGATCGATGCCGCCGGGGTCAACGGCCACCATGAGATCCTGCAGGAGCGCGAGGAAACGCGTGGTTTCAGCCTCGGTCACCAGGCCCTGGCTTTCCGCACGGGCGACTACGTTGGCGACCTCCAACGGCCAGACGGATGGCGCGATCAGACGGATATCGCCCGACTCGATGGAACGCAGGACCGTAACCGCGACTTCCTGGTCGGCGGGACTACCATCGGACAGCAACCAGCGCATCACGATGGAATTGTCGAACACGAGATCCATCAGTCACGCCCCGACTCGACCAGGGCCTTGATATCCACTGCCCCGCGCGCTGGAGCCTCGGCCATCAGCTGCCGGAGGTTCCGCGCGGCCTGCACACGCCTGGGCGCATCGTCCTCCTCCAGTGGCACAAGCGCAGCCACAGGACGGCCCCGCTGCGTGATGGTAAAACGCCCGCCGGCCTGCACCTTTCGGAGGAAACCGGAAAGGTGTGTCTTGGCATCGTGAGCCCCGATGATTTCGTGATGAGACATGGCTGCACCCTAATGGACCGGTGGGTGGACTGGTTGATATCAATATAGCACGCACGAGAACGCGTGGCGGCGCGCGGTTTAAGAGGCTGATAGCGCCGATGAAGAGTCCCGGCTTTGGCGGGGGCTTCGCGGGCAAGCCCGCTCCTACGCCGCTTCAGCCAACGGCACCCGTGGGAGCCTGCTTGCAGGCGAAGCTCCTGCCCGTGCCGACCTTTGGCAGGAGCTTCGCCGCCGAGGCGGCTCCTACGGGGCGAAGGCGGACGGAGAAGATTCGGCGGTTGGGTAGCCGCGCGTTTGGGGCTAGTCGAGGCCGAAGGCGCGCAGGGCGAGGCGGCGTTTTAGCGGGGTCGCCTGGTCGACCAGGCGGATGCCGAGGCCGCGTAGTTCGGGGAGGCCGGCGGCGTGGGTGCCGAAGATCAGGCGGAAGCCGTCCATGGCGCGCTGCATGAAGGCGTTCTCGGCGCGGCGGTAGCGGGTGTAGGCGCGCAGGACAGTCTCGGCGCCGGGGTCGCGGCGGGCGGGGCCATGCAGGCGTTCGATCAGGGCCCGGGCATCGGCCAGGCCAAGGTTCAGGCCCTGCCCGGCCAGCGGGTGGATGGTGTGGGCGGCATCCCCCGCCAGCGCCACGCGGCCGGCGTGGTAGTCACGGGCATGGCGTGCCACCAGCGGGAAGCTGGCGCGCCGGGAGGTGGCGGTGATCGCGCCCAGGCGGTGGTCGATCGCCTCCTCCAACGCCTGGCAGAAACCGGCGTCGTCCAGCGCCAGCGTTGCGTCCGCCTGGTGCTCGGGCTGGGACCAAACGATAGAACTGCGCCCGTCCGCCAACGGCAGGAACGCGATGATCTGGTCGTCGACGAAGCGCTGCCAGGCAGTGTCCTCGTGCGGACGCTCGGTGGTCACCGTCGCGACGACGCCGCGGGCGTGATAGTCCTGCTCGCGCACCGGGATGCCCATGCGGTGGCGTAGTGGGGACTGCGCACCGTCGGCCGCGACCACCAAACGGGCGGAGGCGAGCCGCGCGTGCTTCGGTCCGTAGAGGTCGACCCGATCCGGGCGCGCATCCACGCTCTTCCATTCGGTCTCCGGCCACAGGTCGACACCGGCGGCCTCAAGCTCGGCCCACAGCACGGCCTCCAGTGCCGCGTGCTCGACGGTCCAGCCCAGCGCCGGCACGCCCAGCTCGTCGGCATCGAAGCGGATATGCCCCGGCCCGTGCGCGTCCCATACGCTCATGCCGGAGAAGGCGTGGGCACGGCGCGCCTCCAGCGCGTCCTGCACGCCCAGCATGGCGAGGAAGTCCATCGAGGCGATGTTCAGCGTGGCCACCCGCGTGACGGGCGTGGCGTCAGTAAAGGTGGGCGCGGCGTTGCGCTCCAGCAGCCCCACGCGCAGGCCCTGGCGCGCCGCGCCCAGCGCGATGGCGCCGCCGACGGCACCGGCACCGACCACGAGCAGGTCCAGCACCTCGCCTGTGGGGCGTGCGCTCATGCCGCGCCCTCCGTATCAGGCCGGGCCAAATGGCGAGCCGTGTGGCGCGGCAATGGGCCGAGGCCCATGGCCGCGCGGGCGAGGCGGTCCCGCGCGGGGCGCAGGCGGTCGACGGCCATCATGCCGCCGCCCAGCGCATGTCCGCGCAGGCCAGCCGCGTGCAGCATGCCGCGGGCCAGGAAATCGGTCGTGGCGACCACCCCGGTCACATCGCGACGGCGGGCCCGCGCATAGGCCTCGAGCGTGGCCGCCGCGCCGGGGTCGGCCACGAAACGCGGGGTGCCATCCGGCTCACGGCCGTCGCGCAGTGCGCCCAGCAGGGTCGCGACATCGCGCAGGGACAGGTTCAGCCCCTGCCCCGCCACCGGGTGCACTGCGTGCGCGGCATTACCCAGCAACAGCGCGCGCTCCGCGACCGGCTCGGGGGCATGCACCCGCTCCAGCGGAAAACGCACCACGCGGCCGGCCGGGCGCAGGCGGCCCAGCGTCCAGCCGAAACGGGCCTGCAGCTCGCGCAGGCGCTCGGCCTCGTCCAGTTCCAGGCGGCGCTCGCAGGCCTCCGGCGGGGCCACCCAGACGGCGTTCATGCGCCCGTCCGCCTGCGGCAGCAAGGCCAGCGGCCCCTCGTCGGTAAAGCGCTCGAAGGCCTGGCCGTTGTGCGGCCGCGCCGGCTGCACGTCAAAGACCAGGGCATCCGCCGCGTAACGCAGGCGGTTCACCGGCAGACCCAGGGCCTTGCGCGTGGGGGACTGCATGCCGTCGGTGGCCAGGATCAGGCGGGCGGCCCAGGTGTCCTCGCCTTCAGCGCCCTCGATGCGCAGCACGCGGCGCCCATCCGTCACGTCCCCCACGCCCGCCAGCGTGGACTGGTAGCGCACATCCACACCGGCGTCGCGGTAGGCCGCGTCCAGCATCGGCTCCAGCGCGACGGCCGGCACCACCTGCCCGAGGGCCTGGCGGCCATGGTCGGCGGCATTCAGATGCACCCGCCCCAGCCCGCCGCGACGGCTGACGACGATGGAGCGGATCGCGGTGGCCCGCTGCGCCAGTGGCGCCCAGTACCCGAGATCGTCGAGGAACTGTACGGAGCCGGCCGCCAGGGCATAGCCACGGGTGTCGTTGGCGTGTGCATCCGGCGCGGGTGGCACCCCGCGCTCGAACAGCGTGACCGCATAGCCCGCGCGCGCCAGGGTGCAGGCGGCGAGGCCGCCGACCGGCCCGCCGCCGACGATGGCGATGTCGCAGGTGTTTGTTGTCAAGACGCACCCCGCAAGGGTGGGTCCGACGCCCCATTCGCCTGCAAGCAGGCTCCCACGGAGGATCGTGCATGCTGCTTCCTGTAGGAGCCTGCTTGCAGGCGAATCGCACCGGCCCGGACTCCCGGCCGTTCACTGAAACGGAAGAGACGATGGGCGGGCATGGTCAGTCCCAGCCCGGGAGGTCGCCGGCCATGCAGGCCTCGATGTCGGCGGCGGTCTTGGGGCAGTCGGCAGTGAGGACCTCGCAGCCGTCGCGGGTGACGGCGACGTCGTCCTCGATGCGCACGCCGATGCCGCGCAGTTCCTTCGGCGCGTCGCTATAGGGCCCGAAATAAAGCCCGGGCTCCACGGTCATCACCATGCCGGGTTCGAGCTGGCGCCAGGCGTCGCCCACGCGGTAGTCGCCGACGTCGTGCACGTCCAGCCCCAGCCAGTGGCCGGTGCGGTGCATGTAGAACGGGCGGTAGGCCTGGTCGCGGATCAGCTTGTCCAGGCGACCCTTGAGTACCCCCAGTTCCTTGAGCCCGCGGGTCAGTTCGCGCACGGCGGTGGCGTGCGGGGTGTCCCAGTCGTTGCCCGGGCGCACCTGTTCGATCGCGGCGAGCTGGGCGGCCAGCACGCACTCGTAGACCTCGCGCTGGCGTTCGTCGAAGCGACCGGAGACCGGAAAGGTGCGGGTGATGTCGGACGCATAGCCCTGCACCTCGCAGCCGGCGTCGATCAGCAGGAGGTCACCGGCGTTCAGCTCCGCGCGGTTCTCGATGTAGTGCAGGATACAGCCGTTCTCGCCGCCACCGACGATGGAGGGATACGCGGTCTCGGTTCCGTAGCGGTGGAACTCGTGCAGCAGCTCGGCCTCCACCGCGAACTCGGTAAGCCCCGGCCGGCAGGCCTGCATGGCACGCACATGCGCTTGAGACGAGATGGCGGCCGCGTGGCGCATTAACTTGAGTTCGGGGGCCTTCTTGAACAGCCGCTGCTCGTGCAGGTGGTGCTCCACCGCGACGAACTCGTGCGGTGCGCGCACGCCGTTGCGGGCCTTGGCCCGCACCCGGTTAACCCAACCGAACAGGCGCTGATCCAGCGGCTCGTCGCGCCCGAACGGGGCGGCCAGCACGGCGCGGTTCTCCATCAGCCCCGGCAGGATCTCGTCGATGTCCTCGATCGGAAAGGCGCACTCGGCCCCATGGGTCTCCATCGCACCGTCCGGCCCGGCGCGGCGGCCCTGCCAGGTCTCCTGGGTCGGGTCGCGGTCGCGGCAGAACAGGATGTACTCGCCGGCCGGCCGCCCCGGCACCAGCACCGCCACCGCATCCGGCTCCGGGAAGCCGGTCAGGTAGAGGAAGTCGCTGTCCTGACGGAAGGGATACTCGACATCCCGGTTGCGGGTGCGCTCGTGGGCGGCAGGAACGACGATGATCGCCTCGGGTCCGAGCGCCCGCATCAGACGCTGGCGGCGCCGGGCGAACTCGCCCTGGGGGATCTCCGGCATCCGGCCCGGCCGGGGGCTGCGTCGCGTCGAGGTCATTGCATCGGGATCCGTTTCGGGTCGTCCGGGGCCAGCTCGTCGGCGATCAGCAAAACGCCCACGCGCACATATTCATTGAGTTCCTCGAAGGCGGCGGCGTTTTCCTCGTCGTCGTCCGGCTCCAGCTCGATACGCGCGATCTCGGCGAAGTCGCGCAGGATCTCGCTGGCTTCGGCCGACGGCTTGAGTTTGCCCAGGCGCGGCGTCTGCCCCAGCCCGGCGATGAAGCCGTCCACCCATTCCGACAGGGCCTGCGCCTGCGCCTCGATGGCTTCGTCCTCCGGCAGCAGCGGGCCGAAGCCCAGCTCCACGTCATACAGCTGGGCCAGCAGCGCACGCCGGATCGCCTCCACGGTCTTCCCGAAACGGTCCCCCGCGCCCTCGGTCAGCGGCAGGGCCTCGCCCAGGCTGCGCACCAGGGCGTCGACGTCGGCGCCCGGGTCCGCCACCAGGCAGCCGGTGAACAGCCCGTGGGCGGAGGCCGGGGTCTGCGCGAAACCCATGCTGCGCAGTCCGTGCTCCAGCTGTTCGCGCAGGGCGACGGGATCGCGCTCCAGTCCGTCCTGCGCCTTCGCGTTGCCGGTGCCTGGGTCGCCGACCATCAGAAGCTCTCCAGCCGCGCTTCGTAGGGGAACAGCAGGAAGCGGTAGAGATCGTCACCCACCTGCAGGTGGGTGAACTGCGGCTCGCCCAGCTTGATCGCGCTGGAACCGGTGGAGGACAGCATATTGAGACCGAACCTTTTCTCTTCGATCAAGGCGTTCAACAGCTGTTCCAGCTCCGCGTGCGGCACGGTCCCCGTGTTGTCGACGATCCGGCACGGCTTTCCGTTATGGGCCGTGCCCTCGATCACGGTGGCTTCGGGGCCGGGTTCGGGGGGCTGGGTCATGGGCAGCAACACTTTCTGGGAACGGGATTCGCCGTATTGTGGCCAGCGCGGGCACCAGGCCGCAACAAACCTCGGATCGGCAAGTATGCGACCCGCAAAAAGTGAAGGTGTTCCAGCAAGAAGATGGCCCAAGTTGACGCTTCGCGCGAAGCCCTCCTAGACTCCATGGATCACATGCCCTGCGGCGAAGGCCGCCTGCCAACCGGGACCGAGGCCATGCAGCCGAACGACGATTCCGCGATCGACCCGACCGAACGCCTGGAGACCGCAATCACGCGCCTGCTGGAGGAGCACGCGGCCCTGCGCGAGGAAAACCACCTGCTGCAGGAGCAGGTCCGCCAGCTCAAGGGCGAGCGCGCGGCCTTCAAGGAGCGCAACGAGCAGGCGCGCCACCGGGTCGAGAACATGATCGCGCGCCTGCGCTCGATGGAGCACAGCGAATGAGCCAGTCCGAACCCGTCCGCGTCTCCATCATGGGCAAGGAGTACCAGATCGCCTGCCCGCCGGACGAGCGCGCCGATCTGTTTGCCTCCGCGTCGCTGATTGACGAGCGCATGCGGGAACTGCGTGATGGCGGGCGCGTGGTCGGCGCCGAGCGGATCGCGGTGATGGTGGCGCTGAATCTGGCGCACGAGCTGCTGGAATGCCAGCAGCAGCAGAAGGCCGGTGGCGACTCCGCCGGCAGTTCGGCGCGGCTGGTCGCCCTCGCCGACCGCATCGAACAAACCCTGGGCTCGTCGCGCTAGCGCCATCGGCGGCGCCCCGCCGCCCTCCCCTTTTCCCGGCCATGCCCGGCCCGGGGATGGCCCGCCACCCTCTACCCCATAATCATCATCCGGCGTTTTCGGAGGATTCGGTCGGCCGCCTGCCTCGTGGTGGCTGGTCCTGGTTCGTCCTCCGGTGTTTAGGGTGCCTTCGGTCCGCAACCTGCCGATTTTTGGCTAGGCCTGGTTCGTCCTCTGGTGTTTACGTGCCTTCGGTCCACGTACTGCCGTGCGCTGACTCGCCAGCGCGCCCCGAGTGACTTCTTTGCTCGTGCAAAGAAGTCACCAAGAAACACGCCCGACTGCCGCGACCCCGGCCCGCTTCGCGGGCCGGGGTTTCCCTCGCTCCGAGGCTTTTCGCGGGCGGCGCTGAACTCGCTGCGCCTTCGGCTCCGCTCAGACATCCAGCGCCTCTGATCCCGCGAAAACCCTCTCCGCTCGGCGCGA